>NZ_JAGQBG010000143.1 GCF_024345515.1 Cyanobium sp. N5-Cardenillas
GGTGTAAAGCCGGCCTCGGTCGACCACCACCGTGGCGAGCTCGTGGCGATCCCGGTCGGCCAGGTGAACCGTGTATTCGAGGTCGTAGTAGGTGCGGCCGCCCTGCTCGCGCTCGTGGGCCTCCACCAGTTCGGCGTCGCGGCCGCTGCCTTCCGGTGAGATGACGCTGCGGCGCAGGGTCTCGCCCACCTCGACGGCGCTGCCCAGCTGGCTGAGATCCCGATCGGGGGTGACCTCGGACACCACCAGGCTGAGGGTCTCGTCACTGTTGATCAGGTCGTGGAAGACCACCTGGGGACCATTGCTGACCTGCACCCGGGTCCAGCCGGTGGGATAGAGGAAGGCATAGCGGCCATCCGGGCTCTGGAAGGAGTTCAGGCCGGCGGCGGCGGCACTGCAGCCCACCAGCAGCAGGGTCAGCAGCAGGGCCGCCAGGAAGGAGCCGCCCCGGGCGCGCCAGGGGACGGCGGGGGCGGGGGCAACGGGCTGGTGGGTGGCAGGGAAACCCATGGCACGGGGCGGGGCAGGGGAGCTGGCAGGAGCCGGTGCCATCCTCACCCGGCGCCCTGCCGGGCGCGAGCGGGCCGCCTAGATTCCCCCCACCTGCGGCCGGATCGCTGAGCGGTTTCACCCGACCCCTGGCCCGGCTGATCGACCAGTTCGAACGCCTGCCGGGCATCGGGCCCCGCACGGCCCAGAGGCTGGCCCTGCACCTGCTGCGCCAGCCGGAAGAGCAGATCCGCAGCTTCGCCGATGCCCTGCTGGCGGCCCGCACCCAGGTGGGGCAGTGCCGGCGCTGTTTCCATCTCTCGGCCGAGGAGTTCTGCGAGATCTGCCGCAACGAGGAACGGCGCAACGGCCAGATCTGTGTGGTGGCCGACTCCCGCGACCTGCTGGCGATGGAACGCAGCCGCGAGTTCCACGGCCAGTACCACGTGCTGGGCGGACTGATCTCGCCGATGGATGGCATCGGTCCGGAGCTGCTGCAGATCCAGCCCCTGGTGGAGCGGGTCGACCGGGAGGGGGTCGTTGAGGTGATCCTGGCCCTCACCCCCAGCGTGGAGGGAGACACCACCAGCCTCTACCTGGCCCGGCTGCTCAAGCCCTTCACCAGCGTCACCCGCATCGCCTACGGACTGCCGGTGGGGGGGGAGCTGGAGTATGCCGATGAGGTGACCCTGGCCCGGGCGTTCGAAGGACGCCGGCGCATGGAATGACCCCCGACGCCTGACCGCGACACCATGACCGCCACCAGCCGCTACAGCGCCATCCCCCCCGCCGAACGGCTGCCGGAGTGGATCCGTCGCCCCCTCGGTGAGGCCTCGGCCACCGAACGGGTTCAGGGGGTGGTCCGGGAGCAGCGGCTGCACACCATCTGCGAGGAGGGGCGCTGTCCCAACAGGGGCGAGTGCTATGCCGCCGGCACGGCCACCTTTCTGTTGGGAGGGCCCATCTGCACCCGCAGCTGCGCCTTCTGCCAGGTGGACAAGGGCAGGGCGCCGCTCCCCCTCGACGCCGGCGAAGCGGAGCGGGTGGCGGAGGCGGTGCAGGTGCTCAACCTGCGCTATGTGGTGCTCACCGCCGTGGCCCGCGACGACCTGGCCGACCACGGCGCCAGCCTGTTCACCACCGCCATCACCGCGATCCGCCGCCGGGATCCGCAGGTGATGATCGAGGTGCTGACGCCCGATTTCTGGGGCGGCCATGCCGATCCCGAAGCGGGTCGCTTGGCCCAGCGGCAGCGGCTGGCCGCGGTGCTGGCCGCCGCGCCGGTGTGCTTCAACCACAACCTGGAGACGGTGGAGCGCCTGCAGGGGGAGGTGCGTCGCGGCGCCACCTATGGCCGTTCGCTGGAGCTGCTGGCAGCGGCCCGGGAACTGGCGCCGGAGATTCCCACCAAATCCGGTCTGATGCTCGGGCTCGGCGAAACGGCCGCGGAGGTGGTGGCCACCCTGGAGCACCTGCGGGCCGCCGGTTGTCAGCGCCTCACCCTGGGCCAGTACCTGCGCCCCTCCCTGGCCCACATCCCCGTGGCCCGCTACTGGAAACCGGAGGAGTTCGAGGAGCTGGGCGCCTTGGCCAGCGCCATGGGGTTTGCCCAGGTGCGCAGTGGCCCATTGGTGCGCAGCAGCTACCACGCCGCCGGCTGAGGCCCAACGCCCAGGCCGACCTGCTCAGAGGCGCAGCAGGAACGCCTCCCGGCGGTGGAAGTCGGGTTCGGCCCCAGGATGGGCCAGGGCCCAGTAGCTCAGTCGCCCGCTGCACTCCTCGATCACGCTGGTGATCCCCACCTGCAGCGGCACCTCCGCGGCGAGCCCCTCCGGCAGCGGCAGGTCCAGGTGCAGCGTCAGCGCGCCGGCGTCGCGGACGACGCGATGCGGCGGCAGGTCGTAGCCGGGCTCGGGCCGCAGACCATCGCGATAATCCTCCAGCCGGTAGAGGTTCCAGTGGCCGGCCGGGGACAGGTTGAGCTCCCAGTAGGGCCGCGCCCCCTCGACGCCCCAGAAGCACTCGAAACAGGTGGTGGCCCAAAGGCCATCCCGGCGCGCGGGGGCCGCCACCGGCACCGGCAGACGCACCGACGCGATCGCCCCTGCCAGCCGCAAGCGGAGCAGGAGGCGCCGGCCCTGCCGGTCGATCTCACCCCCCAGCTCCAGGGCCGGCGACGCCCTGCCGCCATCGAAGGGGCGCAGCTCGAAGCGCTGGGACACGGACGCGGCCATCAGCGGACGACGGCGAGGTCGGCCCTGAGCTCAGCGATCAGGTCCCGGAGCTGGGTCTCCTGGGCCTCGATGCTCTCGGTGAGCCGGAACTGCACCAGGGCGCGCTGCAGGTTGTGGCCCGGTCGGTCGGTCCTGAAATAGACGTTGCCCGCCAGATGATCGGTGAAGAAACGCAAGCCGAGCTCAAAACTGATCAGGCGCATCGCCCCATAGAGATGGTCGTAGTCGGCAGCGGTGAGAAACCCTGAGGCGGCGGCCAGATAGCCGCTGAGCACCTCCCGGCAGAGGGCGACATCGAAACAGACGGCCTCCAGATCCGCCGTCTCCTCCCCCAGGGGATTGCAGCAGGAGCGCAGACAATCGCCGATGTCGTAGTGGATCAGTCCAGGCTTCACCGTATCGAGATCCACCAGGGCGCAGGCCCTGCCGGAGCCGGCCTCCATCATCACGTTGTTGACCTTGGGATCCCCGTGGATGGGGCGGAGGCGCAGCTGGCCGCTCTCCCTTGCCGCCTCCAGCACCGAAGCAAAGTCCCGCCGCGCCTCCACGAAAGCCAGGCAGTGCATCTCCTCGCTCGCCGCAGCGGCAGGCGCCCTGGCCAGCACCGCGTCGTAATGCTGCAGATACCGGGGCGTGACGTGAAAGCCTTCCAGGGTGTCGGCCAGACCGGCCGGGGGCAGGTCGCTGATCAGGTGGTGGAAAACGCCCAGCCCGAAGCCCACCTCCCTGGCCTGAGCAGCGCTGGCCACCAGATCGAAGCTCCGGGAGGATTCGATGAAGCTGATCAGCCGCCAGAAGCCACCGTCCCGCTCCACCCAGGGGCGCCCGTCGACGCGGCTCAGCACCACCCGGGGGTGCTCCCAGCGGCGCTCAGCCAGCAGGGCACAACCCTCGTTCAATCGCGCCTCGACATGCTCGGCGACAGCGATCATGTTGGCCATCACCAGTTCGGGCTGCGCAAACACCGTCCGGTTCAGGCGCTGGAGCACAAAGCGCTGCAACGGGTCCCCGTCGCAGACGACCAGATAACTGTCGTTGACATTGCCGTTGCCCAGACGCTCCAGGTCAAGGATCGGACCCGGAAGATCGAACGCGGCGGCAATGGCGGCCAGCTCGCCATTGGCGTCCCCCTGGGTCATGGCCGGCTGCAGCGGTGGCGACGCTGCGGATGTTCGCATGCCGTCGTGGTGTCACCCACCCAGGCAGCACCGTGCCCTCCACACGCTCTGCCGATCAGCGCGATGTGATCGAAAGGACCACACAACCACCACCGAGGTTCTCCAGCATCGCTGTCTTCAGGTTGGTCCACCGGGGCAGCGGCTGGTCTGAGGGCCACCGCGGAACCGTCCCGGGAATCGTGCTAGATAGGAAAAGCTTGCCGGTGAGGCGGGCCCCATCTCAGGGATTCTGAGGTTCACCATGAATCACGACGTCGCCGTCCTCATCGGACGGTTCCAGCCCTTTCATGAAGGGCATCTTTCTTTGATCGCATCGGCCCTCGAAAGGGCCGACCGCCTTCTGCTCCTGCTGGGCAGCCATCGCTGCGCCCCCGACACCCGCAACCCCTGGAGCAGTGAGGAGCGGGAGGCCATGATCCGCGCCGCCCTGCCGGCCGCGTGGCAGCGCCGGCTGGAGGTGATCCCGATCCGCGACCATCTCTACTCCGACAATCTCTGGCTGGCGGAGGTGCAGCAAAAAGTGCTCACCGTCACGGCCGAGGACGAACGGGTGCTGCTCATCGGTCACCGGAAGGATCGCAGCAGTTACTACCTCGACCTCTTCCCCCAGTGGGACTTTCAGGATGTGCCCCTGAAGAGCGAGGTCCACTCCACGGCCATTCGCCAGGCCTACTTCTCCGACGCCGATAACTCCCAGTGGGCCTCCCATGTGCCGGAGGCGGTGCGGGCCTTTCTGACGGACTACCGGGACACGGGTCGCTACCGCTGGCTGCGCCAGGAGGCCGACTTCATCGCCGGCTACCGCCAGATCTGGTCGGTGGCGCCCTACCCGCCCACCTTCGTCACCACCGACGCGGTGGTGGTCCAGTCGGGCCATGTGCTGGTGGTGCGCCGCCGGGTGCGGCCCGGCCAGGGGCTGATCGCCCTGCCCGGGGGCTACCTCGACCAGCAGGAGATCGTGGTGGAGGGGATGCTGCGGGAGCTGCGCGAGGAGACGGGTCTGAAGGTGCCCAGACCGGTGCTGGAGGGGTCGATCGCCGACCGCCACGTCTTCGATGCCCCGGGTCGCTCCCAGAGGGGCCGGGTGATCACCCACGCCTTCCTGATCCAGCTCAAGGGCGGAGCTCTGCCCTCCGTCCGCGGGGGCGATGACGCCGAGAAGGCCTTCTGGATGCCCCTGGCGGACATCTACGCCCACGAAGACAGCTTCTTCGAGGACCACGTCCAGATCATCCAGCACTTCATCTCCCGCCTCTGAGCGGCGCCGCCGTCGCCGACGGCGGACCCATCAACGCCTGCGGCCCGGGGAGACCGGGCCGGGGCGACCCATCCACCCCGTGCGGAGCGCACTCCATGGACGTCAATCTTCTGCTCGACACCGACAGCTACAAAGGCAGCCACTGGCTCCAGTACCCCCCGAATCTCACCGCGATGGGGGCCTATCTGGAAAGCCGTGGCGGCGAGAACCCGGAGACCCTGTTCTTCGGGTTGCAGATGCTGCTGCAGACCACCCTGGCTCGGCCCGTCACCCAGGGGGATATCGAAGAGGCCGCCGACCTCTGGAGCGCCCACGGCCTGCCGTTCAACCGTGGGGGCTGGCAGCGCCTGGTCAGCGTCCATGGCGGTCGCCTGCCCCTGCGCATCCGGGCCGTCCCCGAGGGCAGCCGCGTGCCCACCGGCAACGTGCTGATGACGGTGGAGTCCACCGATCCGGCCCTGCCCTGGCTGATCACCTGGGTGGAGACCCTGCTGCTGCGCCTCTGGTACCCCACCACCGTGGCCACCCGCAGCTGGCACTTCCGGGAGCTGCTGCGGGCAGCGCTGGAGCGCACCGCCGACGACCCGGCCGCCGAACTCCCCTTCCGCCTGCACGACTTCGGCTCCCGCGGCGTCTCGAGCCACGAGAGCGCCGCCATCGGCGGGCTGGCCCACCTGGTGGCCTTCCGCGGCACCGACACCGTCGCCGCCCTGGTGGCGGGCCGGCGCCACTACGACTGCCCGATGGCCGGCTTCTCGATTCCCGCCGCCGAGCACTCCACGATCCTGGCCTGGGGGCAGGCACACGAGCTGGAGGCCTACCGGACCATGCTCGACCGCTTCGCCAGGCCCGGTGCCGTGCTGGCGGTGGTGTCAGATTCCTACGACCTCTGGAACGCCGTCGACCATCTCTGGGGCGAGCAGCTGCGGGAGCAGGTGATCGCCTCGGGCGCCACCGTGGTGATCCGGCCCGATTCGGGCGATCCGGTGGCCATCGTGCCCGAGCTGCTGCGGCGCCTGGAGGCCCGTTTCGGCAGCCGGCTCAACGGCAAGGGCTACCGGGTGCTGGAGCACGTGCGGGTGATCCAGGGGGATGGCATCACCGCCACCAGCCTGCCGCTGGTGCTCGAAGCGATCCTGGCGGCGGGCTTCAGCGTCGAGAACGTGGCCTTCGGCATGGGTGGCGGCCTGCTGCAGCAGGTGAACCGGGACAGCCAGCGCTTCGCCTACAAGGTGTCGTGGGTGGAGCGGGCCGGCCGGATCCACCCGGTGCACAAGAGCCCCGTCACCGATCCCGCCAAGACCAGCAAGGCCGGCGTGCTCGACCTGATCCGGGACGAACGGGGCTATCGGACGGTGGTGCTGGAGCGACCGGAGCCCCATCCGGCCAGCTGCCTCCAGACCGTGTTCGAGAACGGGGCGCTGCGGCGGCGCTGCAGCCTCGAGGAGGTGCGCTCCCGGGCGATGCAAGGCTGAGGGCCCTCCCTGCCCCATCCCCGGCGCCATGCCCGGCCAACGGTTGCCGTCGCTGCTGATCCTGCTCGCCCTGCTCTCGGCCGGGCCTGTGGCAGCGGCGCCGGCCTTCCGGGCCACCGTGGTCTCGGTCGGCGATGGCGACACCCTGCGGGTGCGCCGCGGCCAGCAGCGGATCACAGTCCGGCTGGCCTGCATCGATGCCCCCGAAACGGCCCAGAGCCCCTGGGGCCAGCAGGCGCGCCAGGCCCTCCAGATGCGCCTGGCCGTCGGGCGGCCGGTGACGATCCAGCCCAACGGCAGCGATCGCTTCGGGCGCACGGTGGCCGAGGTCATCGGTGACACCAATGTCAACCTGGCCCTGGTGGAGGACGGCCTGGCCTTCGCCTACCGGCGCTATCTGGCCGGCTGCGACGGGCCGGCCTACCTGGCGGCCGAGGAACGGGCCCGCCGCCAGGGGCTCGGCGTCTGGCAGGTGCCGGGTGGGATCACCCGGCCCTGGGACTTCCGGCGCGGCCGACGTTCCGCCAGGATCCCCGATGGCACCACCCCCGACGGGCGCCGCCACTACTGCAGCCAGATCGGCTCCCACGCCAGGGCCCAGGAGCTGCTGCGCCAGGGCCACGGCTATCTGGACTCCGATGGCGACGGCGAGGCCTGCGAAAGTCTGCGCTGATCCGCCCTTCGGGGTCGCCGCAGCCGCCTAGGGTCAAGGTGCCACCGGGTGGCCGCCATGTTCCCTCCCGAGGCCACGGCCTGGCAGGCCCTTTCGGGGGGCGAATGCCTGCGTCGCCTCGGGGTGGGCGAAGCGGGCCTGAGCGAGGCCGATGCGGCCGACCGCCTGGCCAGCGCCGGGCCCAACCGACTCGCCCTGGCACCGGGCCCGGGACGCTGGCGGATCCTGCTGGATCAGTTCAGCAACGTGATGCTGGTGCTGCTGCTGGCGGTGGCAGCCGTGTCCGCCGGACTGGCGGCGCTGGAGCACGCCATCCCCAAGGACGCGACCGCCATCCTGCTGATCGTGGCCCTCACCGCCCTCCTGGGTTACCTGCAGGAGAGCCAGGCACTGCTGGCCCTGCGCAGTCTGCTGAACCTGGCCCAGCCCCTGGCCCGGGTCCGCCGCGGGGGCCACTGGCAGCGCCTCCCTGCTGACCAGCTGGTGCCGGGGGACCTGATCCGTGTGGAGAGCGGCGATCGGGTGCCCGCCGATGCCCGGCTGCTCGAGGGCAACGAACTCGGGCTGCAGGAGGCGGCCCTGACCGGCGAGGCCGAACTGGTGAACAAGCGCGCCGAACCGCCGCTGGCGGCCGGGACACCCGTGCTGGAGCGCAGCAACTGCCTGTTTCTGGGCAGCGAGGTGGGACGGGGGCGGGGACTGGCCGTGGTGACCGCCACGGGGATGGCCACCGTGCTGGGCGGCATCGCCACCCTGATCCAGACCGCCCGCCCCGAGCCGACCCCCCTGCAGAAGCGGTTGGCGGACCTCTCCGGCCGGCTCGTGGCCTGGGCCCTG
>NZ_JAGQBG010000144.1 GCF_024345515.1 Cyanobium sp. N5-Cardenillas
CGATGACATCAAGGATCCCCCGATACAGCCGCAGTGACGCCCATACAGGCCAGCGGGCATCCGGCGCCAGCCAGCGCACCCCGGCCTCGGAACGGTTGAACCAATCCCTGGCCCGCTCCAGCTGGAATCGCATCAGCGCCTGCCAGTTCTCGTTGAGACGGCCGGCCATGAGATCGGCTTCGGAGTAACCGAATCGGTCAAGATCCTCCTGGGGAAGATAAATGCGACCGCGGCCCCGATCCTCACCCACATCGCGCAGGATGTTGGTCAGCTGGTTGGCGATGCCCAGGGCCACGGCGGCTTCCGAGGTGTCGGGACGCTCGCTCCAGGGGGCGGAGGTGTAGGCGGCATCGACCCCCATCACCTCCTGGGTCATCAGTCCCACGGTGCCGGCCACCCGATAGCAATAGAGCTGGAGATCGGAGAAGCTGGCATAGCGATCGCGCAGCACGTCCATCCGCTGGCCCTCGATCATGTCGAGGTAGGCCTGCAGGGGCTGGGGGAAGCGCTCCATCGTGTCCACCATCACCCTGTCGAGGGCATCGACGGCATGGCCGGCGAACAGGGCACGGGTGCGCTCCTCCCAGGCATCGAGACGCTCCAGCAGCACCTCGGCGGACAGCGTCTGGGCCTGGGCGCTGTCCATCAGTTCGTCGGTGCGGCGGCACCAGACGTAGATCGCCCAGATGGCCCGGCGCTTGGCCGGGGGCAGCAGCATCGTGCCGAGATAGAAGGTCTTGGCCCAGCGCGCCGTTTCCTGCCGACAGGACTCGTAGGCGTCCTCCAGATCGGTGGAGAGGCAGGGGGGCAGCGGGGCCAGCACACTCACACCGCCGCCAGGCTCTGGGCAGGGGCGGGGTCCTGGCCCCGGCCGGAGAGGTGGGCGTCCACGGCGGCAGCGCAGAGCTTGCCACTCAGCACCGCCCCCTCCATGGAGGCCAGATAGCGCTGCATGGTGAAGCAGCCCGCCAGGAAGAAGTTGGGGATGGGGGAATCCTGGGAGGGGCGCAGCTGCTGGCAGCCGGGCACGGTCTTGTAGACGGACAGCGGCGTCTTGACGACCACCGACTTGCGCAGCCGGGCCGGGGTGGCACCGGTGAAATGGACGGGGAACAGGCGCTTGAGCTCCTCCAGCGTGGCGGCCACGATCTCTTCATCCGGGCGACCGATCCAGTCGGCGGCAGGAGCGAACACCAACTCCAGCATGGAGCGATCTGGATCCTCGTACTCCCGGCAGGTGTTGCTCATATCGGCGTAGACGCTGAGCAGATCGGAGCGGCTGAACAGCAGGTGGTCGATGTCGGTGAGCTTGCGATCGAACCACAGGTGGATGTTGATCACCGGAACACCCCGAAGGCCCTCGAGCTTGCTGAAGTAGGGCAGCTGCTTCCAGGGCTCGGGCAGCAGCAGCTTGAGCGGGTCGACCGGCATGGCGCTGACGTAGGCATCGGCCTGGATCTCCCGTTCGGGTCGGCCCTTAATGCCGCCGATGCGGAAGCCGGTGACGGCGCCGTCCTGATCGATGCGGATCTCCCGCAGGGGCGAGTCCAGATGCACTTCTCCCCCCCGGGCCTCGATGGAGTCGACCATCGGCTGGCAGAGCCGCTCCGGTGGGTTGCCATCGAGGAAGGCCATGCGGGAGCCGTCGGTTTCCTGCAGGAAGCGGTTGAGGGCGGTGAGCACCACCGTGCTGGAGATCTCATCGGGGTTGATGAAGTTGAGCGCCTTGCTCATGGCGAGAAAAACTTCATCATTGACGCGCTCGGGGATCTTGTGAATCCGCAACCATTCACTCCAGCTGTACTTGTCGCATTCCTCCACATAGTCCTGGCCACGCAGCATCGCCGGAACCAGGCCGAGACCGAAGGCGATCTTCTCCGGCCAGGTCAGCATGTCGTTGTTACCCAGGATCGCCGCCACGCCGTTGAAGGGGGCCGGCAGGTCGGGAAAATCGAAACGGCTGTAGGTGCCCGGCACCTCCTTCTGATTGAAGATCATCGCGTGGGATTTCCACTGCAGACGATCCTCGTTGTCCAGCTCGGCAAAGAGTTGGCGCATGTTTCGATAGGCGCCGAAGAAGATGTGCAGGCCGGTTTCGTACCAGTCACCATCGGCGTCCTGCCAGGCCGCCACTTTCCCGCCCAGCACATCTCTGGCCTCAAGCACGATCGGGGTATGGCCGGCGTCACAGAGGTATTTGGCGCAGGACAGGCCGGCCAGCCCGGCCCCGGCGATGACAACCCGCATGTCGAACCCGAGATCAGCAGCAACCTTATCGGGCCCTCCAGGGCAAGGGCGACCGGCGGCCGGGGCCCGGGGCGACGGATTCGGGCTCCGTCCTACCTAAAGTCGTCACCTGCCTCCGAGGACGAGCCCATGGTCGAGACGCTGCTCAAGTCCACCACCCGCCACATCCGTCTGTTCACGGCGCGGGTTGAGAACGACGATCTGATCCCCGACCCGGATCAGCTGACCCTCGACATCGATCCCGACAACGAGTTCCTCTGGGACGAGGCCGCCTTGGAGAAGGTGCGTGGCCAGTTCAGGCAGCTGGTGGCGGCCCAGGCCGGCCAGGAGCTGAGCGACTACAGCCTGCGTCGCATCGGCTCCGAACTGGAGGGACTTGTCCGGCAGATGCTCCAGGCCGGCGAGCTGAGCTACAACCCCGAGGCCCGGGTGCTCAATTATTCGATGGGCCTGCCCCGCAGCCCGGAAACCCTGTGACCCGCTCCCGCAGCAGCAGTGGCCGGCCCGAGCCGGGCGGCTACGCCTCCCGACCCGACCGCTACGACCCCCGGGCCGACCGTTACGACGAGCGCCCCGACCAGCGAGCGGACCGCTTCTCCACGGGCTATGGACGCCGGGACGACCCACGCGGGACCCAGGGCCGACGGGGCACCACCGGCGGCGGTGGCGGGCGTCCCCCCTCCGGCAACGGCGGTGGGCCGACGGGCGGCGGCGGGCCCAACATTCAGCTCAATGTGGCCACCGTGGCGGTGCTGGCGGGGGTGCTGGTGGTGGGCATCGGCATCGGCAGCGCCGTGACCAGCACCACCCAGGGCAACCAGGGCAACATCGCCAGCGCCCAGCAGCTCGACATGGCGGTGCCCGACCCCGAGTTCTGCAAGCAGTGGGGGGCCAGCGCCTTCGTGATGGACATCGAGCTGTACACCACGATGAACCCGAGCAGCAGCTTCGTGACCCAGCCCACGCTCCAGCCCGGTTGCGTCATCCGTCGGGAGAACTGGTCGGTGCTGCAGAAGGAAGGGGCGGTGACCGCCGAGCAGATGCGCCAGTGCAAGCAGCGCATGAACACCTTCGCCTACATCGGCTCGGTGCGCGACAAGCCAATCGTGCGCTGCGTCTACCAGACCGACATCACCGGCAACAAGTTCCAGACCCGGGGGGTCGCCGGCGCCGCCGATGACGCCGTCGGCATCACACCGGAGGCCGATCAGTTCTGACCCCGTTGCGCTCGGCCAGCCCCGGCTAGGCCTGCACCTGGCGCAGGGGGCTGTCCGGGCTGGCGAACACCGGCAGCACTTCGCGCCGGAAGGCGTCGGCAGCCCTTGAGCAGTAGCGGGCCGGATGGGTGATCAGCTTCAGCTGGCGCCGCACCATCAGGTCGGCAACCTGGGGGCGGTACAGGGTGCCGGCCGCCAGCTCCCGCTCGATCGACACCACCGGCAGGAACGCCGCCCCCAGGCCCGCCTGAACGGCGTTCTTGATGGCCTCGAAGGAGTTGAGCTCCATCTCGATCTTGAGCCGCTGCACATCCAGCTTGGAGCGGCTCAGCAGCTGGTCCACCATCTTGCGGGTGGTCGACTGGGCGTCGAGGCAGACGAAGCCCAGGCGGTAGAGGTCGTCCTTGGTGAGCTCGGGCAGACGGGCGAGGGGGTGCTTGGGGGGCAGCACCAGGGCGAGTTCGTCGTTGGCGTAGGGCACCACCTGCAGCAGGTCGTTGAGATCCGCCGGCAGCTCACCACCGATGATCGCCAGATCGATCTGGCCGTTGGCCACGCTCCAGCCGGTGCGGCGGGTGCTGTGCACCTGCAGCTGCACCGCCACGTCGGGATACTTCTGGCGGAACAGGCCGATCATGCGGGGCATCAGGTAGGTGCCCGTCGTCTGGCTCGCCCCCACCACGAGGGAGCCGCCGCGCAGGTTGTGGAGGTCGTCGAGGGCCCGGCAGGCCTCCTGGCACTGGCTCAGGATCCGGTCGCAGTAGCTGAGCAGCAGGTGGCCGGCCTCGGTGAGCTGGGCCTTGCGGCCACCGCGGTCGAACAGGGAGACATCCAGCTGCTTCTCCAGGTTCTGGATCTGCAGGCTCACCGCCGGCTGGGTGACGTAGAGGCTGTCGGCCGCCTTCTTGAAGCTGCCCTCACTGGCGATGGCCCGCAGGATCCGGAGCTGGTCGAGGGTGAAAGGCAGATCTGCCATGGGTCGGGGAGGCCTCGGGGGGACCGTTCGCCGGAGCCGGCAGGCCGAGCGGAACTCTAGGGGGCTCGCCCGGTGGCAAGAATCGACCTGTCACATCCGCTCCAGCCCCCCGCCCCCCATGCCCTCGCTTTCCCTGCTGACGGCGGGCCCCCAGCACAGCAGCGTGGTGATGCTGGCTCTGTTGCTGATCTTCGCCCTGATCCACAGCGGCGGAGCCTCGCTGAGGGTCTGGGGGGAGGCGAGGATCGGGCCCCGGCTCTGGCGGCTGCTGTTCGCCGGCCTCAGCATCCCCGCGGCGGTGATCGTGGTGGGCTACTTCCTCGCCCATCGCTACGACGGCCTGAGGCTCTGGAACCTGCAGGACCAGCCCTGGGTGGTGCCGGTGGTCTGGACCGGCACGGCCATCAGCTTTCTGTTTCTGTATCCGGCCACCTACAACCTGCTGGAGATCCCCGCCGTGCTGAAGCCCCAGGTGCGGCTCTACGCCACGGGGATCATCCGGGTGAGCCGCCATCCCCAGGCGGTGGGCCAGGTGCTGTGGTGCGCGACCCACCTGCTCTGGATCGGCACCAGCTTCACCCTGGTGGCCTGCGTGGGGCTGATCGGCCACCACCTGTTCGCCGTCTGGAACGGGGACCGGCGCCTGCGCCACCGTTTCGGCGCCGCCTTCGAGGAACTGCGGGCCTCCACGTCGGTGCTGCCTTTCGCCGCCGTCCTGGATGGCCGTCAGACGCTGGTGGCGGCGGAATTCCTGAGGCCCTCCCAGCTGGGGATCGCCATCGCCATCGGCGTGTTCTGGTGGGCCCACCGCTGGATCGGCCTCGGCGCCACCACCTTCTCGCGCACGGCCCTCGCCCACTGGCTGGGCTGAAGCCCCCGCCGGCCGGCGGAGGTCGATGGGCAGGCCACCACAGAGCCGGGGCCAGACCGGCGGGCCTGCCTAAACTCGCGCCAACAGAGCCTCCAGGATGCCCTCCGCTTCCGAACTTGCCTGGCTGATACCAGTGCTCCCCCTGCTGGGGGCCTGCCTCACCGGCCTGGGGCTGATCACCTTCAACCGCACCGTCAACCGCCTGCGCAAGCCGGTGGCCCTTCTGCTCATCACCTCCGTGGGCATGGCCGCGGTGCTGAGCTTCGCGATCCTTGCCGAGCAGCTGGCCGGAGCGGGCGGCACGGAGGTGTTGTTCGACTGGGCCGGCGCCGGCACCTTCCACCTGCAGATGGGCTTCCGCGTCGACGCCCTCGGAGCGGTGATGCTGTCGCTGGTCACCACCATCGCCCTGCTGGTGATGGTCTATTCCGACGGCTACATGGCCCACGACAAGGGCTACGTCCGTTTCTTCACCTATCTGGCCCTGTTCAGCAGTTCGATGCTGGGGCTGGTGATCAGCCCCAACCTGCTCGAGATCTACGTGTTCTGGGAGCTGGTGGGCATGTGCTCCTACCTGCTGGTGGGCTTCTGGTACGACCGCGACGCCGCCGCCAACGCGGCCCAGAAGGCCTTCGTGGTCAACCGGGTGGGCGACTTCGGCCTGCTGCTGGGCATTCTGGGCCTGTTCTGGGCCACCGGCAGCTTCGGCTTCGAGGAGATCGGTGAACGGCTTTCGGCCGCCGTGGCCGGGGGCGGCCTTCCCACCGGGGTGGCCGTGCTGCTCTGCCTGCTGGTGTTCATGGGGCCGATGGCCAAGTCGGCCCAGTTCCCCCTGCACGTGTGGCTGCCCGATGCCATGGAGGGCCCCACCCCCATCTCGGCCCTGATCCACGCGGCCACCATGGTGGCGGCCGGCGTCTTCCTGGTGGCTCGCCTGCAGCCGGTCTACGAGCCCTTCCCCGAGGTGCAGGTGGTGATCGCCGTGATTGGCACCATCACCTTGTTCCTGGGGGCCACCATCGCCCTCACCCAGATGGATCTGAAGAAGGGGCTGGCCTACAGCACCGTCTCCCAGCTGGGTTACATGATGCTCGCCATGGGCTGCGGGGCCCCGTTGGCCGGCATGTTCCACCTCGTCACCCACGCCTTCTTCAAGGCGATGCTGTTCCTCGGCTCCGGCTCGGTGATCCATGCCATGGAGGAGGTGGTGGGCCACGAACCCGTGCTGGCCCAGGACATGCGCCTGATGGGCGGCCTCCGCAAGCACATGCCGATCACCTCCGCCACCTTCCTGATCGGCTGCATCGCGATCAGCGGCATCCCTCCCCTGGCGGGCTTCTGGAGCAAGGACGAGATCCTCGGCCAGGCCTTCAACAGCTTCCCGCTGCTCTGGGCCATGGGCTTCCTGACCGCCGGGATGACCGCCTTCTACATGTTCCGCCTCTACTTCCTCACCTTTGAGGGCCCCTTCCGCGGCCTGGACGCCGGCATCCGCGCCCAGCTGCTCAGCGCGGCGGGCCAGCCCCCGGAGTCGACCGAAGATGCCCACCACGGCCATGCCAGCCATCCCCACGAATCGGGCTGGCAGATGGCCGCTCCCCTGGTGGTACTGGCGGTGCCTTCGGTGCTGATCGGCCTGCTCGGCACCCCCTGGAACAGCCGTTTCGGCAACCTCGTTGATCCCGTCGAGGCCGCCGAGGTGGCTGAGCACTTCAGCTGGGGGGAATTCCTGCCCCTGGCCGGCGCTTCAGTCGCCATCTCCAGCCTCGGCATCGGCCTGGCCGTGCTGGCCTACGCCCTGCACCGCATCGATCTCGGTACCGCCGTGGCGGCGCGCTTCCCGGCCATCAACCGCTTCCTGGCGAACAAGTGGTATCTCGATGCCATCAACGACAAGCTCTTCGTGCAGGGGAGCCGCCGACTGGCCCGCCAGGTGCTCGATGTCGACTCCAAGGTGGTGGATGGGGTGGTCAACCTGACCGGCCTGCTCACCCTCGGCAGCGGCGAGGGCCTGAAGTACTTCGAGACCGGCCGCGTCCAGTTCTATGCCCTGATCGTCTTCGGCGGGGTCATCGGCCTGGTGCTCCTGTTCAGCGCCTTCGGCTGAGCCCCTCTGTGTGTGACAACGCCCATCCGGTGGGTGGGTTGGAGGCGGGGATTTCTACACTCCGGCCAGATGGACAGCACCGTTCTGTGCCCTTTCCCTGGCTGAGCACCGCGATTCTGTTCCCGATCGGCGCCGCTCTGCTGATCCCCTTCGTGCCCGACAAGGGCGATGGCAAGCAGGTCCGCTGGTACGCCCTCGGCGTCGCCCTCACCACCTTCCTGGTGACCGTGGCGGCCTATCTGCGCGGCTATGACCCGGCCGATCCCGGCCTGCAGTTGGTGGAGCGGGTGCAGTGGCTGCCCGATCTGGGGCTGGCCTGGTCGGTGGGGGCCGATGGCCTCTCCATGCCGCTGATCCTGCTCACCAGCTTCATCACCTCCCTGGCCTGCCTGGCGGCCTGGCCGGTCACCTTCAAGCCGAAGCTCTTCTACTTCCTGCTCCTGGCCATGGACGGCGGCCAGATCGCTGTGTTCGCCGTGCAGGACATGCTCCTGTTCTTCCTGGCCTGGGAGCTGGAACTGCTGCCGGTGTACCTGCTCCTGGCCATCTGGGGCGGCAAGACGCGCCAG
>NZ_JAGQBG010000145.1 GCF_024345515.1 Cyanobium sp. N5-Cardenillas
GTCGCCGCCGAGAACGAGACCCTTCACCCCAGACTCCTGAACGAGCAGGTGCTCAGACGGGCAAGCTACTACAGGCCTCCGATGGCCCTCCGGTCTCAGCTGATGCCGGCCGCCACCGCCACCATCACGGCCACCAGCACGAGGCCGCCGATCAGCAGCATCCGGTTGGCGCCGCTGGTTTCCCCCTGCTCCTGGAGCACCATGCGGGGCTCCTTGGCAAAGGCGTTCAGCTTGCCGCCGTCTTCTTCGGTGACCTGCATGGCTGTCGGATCGGTGTGCGCCAAACCCTATGGAGGGCGGCCAGGATCGGTCCGATCGTCAATGGTTCGTCACACGCCCTTCCAGCGGTGAACTGGGCCGGGCTTCGGCCCGCTGCGGCAGCCGGCCCGCCAGCAGGGCGGTGCGGCCGGCTTCGGTGGCCAGGGCCATGGCCCTGGCCATCGCCGGCGGATCCCCCGCCAGGGCGATGGCGCTGTTGATCAGCAGGGCATCGGCGCCCATCTCCATCGCCTGGGCGGCTTCGCTGGGCACCCCGAGGCCCGCATCCACCACCACCGGGATACCGGCGCCTTCGATGATCAGGGCGATGTTGGCGGCGTTGCGGATGCCCTGGCCCGAGCCGATCGGCGATCCCAGCGGCATCACCGTGGCGCAGCCGGCCTCCTCCAGTCGCCTGGCCAGCAGGGGATCGGCGTTGATGTAGGGCAGCACGGCGAACCCCTCCTTGACCAGCTGTTCGGCGGCCTCGAGGGTGCCGAAGGGATCCGGGAGCAGGTGGCGGGAATCGGGGATCACCTCGAGCTTCACGAAGTTGTTGTCCTCCTGGCCGGCCAGGCGGGCCAGCTCCCGGCCCAGCCGGGCCACCCGCACCGCCTCCTCGGCGGTGGCGCAGCCGGCCGTGTTGGGCAGCATCCAGATCCGGCTCCAGTCGATCGCCTCCATCAGGCCGCCGTGGCCCTGGGCGCCGCTCTGCACCCGCCGCACCGCCACGGTGACGATCTCGCAGCCGCTGGCCTCCAGGCTGGCCTGCATGGCCTCCAGGCTCGGGTACTTGCCGGTGCCGGTCATCAGGCGGCTGCGGAAGCGGCGGCCGGCGATCACCAGATCGTCGTGGGAGGCAGGGGGGGCGATGGCGGTCAAGGTCGGAGGCCTGCGGCGGACGGACGCATCCCGATTAGTCTGCCCCTTGCCTACGAGACCCACGTCATGCCGGTGCCTCTGGCCGCCCTGCCCCTGCTGCTCGCCGCCAGCCCGGTGCTTGCCGCCAGCCCCCAGCCGGCCGATGGGTTCGTGCCCTTCACTGCTCCCGTGATCCAGGGGATCGAGCAGGAGGGCGGCGCCGTCGGCGAGGTCGAGACCTTCGATCCGATCGCCCGGGCCCGCCTGATCGCCGAGCAGATGCCCCGCCGCTGGAACGGCCGCTACCAGTCCTTCAGTGGCGGTCCGGTCGTGCCTGTCCAGCTGCGCATCGATGGGGCCACACCGATGGGCCAGATGGTGGATCTGCGTGGTGCGATGGCCATCGGCGGGGTCGAGTCACCCGTGCAGGGCAACCTCAACGCCAAGTCGGACCAGCTGGATCTGCTGGTGCTGGGGGATCCCCTCGGCGGCGCCCTGGAGCCCGGTGGCGCCTTTCAGAGCGTGCAGGGCCTGTCCCTGAGTGGTTGGCGCGCTCCGCGCCTCACGACCCCGGGGGGGCGCCTGCAGCTGATTCCGGAATCGACCGCAGCCCGGCCTGCCGGCCCAACGGGTGAAGCACCGGTGCGCGGTCTCTGGTGAGCCCGGCATCAGCCTCTCAGGAGGCCTTGCCGCCGGCCTCCTGGCCGCTGCGACGTTCGATGATGGAGAGCCGTTTGCGGGCCGTCTTGTTGGTGGATTCCAGCTGGAGCACCCGCTCGTAGAGGCTCCTGGCTTCGTCCGGCTTCGACTGCTTCTCCAGGGCGAAGGCCAGGTTGTTGATCGCCACCGGGTAGTCGGCCTTGGCCCGCAGGGCGGCCCGGTAGTGCCGCACGGCGGCGGCGTAGTTGTTCTGGGCCGCCAGGGTGAAGCCGAGGGCGTTCTCCATCAGGGCCCTCGCTTCGGCGGGGGCGCTCTCGGCGTCGGCCAGCTTCAGGGCCTGCTTGAGGTTCACCTGTGCCTCGGCATAGAGGCGCTTGCGCAACTGAACCGACGCCAGCTCGTACAGGGTGGAGACATCCCGGGGGGGACCGCCGGCCTTGTCGTTACCCCCCAGCCGGGCCATGGCGAGTTCGTCGCGGCGTACCCGCAGGATCTGGCGGGCGACCACGACGGCCGCCACACCCAGCAGGGCGATCAGTCCCAGCAGGTAGGCCTGGGGCCGCAGGTCGTTCATCGGAGCCGGCCGTACGGTCGGAACTGGGAGGACGGCGTCAGTGGCCTGCCGCGGTGGCCACGGCGGTGAAGCTGGAGGGATCGGCGACGGCCAGCTGGGCCAGCATCTTGCGGTTCAGGCGCACGTCGGCCCGCTTGAGGCCACCGATCAGCTTGCTGTAGCTGAGGCCGTTCATGCGGGCGGCGGCGTTGATCCGGGCGATCCACAGCCGGCGGAAATCACGCTTGCGGCGACGACGGTCGCGGTAGGCGTTGCAGAGGGCCTTCATGACCCGCTGGTTGGCGGTGCGGAACAGGCTGCCGTTGCTCCCCTGGAAGCCGCGGGCGAGACGAAGGATCTTGTTGCGGCGTTTGCGGGCGACGTTGCCCCTCTTGACGCGGGCCATGGGAGGTGATCTTGGGGGTGGAAAACGGAGTGGAAAACAGGCAGGCGGAAACTCCGGAAGGAGCTCAACCGGACTCAGCCGGCGTAGGGCAGCATCCGGGCCACGTTGTCGTGGTCGCGATCGTCAACCACCGCCATCGTCCCCAGATAGCGCTTGCGCTTGGGGCTCTTGTGGTCGAGCAGGTGGTTGAGGAAGGCACGCCGGCGCATGAACTTTCCGGTGCCGGTGGCCTTGAACCGCTTCGCGGCCGCTTTGCGGGTCTTGAGCTTCGGCATCTCGGTAGGCGCAGGCACAAACAAGCACACTACGACGCGGGTGTACCCCCCTCCAACCCCCCTGCCGTGCCGATGTCGCTGCGTCCCCCCGTTCTGACCAGGCTGCTGCTGGTGATGGCGCTCCTGTTCCCGGCCGGCTGCCGGGCCGACCAGGGGCCGCCCGCCCCGCCGCCGCCCCCCGCTCCGGGCGCTCCCGCCTCCGACACCCCTGCCCCTGGGCCCTCGACCCCGATGCACTGGCCGGTGGCCCGCCCCGCCCCGTTGACGGCGGCCAACCCGGTGCTGTGGGTGGCCCTGGCGGCACGGCTGGGTCCGGCGCCGGCGGATGCAAAGGCGGCCCAGCCCATGCGGCTGCGCAGCCGCAGCGGTCTGCTGACCCTGGTCGATGCCAGTGGGCAGCGCTTCCAGTCCCCTGAGCTGGTGCTGCACTGGAGCCGCGAGGTCCTGCCCCAACCCAGGACACTGCGGCGCCGGGTGATGGGGCCCTTCGCCAGCTTTGAGAGCGCCGAGCAGGCGGCCGGCCTCTGGCGTGCCATGGGGGTGGAGGCCGCGATCGCCCGTCCCCGCGACTGGGAGGTGTGGGCCCCGGCCGGGGCGCCGGATCCCGCCCCCCTCCCCGATGGCGTGCGGCTGACGGGCTTCGAGCGGACCGCCAGCGAGCGGGTCGGGCTGGAGCTGCGCCGGACCCAGGGGGTGGTGCCCCTGGCGTCTCCGATCCGGATCGAGGCCCCCGGAGGCCTGCTCTGGAAGCAGGGGGCCTACGCCGGCCCGTTCCAGCTGCTGGCCGATGCGCACGGCGGCTGGAGCCTGGTGGAGCAGGTGCCCCTGGAGCGCTACCTGGAGGGTGTGGTGCCGCACGAGATCGGTGCCGGGGTGCCGGCAGCGGCGCTCGAGGCCCAGGCCGTGCTGGCCCGCACCTGGGCGGTGCGCAACCAGCACCGCTTCGTGGTGGATGGCTATCACCTCTGCGCCGACACCCAGTGCCAGGTGTACAGCGACCCGCGCCACGCCGGCGCCGCCGTGCGCCAGGCGATCGCCGCCACCAGGCTGGCCGTGCTGATGGGCGCCGATGGACCGATCCACGCCGTGTATCACGCCAGCAACGGTGGCGTCAGCGCCGCCTATCCGGAGGCCTGGAACGGTGCGCCGGTCCCCTACCTGACCCCCTTCCCCGACGGGCCCGCCCCCTTCCAGGCGCGGTTCCCCGTGCCCCTGGCCGCCACGGCCCTGCCGGCGCTGCTGCAGGACGGGCGGGCGGCCTGGGGGGCCGACCATCCCGTCTTCCGCTGGCAGCGGCAGCTCACGGCCGCCCAGATCGCCGCCGCCCTCGGGCCGGAGCGGGGGGTGGGGCGGCCCACGGCCCTGAAGGTGCTGGCCCGCGGCCCCAGCGGCCGGGTGCTGGCCCTTGAGGTGCAGGGAACCGATGGCCGCACCGTGCTGCGGCTGGATGCCATCCGCCGCACCCTGCGCAGCCTGCCCAGCACCCTGTTCACCCTGCAGCCGGCGGGAGCGGGGGTCTGGCAGCTGGTCGGCGGGGGGTTCGGCCACGGGGCCGGTCTCTCCCAGGCCGGAGCGATCGATCTGGCCGGCCGCGGCTGGAGCACGCGCCGGATCCTGGCCCACTACTACCCCGGCACCACGTTGCAACCCCTCGGTGCCGGCGGCGATTCCCCTTAGAGTCACGGCCTGGATGAGGTTCACCATGGCTGCCGGCGGCAGTGACAGCGATCGCCGCCGTGCCAAGGCGGCCCTGTTCCTCGCCTGCTGTGGCCTGGTAGGGATCGCCCCCCACTGGCTGCCTCCCGGTCGCAGCCTCGTGCCGGCCATCACCCTGGCCACCCTGCTGGGGGGCTACAGCCTGCGCACCGTTCTGCTGCAGGCCTTCCGCCGCAGTGGCAGCGAAACACCCCCGCCGGTGCTTTCACCTGCCGCACCCCCGTCAGCCGTCGACGTGGTGGTGGCCGCCCGCGACGAGCAGGCGGTGATTGTCCGTCTGGTGGAGCGCATCGCAGCCCTGCGCTGGCCCAAGGGCCAGCTCACCCTGTGGGTGGTGGATGACGGCAGCGACGACCGCACCCCCGAGCTGCTGGCCGAGCTCCAGGGGCGCCATCCCTTCCTGCGGGTGCTGCGCCGCCCCCGGGATGCGGGCGGCGGCAAGTCCGGGGCCCTGAATCTGGTGCTGCAGCAGTTGGACGGCCGCTGGATGCTGGTCCTGGATGCGGATGCCGATCTGCAGTCCGACGTGCTCGAACGCCTCGTGCCCTGGGCCGAGGCCGGCGGCTGGGCGGCGGTGCAGCTGCGCAAGGCGGTGGCCAACGCCCAGACCAACCTGCTCACCAGCGCCCAGGCCATGGAGATGGCCTTCGACGCCATGATCCAGGAGGGGCGCCTGGCCAACGGCGGGGTGGCCGAATTGCGGGGCAATGGCCAGTTGCTCTCCCGGGAGGCGCTCCTGAAGGTCGGGGGCTTCAACGAGGACACCGTGACCGACGACCTCGACCTCAGCTTCCGCTTCCTGCTTGAGGGCCTGCCGATCGGTGTGCTCTGGGATCCTCCGGTGCAGGAGGAGGCGGTGCTGACCTTGCCGGCCCTGTGGCGCCAGCGCCAGCGCTGGGCCGAGGGCGGCCTGCAGCGGTTCTTCGACTACGGCTCCGGTCTGGTCTCCGACCGGCTCACGTTCAGCCAGAAGCTCGATCTCACCTGCTTCTTCCTGCTGCAGTACGTGCTGCCGGTGGTGGCCAGTGCCGACCTGATCGGCACCGTTCTCACCCGCACGGCCCCCACGATGTGGCCGTTCTCGATCGTGGCCCTGGCCCTCTCGGGCCTGGCGATCGCCACGGGTTGCCGGCGGCCATCGGAGGGGCCCCCGCTGCCGGCGATGAACCCCTTCAGTGCCGGGTTGGGCATCCTCTACCTGGTCCACTGGTTCGTGGTGATTCCCTGGGTGACGCTGAAGATGGCGCTGCTGCCCAAGAAGCTGGTGTGGGTCAAGACGCTTCACCTGGGGCAGGAGCACGGTGAACCGTCACTCGCGGTCGCCGTGGACGCCGCCATGGATGCCGATTCCGAACTGGCCTCCGAAGCCAGCCATGGGTGAAGGGATGCCAGGCAGGTCCCCTGCTTCTGGCCCCCCGTCGCGTGGCGTGCCCTGAGGCCTCAGTTCTCTTCGGAATCCGCCTGGAGTCCGCTGATCACTTCGCCGTTGAAGAACTCAGCCAGGCGGCCGGCCTGCGTGTCGATGGCCGAGGCCATGGCTGGCAGCGTCGGTTTGGTCTCACTGGGGCGTTCCTCGACAACCAACGGCGGCGCCGGAGATGGGGGTTGCGCCGCAGGGGCGTCCGGGGTGGGCGCCGGCGGTCTGGCGGCAGCCACGGGCGGCTCGGGTGGGGGGGCGCTTCGGGCCGGCGGTGGGGGCTGCGTCGCTGGCCGTGTCGCAAGGGTGTCCCCCCCGGCCTCCAGCGTCAGCTGCCGCGGGCTGCCCAGGGCACTGGCCACCGCTTTCTCCAGCAGGGGCAGGCGGCTCTGAACCATGGCCATCCAGGTGCCGGCCACGCGCACCACCGCCCGGCGTTCGTCAAGCCGCAGCAGCTGGGCCTGCTGGGAGAGCAGCATCCGGGTGGAGGGCAGCTCCAGGCCGGCCAGGATCTGCTGCCACAGCTCCGCCAGGTTGTCGTGGGCGGGTGCCGCCACCTCCGCAGCGGCTTCCGGGATCACCGCCGGGATCTGGGCCGCGGTGGGCTCGGGTGGCGCCGCTGGCGGCGCTGCCGCCGTTCCGGCCCCAACGCTGCGGACCGGCCGCTGGACCTCGGCGCTGGCGTGGGCGGGACCGGCCGAGGGGGAGGCGCCGACGGCCGGCTCGGCGAGCAGGCCCAGCAGCAGCACCTCCAGCCAGAGCCGCGGTTGGACGCTGTGGCGCAGCTGCTGCTCGCTGCCCTTGAGCTGGGACTGCCACCGGAGCAGGCTCGCCTTGCCGATCTGGCGCGCCACCTCGGGCAGCTGCGGCCGCAGCTCCGGTGACACGCTGGTGAGCTCCAGCCGATCCGGTGCCACCCCGGCCAGCAGCAGGTCGCGCAGCAGGCTGACCAGCCCCTGGAGCACGGCGGCCGGTTCCCGCCCCCGATCCAGCAGTTCGCGGCAGCCCTCCACCACCTGCAGGGGATCGGCCGCGGCCATGGCGCCGGCCAGCCGCAGCAGTTCCTGGTCCGGCACCGCCCCCAGCAGGTCCCAGACCGCGGCGGCGGCGATCGGTGCCGGCAGCAGGCTCAGCTGGTCGAGCAGGCTCTCGGCGTCCCGCAGACCCCCCTGGGAGCGCTGGGCCACCAGGTGCAGGGCCTCCGGGGTGATGCCGATGGACTCCTCGGCGGCGATCCACTGCAGATGCCCCACCAGGGCCTCCAGGGGGATGCGGCGGAAATCGAAGCGCTGGCAGCGGCTCAGGATGGTGGGCAGCACCCGCTGGGGATCGGTGGTGGCCAGCACGAACACCACCCGCGGCGGGGGTTCCTCCAGAGTCTTGAGCAGGGCGTTGAAGGCGGCGGTGGAGAGCATGTGGCACTCGTCCACCACGTAGACCTTCCAGCGGGCCTGGACCGGGGCGAAGCGGGAGCGTTCGATCAGCTCGCGGATGTTGTCGACGCCGGTGTTGGAGGCGGCGTCGATCTCGATCACATCGAGGGCGTTGCCGGCGGCGATATCGGTGCACAGCTGGCAGCGACCGCAGGGCTCCGGGGTCGGGGCGGGGCTGGCCAGGCAGTTGAGCGAGCGGGCCAGGATCCGGGCGCTGGAGGTCTTGCCCGTGCCCCGGGGGCCGCTGAACAGATAGGCCGGGGCGATGCGGTTCTGGAGCAGGGCCTGGCTGAGGGTGTCGGCCACGGCCTTCTGGCCCACCAGCTGGTCGAAGCGC
>NZ_JAGQBG010000146.1 GCF_024345515.1 Cyanobium sp. N5-Cardenillas
ACTGGTTCCACACCGAAGCGCCGGAGCGCTGCTGGAGAGTGGCGGTCATGAGTGCAGAGAAGGGTGCCAGCCGGCAAATGCGCTTGCGCGCAGGCCTTAGGCGTAAGGAAGGGCGATGGATCGCCTGTGTCCAACGTAACAGACCATTGCGGGATGTGAGGGGCCGTTCATGAAGAAAAGCCGAGCCTCCTGCCTGGCCCGCCCCCCTTGCCGCTGCTAGGAGAAGCGTTGCACCGGTCATCTCGCCCGCCCGCCGATGGTCTCGCGTTCGTCGCTCTCACCCCAGCCACCGGGCACCGCCGGCTTCCGCCTGCGGCGCCTGTCGCCCGCCCTGCTGCTCCTGCCGCTGCTGGTGGCGGGTTGCCAGGGCTCGCCCGATGCCGAGAGCCGCCGCATCGACCAGCTCGAGCTGAAGATTCAGCAGCTGGAGCAGCGGCTGAACAAGGCCGACACGCGCCCGGACACGGCCGACCCGGCCGGCAAGCCCCCGGCCGGCGTGGTCAAGTCGCTGACCCTGCGCACCGACACCGAAGACGACCGGCTGCGCATCTACTGGGCCGACGGCACCAAGACCGACCTCCCCTGCACCAAGGAACAGACCACCCTCGTTTGCGGATGACCATGCCTTCCCCCCGGCTCCGGCCCCTGCTGGGCGCCCTGGCCCTGCTGCTGGCCGCCCCCCTGGCGACCATCCTCCCCGCCCGGGCCCAGATGACCCAGGAACAGGCCTTCCAGCGCGGCCGCGCCGTCAACCTGGCCCGCATGCGGGGCGAGGTGCTCAACGGCGGTCTCGGCGTCTATCGGCCCGCCCTGTGCATGTATGAGCGCAGTGGCGGCGACTGCCTGGTGCGCGCCGATGCCGACGGCTTCCTGTTCCGCTTCTACGGCGGCGCCCCCGGCTGGGCCCAGCTCGGCCTGCCGCCGACGGTGGAGACCGAGATCCTGGTCGCCCCGGATGGTCGCAGCGTCCTGAGCGTCGTCTACAACGGCCCGCCCCGGGCTCAGCCCGGGCTCTGAAGGTCCCTGGCCAGGTCAGCCAGGGCCTGGCCCCAGGCCGGCTCCACGGGCCAGCACTCCCGGCGGGTGAGGCTGAGGGCGATGCCCTTCTCGCCGTAGGCCGCCTCGTTGATGAACACGGCCCAGACGGGCCCGTCGCCCTGGTCGGCCTGGGGGTGGAACGGGATCGTGAGGCCCTCCGCCGTGAGGAAGAGGGGATCACCGGCGTCGATCGGCTGCCAGTCGCGTCCCTGCCGTTGCGGGTGCACCACCGCCGCCGGGGATCCGTCGTCATGGCGGGGCAGGTCGAGGCTGCCCAGGTGCCGGTGCACCACGAGCCGGTCCGGCTGGCGCAGGGCTCCGGCGCGGGCCTCCGCCAGGACCTCCAGGGCCGCCTCGAGGGCCAGCTGGCTCTGCCGGCAGATGGTGGCCTGGACCACGCCCTGGGGCACCGGGCCCACCTCCACCACCAGCCCGCAGGGCCAGCGCTCCACCAGATAGCCGGTCTGGGCCCGGTCCTGCTCGTGCAGATAGATCGGCAGCCCCAGCCGCTGCTGCAGGCCCGCCGCCAGGGCCAGGTCGGCCGGCCGCCGGCCGTAGACCACCAGGCTGCTGCCCATGGCGGCGGTGGTGCTGTGCAGGTCGAGGGCCACCAGGCAGGGGGCACTGCCGACGGGCCCGTGGAGAGCCAGCAGCTCCCGCGCCCGACGCAGTTCCCGGTCCCCCGGCCCGGGGGCGTCCAGCAGGGCCGGCACGAAACTGCGGTTGAGGTCGCGCTCCAGGTAGCGGACACCGGCGGCATAGGCGGCCGGGTTGCCCAGCACCAGCTCCAGGCCGAGGCCATGGCTGCGCAGCAAGGCCGGGTGCCGTCGCCAGGCCTCCAGCAGCCAGGGCGCGTTGCGCTCGTTGCCGTGGGTGCCCCCCACCACCATCACCCGGCCCGCCACCATCGCCTGCATGCTCAGTGGGCTCCAGCCTGGCGCAGAGTCAGGGCTGCACTGCGCTGATTTCCATGGCCCCGCCCGCCACCCTGGTGCGCACCGCCCGGCAGCTCTGGCAGTGCCAGTGGCGCCTGCTGATGGGTGGGCTCGGTCCCGCCGACGGCCAGGGCCGCTACCGCCGGCCAGCCGGCGCCTTCACCAGCCTGCCGCCATTGCCGGAGGACGCGGCCGACCCGGGCGCCCACGTGCTGATCGTGGGCCGCAGCTGCCCCTGGGCCCACCGGGCCTGGCTCACCTGGACCCTGCGGGGCCTGGCCCCCTGGATCGAGACGGTGGTGGTGGTGCCCGATCCGGCCGCCGGCCGCTGGCGCTTCGAGACGCCCTTCGAGGGCTGCCAGACCCTGCTCGAGCTCTACCGCCGCTGCGGCGCCGATCCCCGGGCCCGGGCCACCGTGCCGGCGCTCTACTCCCGCAGCCGTGGGCAGATCCTGGTCAGCGAGAGCGCCCGCCTGATCGAACTGCTCAATGCCTGGCCCGCGGCGACAGAGGCACCGGACCTGGCCCCGCCGGACGATCTTGCGGCGATCGCCGCCTGGCGGGAGCGCCTGCAGGGGGATGTCAACGACGGCGTGTACCGCTGTGGCTTCGCCCGCCACCAGGCGGCCTATGACGAGGCCGAAGCGGCCCTGTTCGCCGCGCTGGAGGCGGTCGAGGCCGCCCTCGCCGCCCAGGGGGAGGGCGGCGGCTGGCTCTGCGGCGGGCCCCGTCCCAGCCTGGCGGACGTGGTGCTGTTCCCCACCCTGATCCGGATGGAGCTGGTCTACGCGCCGCTGTTCGGCTGCAGCCGCCAACCCCTCTGGCAGCTGCCCCGGCTGTGGGACTGGCGGCGCCGCTTCCATGGCCTCGAGGGGGTGGCGGCCACCTGCTTCCCGGACGCCTGGCGCCGCGACTACTTCGGCGCCCTCTTCCCCCTGCACCCCTCCGGCATCGTCCCGGCGGGACCGGACCTGGCCACACTGGTGGGTAGCCCGCCCCCGGCCGCCCCCGGCGCCCCCACCCGATGAGCAGCACCCTGGCCACCCCGGACGGCGCCGACCCCGTCTTCGAGGGGGTCTACGGCCCCTTCACGATCACCGCCACCGACCGCCGCGAAGTGCTCGGCTACCGGCTGGCCCTCACGGCCGTCGCCCTGGCCCAGCTGGCCCTGCTGGCCCAGTGGCGCCAGCTCGGCGCCGAACTGCTCTGGCCCTGGCTGCTGGTGATGGCGGCCGGACTGGGCCTGGCCCTGCGCTGGATCCACATCTACCTGCGTCCCCTGCACCGGGCCCTGCAGCTGTTCTGGCTGGCCGGTTGCCTGGGCGGGGTGCTGCTGGCCCTGCGGGCCGGACCGGGCCAGATGCTTCCCGCCCTGGCCCAGCAGCCCCTCTGGATCCTGGCGGTGGGGCCCTTCTTCGCCGCCCTGGCCGGCATCGGCTTCAAGGAGTTCTTCTGCTTCCAGCGCCCGGAGGCGATCGGCGTCACCCTGCTGCTGCCCCTGGCCCTGCTCGGGCGCCTGGCCGGACTGCTGAGCCCGGCCACCACCGCCAGCCTGCTGGCGGCCGAAGCCCTGCTGCTGCTGGTGCTCTGCCTGCGCAAGTTCCCCATGCCGGCGGCGGCGGACGTGGGCGACAAGAGCGTCTTCGCCCATCTGGAGCAGCAGCGCCTGGGCCAAAGCATCGGCACCCCATGAGCGCGATCAGCCTGGTGGGGGCGGCCAAGGACTTCGGCCTGCGCAGCCTGTTCGCCGACCTCGACCTGCACGTGGGCGAGCGCGACCGGCTGGGGCTGATCGGCCCCAACGGCGCCGGCAAGAGCACCCTGCTGCGGGTGCTGGCGGGCCTCGAACCGCTCGATCGGGGCGAGCGGCGCTGCCACGCCCGCACCCGGGTGGTGCTGCTCGACCAGGAACCCCGGCTGGATCCCTCCCTGACTGTCCTGGAGCAGGTGTTCGCCGGTGACGGGGAAGCCATGGCCCTGCTGCGGGAGTACGCCGGGGTGAGCCACCAGCTGGCCAGTGGCGCCGAGGACGGCCCGTTGCTGGCCCGCCTCAGCGCCCTGCAGCACCGCATGGACGGCTGCCAGGCCTGGGATCTGGAGCGCCGCTGTCGGGAGGTGCTGGAGCGCCTGGGCATCGACGCGGCCCACCAAGAGCGGACGATCGGCGAGCTCTCCGGCGGCAACCGGCGCCGCGTCGCCCTGGCGGCGGCCCTGGTGGCCGAACCGGAGGTGCTGCTGCTGGACGAACCCACCAACCACCTCGATGCCGAGGGGGTGGAGTGGCTGCAGAGCTACCTGGATCGCTTCGCCGGCGCCCTGGTGCTCGTCACCCACGACCGCTACCTGCTCGATCGGGTCACCCGCCGGATCGTGGCGGTGGAGCGGGGCGAGGCCCGCCCCTACGAGGGCAACTACGGCACCTACCTGGGCCTGAAGGCGGCCGAAGAGGAGGCCGAGGCCTCCACCGCCGCCAAGCTCAAGGGGACCCTGCGGCGGGAACTGGCCTGGCTGCGCCAGGGCCCCAAGGCCCGCAGCACCAAGCAGAAGGCCCGTCTGCAACGCATCGATGCCCTGCTGGAGGCCCCCGCCCGCCAGGGGCGGACCAGCCTGGCCATGGCCGCCACCGCCCGGCGCATCGGCAAGCGGGCGATCACCGCCGAGGGGCTGGCGGTGGCCGTGGGGGATCGCACCCTGCTGCGCGACTTCAGCTACGACTTCAGCCCGGAGGACCGGGTGGGGATCATCGGACCCAACGGGGTCGGCAAATCCAGCCTGCTGGAGGTGATCGCCGGGCGGCGCCCCCCCAGCGAAGGGCTGCTGGAGCTGGGGGGCACGGTGAAGCTGGCCTACTTCGACCAGCACAGCGACGTGCTGCTGGCCAAGGACGGCAAGCGCAAGGTGATCGAGGTGGTGCAGGAAGCCGCCAGCCGGGTGCAGGTGGACGGGGTGGAGCTGACGGCCTCCCAGCTCCTGGAGCGCTTCCTGTTTCCCCCCGCCCAGCAGCACCAGCCGGTGGCGAAGCTTTCGGGGGGCGAGCGCCGGCGCCTGCACCTCTGCCGGCTGCTGATCGAGGCCCCCAACGTGCTGTTGCTGGATGAACCCACCAACGACCTCGACGTCCACACCCTGAGCGTGCTGGAGGAGTTCCTCGACGATTTCCGCGGCTGTGTGGTGGTGGTCTCCCACGACCGCTGGTTCCTGGATCGCACCGTCGACCGCCTGTTCCACTTCGAGGACGGCCGGCTGGAGCGCTTCGAGGGCAACTACAGCAGCTGGCTGGAGCGACGGGCAGGGTCGCCGGCCACCGCCCCCGGACCGGCCGCCGCCGCCCCGGAAACCGCCAAGCGCTCAACGCCATCCGCCAAGGTGCCGGCGGACGGCCCCCGGCGGCGCAGCTTCAAGGAAACCCGGGAGCTGGAGCGCCTCGAAACCGAGCTGCCCCGGCTCGAACAGCAACGCCGCGAACTGGAGCAGCACCTGGCCTCCCCAAGCGGCCCGGATTACGCCCGCCTGGAGGAGCTGACCCACGAGCTGGCGGACCTGGTGGTGAGGATCCAGGCGGCGGAGGAGCGCTGGCTGGTGCTGAGTGAACTGGCCGCCTGAACGCCGCTGACGTGGCGATGGGTGTGCGGGACCCCACAGGGAAAGGCGGCACCTCTGCCCCGACCGTATGGTGTCTGCGGTGAGTTCCGGCTCGTGAAGGCCGGTTTTTGCATGAAGACGATCGACGATCACATCGAGAAGGACAAGGTCGAGATCGAATCGGCCAAGGCCGACGGCAATCTCGGCAAGGTGCGCCATCTCGAGGAGGAGCTCAAGGCCCTCAACGAATACAAGGAGCACCACCCCGAGGACAGCCACGACCCCTCCCCCCTCGAGGTGTACTGCGACCTCAACCCCGAAGCGCCCGAGTGCCGCGTCTACGACGACTGATCCCCGGGGCAGCTCAGGCGATGCCCAGCTGCTGCCAGACGGCGGCCAGCAGGGCATCGAGCCCCTGGGAGGCGGCGGCGGAGATCACCAACGGTGACTGGCCGGTGTGGGCAGCGATGGCCAGCACCCGTGCCTCCAGTTCCTCGGCATCACACAGCTCCATCTTGTTGAGCACCACCAGCCGGGGTCGGTCGCTGAGCCCGTTTCCGTAGGCGGCCAGCTCCTCCTCCACCACCAGCAGATCCCTGAGCACGTCGTCACCGCCGGCATCCACCAGATGCAGCAGCAGGCGGGTGCGCTCGATGTGGCGCAGGAATTCATGGCCCAGGCCGGCCCCACGGGCCGCCCCAGCGATCAGGCCGGGGATGTCGGCGAAGACGGTGCCGTCCCCGCTCGGCCGCCGCACCACCCCGAGGTTGGGCACCAAGGTGGTGAAGGGGTAGTCGGCGATCTTGGGTCGGGCCGCGGAGAGCACGGCGATCAGGGTGCTCTTGCCCGCGTTGGGCAGGCCGATGATCCCCACCTCGGCCAGCAGCTTGAGCTCCAGCTGCAGCTTCCATTCCTCACCCTCCTTGCCCTCGGTGAACTTTTCCGGGGCCCGGTTGCGGTTGCTGAGGTAGTGGGCGTTGCCCAAGCCCCCCCGGCCGCCGGCCGCCACCAGCAGCTCCTCGCCGGGATTGGTGAGATCCCCCAGCAGGATGCCGGTGCGGCAGTCGCGCACCTCCGTGCCACAGGGCACCCGGATGGTCAGGGTGGAGGCACTGGCCCCGGAGGAGCGGTTCGGGCCACCGCGCCGGCCGTCATCAGCGGCGAACAGGCGTCGGTACTTGAAATCCAGCAGGGTCTGGAGATTGGCATCGGCCACGAGCAGCACGTCGCCGCCGCGGCCCCCATCGCCACCGGAAGGGCCACCGGCGGGCACATATTTCTCACGACGGAAGGCCACGATGCCGTCGCCGCCGCGGCCGGCGCGCACGGCGATGCGGGCCTGATCGATGAACTGCAAGGAAGGTTTTCGGCCGGGGCTCGGATGAGGAACAACCCTAGGATCCCCCGGTTGCAGCGCTTGTTTGGCCGAGGTCCGCTTCGAGAAGGTCGGCAAGACCTACCCGCCCCGTCGCGGCGGCAACCCGGTGGAGGTGCTGCGCGAGCTCGACCTGCAGATCCAGGACGGTGAATTCCTGGTGCTGGTGGGCCCCTCGGGCTGCGGCAAGAGCACCCTGCTGCGGCTGCTGGCGGGCCTGGAGGCCACCACCTCGGGCGAGATCTACGTGGGCGAGCGGCCCGTGAGCCGGCTGCGGCCCGCCCAGCGGGATGTGGCGATGGTGTTCCAGAGCTACGCCCTCTACCCGCACCTGAGCGTGGCCGACAACATCGGCTTCGGCCTGCGGCGCAGCCGCCACCGCAGCCTGCCCCAACAGCTGCAGGACAGCCTGCACCGGGCGACCCGTGGCCTGCCGGCCCCGCTGCGGATCGATTCCGAGCGGGAGCACCGCATCGCGGCGCGCATCGACGAGGTGGCCGCCACCCTGGAACTGGAGCCCCTGCTGGAGCGCCGGCCCAAGGAGCTCTCCGGGGGCCAGAAGCAGCGGGTGGCGCTGGGCCGGGCCATCGCCCGCCAGCCGGCGGTGTTCCTGATGGATGAACCCCTCAGCAACCTGGACGCCAAGCTGCGCACCGGCACCCGCACCCAGATCGTGGAACTGCAGCGGCGCCTGGGCACCACCACCCTCTACGTCACCCACGACCAGGTGGAGGCCATGACCATGGGCCACCGCATCGCCGTGCTCAACGAGGGTCGGCTGCAGCAGCTGGGCACCCCGATGCAGCTCTACCAGTGGCCCTCCAACCTGTTCGTGGCCCAGTTCATCGGCAGCCCGGCGATGAACCTGCTGCCGGTGGAGGTGGCCGGCTCCGCCCAGCTGCTGCTGGGGGGGCGGCGCTTCCCGGTGGAGGGTCCGATGGCGGAGTTGCTGGGGGACTGGGTCGGTCACCGGATCA
>NZ_JAGQBG010000147.1 GCF_024345515.1 Cyanobium sp. N5-Cardenillas
TTGAGACGATGGCGCGTGGCTACATCAATCGAGCACGGGAACTGGAGTCTCTCGATATTCAGAGGGAGGATGACTACAACTGGTTCCTTTCTCAGAAGTGGGTGGGGATGGCTGTGTACTCCAACGGCTTTGCGGAGAATCTTCCAGATCTGGAAAGCAAAATTGGCTATTTTCAAGAGCTTGGCATCAATATGGTACATATTCTGCCCATCTTGAGGTGCCCAGCTGGGAAAAGTGATGGTGGCTACGCGATCAGTGATTTTCGCGAGATCGATGAGAGGGTCGGTACGATCGCGGATCTTCGCCATATCGCTGATGAGTTCAGGGGGCGAGGCATCCTGCTGGTATTGGATATTGTTCTGAACCATACTTCGGATGAGCACGAGTGGGCAAAGCGGGCGATTGCGGGAGAGCAACACTTTCGGGATTATTACTATGTCTATGACAGCAGGGATATCCCTGACGTCTTCGAGCAGAGCATGCCCGAAGTCTTTCCAGAGTCCGACCCCGGTAATTTTACTTGGAATGAAGAGATGGGCCAATGGGTCATGACGGTGTTTCATGACTACCAGTGGGATCTGAACTACTCCAATCCAGCTGTTTTCATTGAAATGCTGGATGTGCTGTTGTTCTGGGCCAACCAGGGAGTCGATGTTCTGCGTCTCGACGCCGTTGCCTTTCTCTGGAAAAAGCTTGGCACCACATGCCAGAACGAACGCAAAGCCCATCTGATCCTGCAACTGATGAAGGACTGCTGCCAGGTGACGGCGCCCGGCGTGCTGTTCATTGCTGAGGCGATCGTGGCGCCCACCGAGATCACCAAGTACTTTGGCGAAGATGCGATCGTGGCCAAGGAGTGTGAGATCGCCTACAACGCCACTTTGATGGCCTTGTTGTGGGACAGCGTGGCCACCCGAAACACCAAGCTGCTGTCGCAGGGTCTCAAAAGTCTGCCGAACAAACTCGAGCGGGCCACCTGGTTGAACTATGTTCGCTGTCACGATGACATCGGCTTCGGCTTCGATGACAAAGACATCGAGCAAGTGGGCTATGAACCCCGGGCCCACCGTCGCTTCCTGATCGATTACTTCAAGGGAGATTTCGATGCGATTCCCCGGGGTCTTGCCTTCATGCCCAACGACACCACCGGGGACGCGCGAATCTGTGGATCGCTTGCTTCCCTGGTGGGCCTGGAGTCGGCGCTGGAGTCGAAGGATCAGAAGCTGATCGCCACGGCCATCAGCCGCATCCTGCTGATGCATGGAATCATTCTTTCCTTCGGTGGCATTCCACTGGTCTACAACGGCGATGCCCTGGGTGTCCTGAACGATTACAGCTTTTACGACGATCCAAGCAAGTGTAATGACAGCCGCTGGGTGCACCGTCCGAAGATCAACTGGGCCAAGGCAGAGCTCAGAAGGAAGCAGGGAACGGTGGAGTATGCCATCTTTTCAGCGATGAAGAAGATGATTGCCATCCGCAAGGAGATCTCTGCCTTTGCTGATTTCAATAACCGTGAGATTCTTCAGCTCGACAATCAGCACCTTCTGGCCTTCGTACGCTTCAATCACCTGCGGCCTTCGGAGCTGGTCCTGGTGGTGGCCAACGTCAACAACCAACCGCAGTTCTTCGACCTCGACAGCCTGGTGCCCTCGGTCTTCAGCAGCCACGACCGCCTCATCGATCTCCACTCCGGACGGAGTCCGTCCCAGTCCTCCAGCCGCATCGTGCTGCAGGCTTACCAGTTCTATTGGCTGACCAAGACCTGAAGCCCCCACGCCCGATGGTCCCACTGCCCATGCGCGTCGTCACCCCCGTACTGCTGACCCTCCTGCTGGCCTCCGCCGCCGTGGCCGTGACGACGGTGACGCTGGAGCGGCCCCCCAGTGCCCCTGAGGCCCCCTACCAGCCGCTGCCCCTGCCGTCGACACCGACCGCGGTGCCCCGTGCCTACCCCCGTCTGCCGCAGGATCCTGCCGCCATTGCCGCCGAGCTGGCGACCCTGGAGCCGGCCCTGCGTTCGACGGCCACACCGCCCGATCAGCTGCCGGAACTGGCCCACCGCCAGCAGGTGATCTACCGCCGTCTCGCCACCGATCCAGCCCTGGCCGTCCGGGTGCGTGGGTTCCTCCCCGTCCCCTGGCAGGGTGTCCTCAACCGTCACCTGGCGGCCCGCCGCGAGTTCCTGGCCATGCACCGGAGTGGGCCGCGTGCGGCCGTCGTGCCGGCCTGGCGGATCATTCCACCGGAGCCCGCGGCCCATCTGCTGCGCTACTACCGCGAAGCGGCGGCCGCCACCGGCATCCCCTGGGAGGTGCTGGCCGCGGTCAATCTGGTGGAAACGGGCATGGGCCGCATCGATGGGGTTTCCGTCGCTGGTGCCAGGGGACCGATGCAGTTCCTGCCCAGCACCTGGGCCGAGCGTGGCATCGGTCGGGGCGACATCCGCGACCCTGAGGATGCGATCCATGCCGCTGCCCGTTATCTGGTGCGCCGGGGGGGGCTCAAGGACATCCGCAAGGGGCTCTGGGGGTACAACAACAGCAACCGCTACGTGAGGGGTGTGCTGCATTACGCCGAGCTGCTCCGCCAGGACCCCCAGGCGTTCACAGGCCTCTACCACTGGGAGATCCACTACAACTCCGCCGCCGGTGACCTCTGGCTGCCGGTGGGGTACAACCAGCCCAGGCCCTTGCCGGTCACCACCTACCTGAAGCGCTTCCCTGCGTCGACCCCTCCCGGACGCTGAAGCCCCCTGCCAGCATGGACGGCCGCCTTTGGCCCTGGATGACCCAGCTGCAAGCGATCAACATCGCCAAGGTGACCACCATGGTGGCGCTGCTGATCCCGGCCCTGGTGCTGGGGCTTGAGTCTCCCAGGGTGGTGATCTACCTCTCCTTGCATCTCAGCTACTGCCTCTGGTGGTTGCTCGAAGAGCAGCTGTTCCCCTGGCGTTCCCGCCAGCTGTTCACCGAGGTGGTTGGGCCGCTGCAGGCCGCCGTGGTCGTGCTCTATGTCGGGGTCTTCTATGCCCTGCCGGGCTGGCTGGCGATGGCCAACGACCAGCCCCTGCAGCCGCTGACCATCGCCCTGGGGCTCATCTTCTACATCTTCGGATCGCTCCTCAACACGGCAGCAGATGTGCAGAAAGGAACGGCCAAGGAGCTGGGCGCCACCCTGGTGGCGGACGGTGCCTGGCGTCGCGTCCGCCATGTCAACTATCTGGGCGACCTGCTGCGCTACAGCAGCTTCGCGGTGATCGCCGGTTCGCCCTGGGCCTGGCTTCTGCCCGCTTCGGTGCTGGCGCTATATCTGCCCCGGATGATCCGGAAGGAGGCTGCGATGGCGGAGCGCTACCCCGGTTTCGAGGCCTACCGCCAGAGCAGCTGGTGGTTAGTGCCGGGTGTCATCTAGACGTCAGCTGAGGCCGCGACCGAGCAACACATCCCTGGCCCCATTGACCGCCTGCATGGTGTCGTGGCGGCCGCCCCGGTCAGGGTGATGTTCGGCGGCGGCCCGCTTCCAGGCCAGGGTCACGTCCGATTCCCGTAGCCGACCCGCCAGGGCCAGGCCCAGTCTGGAACGGGCCTCGATCGCTTCCAGTCCTGGGCTGCGGCCGAGGGGACCATGGTCGGCGGCTGACAGGCCCGTGCCTTTCTTGCGCCGTCCCTTGGTTCCGGACGGTTTGGCTTTGCCACCCGAACCGGGCATGGCAAAGCCTTTTTTCCGGGCGGGCTGGGGGCCTTCATCGCCGGCGCTGCGGGCGGTTGCCGGGCGAAGGGACACCAGGGAAACGCGTGGGTCGAGCAGGGAGCGGGCCATGGGTTCAGGAGCCAGCTCGGCCGGTGCGTTGGTTGGGTGATCGTGCCTCAGACCGAGGCGTCGAGGGAGGCGGCGTCGAGGGCGGGGGCCAGATCGATGGTCAGTTCGGCCAGCAGGTCGGCAGCCAACTGATCGGCACTCTGGCCATTGGCGGCCAGCAGATCGCTGGATTCGCTGCTGATCCCGGCAACGTCAGGGGCCATCATCGCTTCAGGGGCCTGAGCGCGCCCGCCGGCCATCGCCGGGGCGAAAAAGGCGAGGACCAGACCCACCATCAGGGCAAAGAAGAACGAGAGGGCTCGCATGGGCCAACGGGAGCAAATCCAACCTGTCCTAACACCGCTGTGGTCGTTCGTGCTGTCGCCACGGGAAGATGGCGCCATGGCCAGTCGTGTTTCCTGCCCCGCCCCGGCCGAGGTGTATGCCGGATTCGGAATTCGCACGGCAGCCTCGCTGATCGATTCGGTGCTGATGCTGCTGATCACTGCACCGTTTCCCCTGCTTCTCGCTGTGCTTCCCAGCGAAACGGCTGTTCTTGTACTGAGCACTTTGTTCTCAGCGCTGCTGGTGATCTTCTTCTGGCGCTGGAAGCAGGGCACCCCCGGCAAGTTGATGCTGCGCCTGCGGATCGTGGATGCCGACTCCGGCGGTGAGCCGAGTCTGCGCCAGTGGTGCCTGCGTTACCTCGGCTATCTCCTGTCCACCGTGCCCCTCTTGCTGGGGTTCTTCTGGGTGCTGTGGGATCCTCGCCGCCAGGCCTGGCACGACAAACTCGCCGACACCGTGGTGGTCCATCTCCCACGCCGGGATCCCCAGTCCACCACGGCCCCGACGCCGGTCGGGAATGCTGATGCTGGATCTCCTGCCCCCCGTCATTGGCCATGACAGCGCCCTCCCGTGATCCCCTGGATGAGGCCATCGCCGCCCGCCGGGCCCAGGACCCCCTGGTGGGGGCCAGGATCGGCGCCGAAGAGGTCAGCCGCCGGCTGCTGCAGGCCATGGCCACGGACAGGGGCGTGCATGTCGAATCGCTCCTGGCCGTGTGCGGTGCCCTGGCCGGCTACGCCTGGCAGGCCAGCCTGACGGCCCGCGCCCGGGCGGCTGGCCTGGCGGAGCCGGAGGGATTGCACGTGGTCGGCACCCGTGACGGGGGCTCCTTTCTCGTGGGTGAGGGCCTGGCCCAGGGACTGTTCCAGGAGCGCCACTCCACCTGGGGGTTGGCCGCTGCCGCCGCCCATCAGGCGGGCTGCACGGCGTTGCCGGACCCGCTGGCGCTGTGGCGTCACGGCATGGACAGCCTGGGCCAGGAGACCTTCGGAGTGCCGCAGGTGCCCAGCCGGCACCTGCCGTCTCCGGACTCCCTGCAGTCACTGCCGAGCCTCTGGCCAGCCCTGTTGCCGCTGGTGCTGCGGTTCTGCCCCGATCCGGCGGAATGGCCGATCCTTTACGGCCTGCTGGCCCAGAAGGCCATCACCATGGGCCGGGAGGTGATCGATCCCTGTCTGGCCCTGCGGATCGTGATGGACACCGCCATCGCCAACGCGACCGTGATCCTGGCGGAGAGCCAGGAGACTCCGCCCGCGAGCTGAGCTGTCCCCCCAGCGGCGGCGGTGCCTTGGCAGCAACCCTTCGGGGCGTTACCAAGGCCTGCACGGCTCCATGCAGCAGACGGATGGCCTCCCGGTTTCGACGCGTCCTGAACGCACTGGCGTTGCCCTGCCTGGTGCCGTTGTCGCTGCTGCCACTGCCCGTGCTGGCCACGGGTGAGCTGCCGCCCCGGCCGACGGAGGTTCCCCTGGAGGTGCCGGTGGGGGATCTGGGACAGAACGACCGCTTGCCGGAGTCGCTGCGCGCCCGCTACCGGCCGGCGGCAGCCGGGGCGGTGCCGGCCCTGCTGGCCGGGGCTCTGGGCTACCCCCTGGGGCAACAGCCCACGGAACAGGCCTCCTTCGGCTGGCGGCTGGCCGACTCCCGCAAGGCCTGGCGGATGCACACCGGCCTTGACCTGATCGTCCCGGAGGGCACACCGGTGTTCTCCGTGCTGCCGGGCACGGTGCGCCTGGTGGATGAGGTGGGTGGCTACGGGCTGCTCGTGGTGGTCGACCATGGCCTGGGTTGGCAGAGCCTCTATGCCCACCTGCTGGATGTGGCGGTGCTGCCGGGTGACACCCTGGCCGCGGGGCAGAGCCTTGGGCGGGTGGGCAGCAGCGGATCGGCCAGCACGGCCCACTTGCATTTCGAATGGCGCCAGAGGCGGCAGGGGCGACTGGTGGCGGTGGACCCCTCCCCCCTGTTGCAACCGATCGGAACCGGAGCCTCTGTGGCGGGGCGGGCCCCCCTGCCGCCGCTCCCCTGAGGCCCTCCCCGCCTGGCCTTGCCGTTCAGGGCCGGTCGGGATCCAGCGGCAGGCCCTTCCAGGCCAGGGCCAGGCGCCGAGCCCCCAGCAGCAGCGGGTAGAGCCGTTCGCTGCGGGAGGGCCCGTCGAACAGGGGCACCAGCAACCGCAGCAGGGGATCGCTGGGGCGCATCAGCCCGCACAGGTGTCGCACCGCCTCGGCCCCATGCCAGGCCCGCTCACCCTGGAGCAGAACCGCCCCTTCCTCCAACGGCAGCCCTCGCGCCCGCAGGTCCCGGCGCAGGTCGGTGTCGGCCCGCCCGTCGACGATGCGCAGGTTGGCGATTCCACTGCGCAGTTCACTGCCCAGGGCGAAATGGCGGCAGAACGGACAGCCGCCGTCGTAGACGAGCAGCAGGGGCTGCTCCGGACCCGGCGATCGTGCGGAGGGGGCGCTCAGCGCAGAGGGGGTGGGCATGGGAGAAACGCCTGGGACTTCGGTGCCCTGATTCAGGCTTCGATTCTGGCGCCGGCGGAGCTTCCACGGTGCAGGGGTGCCCCCGGCTGACTTTCGGCAAGTCCTGACAGGTCACCGCATTCTGTGGCCATCGGCACCATCCGATTCATCAGAACCGCTAGATCTTCTGCCACTGGATGATCGAAACATGCTTACACCAAGCACCCGTCTGCGGCTGCAGGACATCATCGGCAGAATTGCCGATTCCCGGCCAATCAGTTTAAGCGAGCGCATCTATGTTCAGAAGTTCGCTGACCGGGATGCCAGTGTCTGGAGCTGGTTGCGACGGGCGCAGCGGACCCAGCAGCGGGGGGAGCCGGACACGGATCTCGAACGCTTCATGGTGCAGATGGATCTGGGGGAATCCAGTGACAGCAGGCCTTTCAATCCCGGTCGGGACGATCTGGGCGACTGGTTCTCCGGTGCGCCGAACTGGCTGCGCCGCAGCTGAGCCGTTCCGGACGCAGTACAAACACTCATTGCCCAGCCTTCGTCGCATCGGTCACTGACATCCAGCGCGGTCCGTGTGTGGATGTCAGGGACGGGATAGAAGGCGCCATGGACGTTTTACTTTGTAGCTATCGCAACTGTTCCGAACGCATGCGGATCATCCGCTGCTGTGGACCGGACGATTTCTTTCTGGAAAGGGTGGTGTTCCCCTTCGAGGTGCTCACCTTCCACTGCCCCCCAGCCAGTGATGTGGAGGTCTGGGCGAGGGATTCGCTGGGCGTCGTGCTCACCGAGCAACTCTCCGCCGATGCCATGGCCATGCAGCAGGATGGGGTGTTGCCCCGTCCTGAATGGCTGCCCCAGGTCCCGAGCCGAGCGGTGGGGGTCAAGGGGAATGCCAGCTCGGTGTGCCTGCTGCCCCACTGAAGCCACACCCATCAACTTCAGGCCCCCGCACCGGCCTTGTCTGCAGTGCCGCCTACCGGGAGCACGCCCCAGGGGCCTGGCATCCGGAATCTCCCGCCCGGGTTGACGCCGTGATCCAGGGGCTGGAGCGCGCCGGTCTGCTGGGCCGGTGTCAGCTGATTTCTCCGCGCCCGGCCACGGAGCGGGAGCTGCTGCGCTGCCACACCCCGCAGTACCTGCAGCGGGTTCAGGAAGACATCCTGGCGGGCCGCGACCAGCTCTCCACCGGAGATACGGCCATCAGTGCCCTCTCCGAGCGCACCGCCCGGCTGGCCGCCGGCGGTGTGCTGGCGGCGGTGGAGGCCGTCATGG
>NZ_JAGQBG010000148.1 GCF_024345515.1 Cyanobium sp. N5-Cardenillas
TGGTGACGCCGACGTCAAGGCCCACGGTGCCGAAGGCGGACACGCAGGTGAACAGTTTCTCCAGGAAGGTGAAGGCCTCACTCCCCGGCGTTCCGGCGGTGGTGTTGCCCAGCCCCAGCAGCAAGGCCATCAGCAGGATGAACAGGCCCGAGCCGAGGGTGACACCCACGGCCTTGAGGATCACCTTGAGGGGGATCTCCCGGTTTCTCACCACGACTTCGTCATGGCCCCGCAGGGTGGAACGGGTGGCGGCGATCAGGGCCGCGAAGGTGGTGGTCTTGATGCCGCCGCCGGTGCCACCGGGACTGGCGCCGATGAACATCAGGATGATCATCAGCAGGATTCCCGAGTCGGAGATGGTTTCCACACTGATGGGGATGGTGTTGAACCCAGCGGTGCGGGTGGTGATCGACTGGAACAGGGTGACCTGGATTTTCTCCCAGAGATTCATCTGTCGCACCATTTCCTCGGTGGCGAAGTGTTCCGTGAACAGCAGACCCACGGTCCCCACGACGACCAGCAGGATGGTGGTGCGAATCACCAGCCGGGTGTGCAGGCTGAGACGGCGAATGCGGGCCAGGCGGAAGCGGTTGACCCAGATGTCGTTGGTGACGCGCCAGCCGATGCCGCCCATCACGATCAGCAGGCCGATCACCCCGTTGACAACGGGCTGGCTCTGATACCCCACCAGACTGTCGCGCCACAGACCAAAGCCGGCGTTGTTGTAGGCGCTGATGCAGTGAAACAGGGAAGCCCAGAGGCGCTGGCCTTTGTCAGGGATATCGGTGAAGCCGAAGTTATACAGAATCAGGGTGCCGATGCCGATCACCACGGCGGCGATCAGCAGGATCTGGTTCAGGGTGGGGCCGATGCCGCCCACGCCGAAGTCATCCAGGGCGCGGCCCTTGTCGAGCCGCTGGCGCAGCCCCGAACGGCCCTGGACAAACCCCTGCAGGAAGGTGGTGATGGCCATCAGCCCCAAGCCACCGGTGAGGATCAGTCCGGCCAGGGCGACCTGGCCGGCAAAGGTGAGTTCGGCGCCCACGTCGACGATCGACAGACCCGTGACGGTGATGGCGGAGGTGACGGTGAAGAGGGCCTCCCAGAGGCCCACCTCATCGCTGGAGCAGAGCGGGCTCGCCAGCAGCAGCGTGCCGAAGGCGATCACCAGTGCACCGGTGACAACCGTGAACTGCGGCACCGTCAGACGGTGCCGCCAACTCTGCAGCCGCTTCATTTGTTGGGCTGGGGAGTCATCCGGAGATAGGGACGGATCTCAGTGACACCCTTGGGGAACTTCGCCCGGGCCTCGTCGGTGGGGATCGAGGGCACCACCACGCAGTCGTCGCCTTCCTTCCAGTTCACCGGCGTGGCCACCTGGTGGTGGTCGGTGAGCTGGAGGGAATCGATCACCCGCAGGATCTCATCGAAGTTGCGGCCCGTGCTGGCGGGGTAGGTGATCTGCAGACGCAGCTTCTTGTTGGGGTCGATGATGAACACCGAGCGCACCGTCAGGTTGCTCAGGGAATTGGGGTGGATCATGCCGTAAAGGCTGCTCACCTTCTTATCGCTGTCCGCCAGGATCGGATAGTCGACGGTGGTGTTCTGGGTCTCGTTGATGTCGCCGATCCAGCCCTTGTGGCTTTCGGCGGAATCGACGCTCAGGGCCATGGTCTTGACGTTGCGCTTCTCCCATTCGGCCCGCAGCCGTGAGACCTCGCCCAGCTCCGTCGTGCAGACGGGGGTGTAGTCGGCGGGATGGGAGAACAGCACCACCCAGCTGTCGCCGGCGAAGTCGTACAGATTGATCGGGCCGAGCTGGGACTCCTGAGTGAAATCAGGAACGGTGTCGCCCAGTTGCAGGGTCATCGGAGAAGAATTGGCGCCGGCTGATGCTGGCACAGCAGTGGGGCCGCCCGTCGTGGTTGTGGCGGGCCACGACTGCAGCTCCTGGCGCAGATGCTGGAGTCCCAGGTCCGCGGTGGCCGAAACGAACAGCATGGCCGGATCCACGGCCCTGGCCCGCTCCAGTTCGCCGCTGGGGCAGCGGTCGATCTGGTTGCCGATCACCCGCCTGGGCATGGTGGCCTGCAGGGAATCGAGGATCGTCTGCACGGTGGTGAGCTGCTCGGGCCAGGCGGGATCGGCCAGGTCGACGACGATCAGCAGGCCATCGGCATCCAGCGCCTCCTCGAAGGTGGAGCGGAACGCCTCCATCAGCTGGGGGGGCAGATCGCGGATGAACCCCACCGTGTCCGTGACCAGCAGCGGCTGGCCGTCCGCCCCACCACCGGCTGTCCGCTCGATGCGGCGGGTGGTGGGATCGAGGGTGGCGAAGAGCTTGTTCTCGGCCAGCACGGCCTGGCTGCCGCTGGCCCCGGTGAGGGCGTTGAGCAGGGAGCTCTTGCCCGCATTGGTGTAACCCACCAGGGCCACCCGCGGCAGGTCGCGGCGCCCCTCCCGCAGGCGGGCCCGGTGGGCCCCCAGGCGCTGCACCTCCCGCTGCAGTCGTTCGATGCGCCGGGCGATGGCGCGCCGGTCCTTCTCCAGCTGGGTTTCGCCGGGGCCCCGGGTGCCGATGCCGCCCCCCTGCCTTGACAGGCTCAGGCCCCGGCCCGTGAGTCGCGGCAGGCGGTAACGCAGCTGGGCCAGTTCCACCTGCAGCCGACCGGCGCCGCTGGCTGCCCGCTGGGCAAAGATGTCGAGGATCAGTTCGCTGCGGTCGCTCACCGGAAGGTCGATCAACCCCTCCAGGTCGCGGGCCTGGGCCGGGGTGAGTTCCCGGTCGGCCACCACGAGGCTGGCGCCGACGCGGCGTGCCTCCAGGGCCGCCTCCCGCAGTTTCCCCTCCCCCCAGGGGCTGCGGGAGACGGGGCCATGGCGGCGCTGCTCCACCCGGCCCACCGGCACGGCACCGGCACTGCGCACCAGGCCCTCCAGCTCGGCGATGCGCCGGTCGCTCAGGGCCCGGTCGCCACTGGTCTGGACCAGCAGCAGCACCCGCTCGGGGCCCTCCAGAGCGGGGGCGGGGGACGCCTCCGGCGGCTCCGCAGCGGCGAGGGCGACGGGGTCGAGGCCGCAGAGTTCGGCCAGATCCCCCTCCATGGCGCAGTCCCAGGCGCTCTCACCGCTGCCGGCAGGGGTGTGGATCGCCGCCGGCCAGCGTCCGCCGGTGTCCGGTTGCTGGCCGAAGCGCAGCCAGAGGTCCGGCGCCACGTCCATGCCCACCACGGCCTCCTGGGCCGAGGGCTGCAGGTGCGCCTGGCGTCCAGCCCCGGAGCAGGTGAGCAGACGCAGGTTGTGGCCCTGACGCCTGGAAGGGCCGGGAAGTTTCTCCAGCAGGCGCGCCGAATGGTCCAGCTCCCCCACCCACAGCAGCCGGCACAGACCGCGCCCATCGACCACCAGGGTGAGGGGCAACGCCAGATCGCGGCCCTCGGCCGCCAGGCGCTGCAGGGTGAGCAGATCCGCCACCGCATCGCCCGGATGACGCCGGTGGCAGATCTGCTCCAGCCGACGCCGCTCCGCGGGTCGCAGACCCACGGTTCTGCCGGCCAGCACCCCCTGCCTCAAGGGCGACGCACCAGCAGGCAGCGCACCCCGGCGGCCCGGGCGCCGGCCCCGTCCTCGGGGCTGTCGCCCACGTGCCAGACCTGGGACGGCGACAGATCGAGCGACTCCAGGGCGATCTGGAACGGCAGGGGTGACGGCTTGGCGGCCCCGGCACGGCTGGACACCACCACCGCTTCGAACAGATCCGCCAGGCCCAGGCCCTCCAGAAGCGGCTGCAGCCGCCGGTCGAAGTTGCTGACCACGGCCAGGCGCAATCCCGCCCCGTGCCAGCGGCGCAGAACGGCGGGCACATCCGCATAGACGTGCCAGAGCGACGGATCGGCGAAGCGATCAAACATGGCGTCGTGGAGGGCCGCCGGAGCCGCACCCGCGCCGGCGGCCCCCAGAACGGCGTCGATGCGCTCCCCCCACCAGCGGCGTTCCGCCTGAAGCAGGCTGTCGCCTTCGAGGTCGGGGAAGGCCAGGGGTGGGGCCTGGCGCAGCACGCCGGGGAAGGCGCGATCGATGGCGTCAGGGGCGACTTCGATGCCGTGCTCGGCCGCAACGACGGCATAGGTATGCCCCACCGAGCTGCGCAGGCCGATCAGGGTGCCCATGGCATCGAGCAACAGCCCCCTGGGCCGGGGCCAGGCCTGCGTCAACGTCATGGTGTCCAGTCGGCGAGCCAACCGGCGGCGACCCGCAGCTGGTGGGACCGGCCCGGCAGACGGGTCAGGTAGGCCAGCCGGCGCAGCTGGTAGGCCGCTGGCCCGGCCAGGGTGACACCGGAAGCGGTGAGGCTGGCTTCGCCGATGCCCAGGCTCATCATTTCGCCCAGATCCTTCCAATGGAAGGGCTCCAGGGGTTCGGCCCGGAGGGAGTGGATCAGGTTGGTGGCCAGCACCGCGGCTTGCTGGAAGGCCACCTGGGCCGTGGCCGGCGTGGTGGCGCCGGGGGCCTCGCTGGTCGTTCCTTCCGGATCCACCGGGGCGGCCAGATCGCCGGCCACAAAGAGATCGCCATGGTCCTGCAGGAGCAGATCGGCCCCGCAGAGCAGGCGGCCCCGGCTGTCGCAGGCGGGGGGGGGATCGATCCGGGGCGCCCGGAAGCTCAATCCGGCGGTCCAGACCACCGCCCGAACCGCGAGGGTTTCGCTGTGGGCGGTGGTCTCCCCATCGCCGTGGCAACGGAGGCTGATCGCTTCGGCCTCGACCGCCTCCACCTGGGTGCGGAGGCGCAGGCGCACGTCACGGCGCCGCAGGGCCAGGGCGGCCTGCTCCCGGTTGAAGGCCCTGGCCTGGGGCAGCAGCTGCGGCCCCTGTTCGATCAGTTCGATCACGGCGCTGCCCTCGGCCATGTCGGCGAGCTTGCAGGCCAGCTCCACCCCGGTGGGGCCCGCCCCCACCACGGCGAGGCGCTGCAGGGGGTGCCGCTGCTGTTTCAGCTCGGCCACCAGGCGCTGGAGCCGTTCGACATCGGCCAGGCTGCGGAAGCCCAGGCTGTGGCGGTCGGCCCCTGGCACCGCAAACGTGTTGCTCTCGGCACCCGTGGCGATCACCAGGCGGCCATAGGGGAGGGTCCGGCCCGCTGCTGTGTGCAGCTGATGGCGTTCGCAATCGATCCGCTCAACCCGATCCTGCAGCCAGGCCAGGCCGCGGCCAGCGAGCAGACCGTCGTAGCGGGGGGCGATTTCCCAGCCACGCAACTCGCCGCTGAGCAGCTCGTAGAGGAGGGGTAGAAACAGGAACCGGTCGTTCGGCTCGATCAGCAGGACGGGCGGATGGTTCTTCCGCTGGGCCAGGGCCAGGGCCGTGTACAGGCCCCCGAAGCCACCCCCGACGATGACGACGTTCTGGGCCTTTTGCGGTTGCCCTTGCATGCCGTCACCTTAACCACAATCCCCGGATGCCTGAAGGGCGATGATGGGGCAATGGTGTCCTTCCCCCTCACGGCTTCCATCAGCCCCGAGGGCAGCGCGGCGGGTCTGGATGCGGCCCACCAGGTCCTGCCCCGGGATCGCCATGGAGCGGCCATCGACCTCGCTGCCGCCCGCTCCGATCTGGAGCCCCTTGATGCCATCGGCCGGATGCGCTGGTCCCAGGAGGCCTTCGCCGGCCACTTCGCCATCACCACGAGTTTCGGCATCCAGTCGGCGGTGATGCTGCACATGGTGAGTGTCCTCGACGGCTCCGGTGCCTGGCCGGCGATCCCCGTGCTCTGGGTGGATACGGGCTATCTGCCCCCCGAGACCTACCGCTACGCGGACGAGCTCTGCGAGCGCCTCAACCTGAATCTGCATGTCCTGCAGGCCGACCTCAGCCCGGCCAGGATGGAGGCCCTGTACGGCCGCCTCTGGGAAACAGGGAATCCTGAGGACATGCGCGCCTACAACCGGCTGCGTAAGGTCGAACCCCTCGATCGCGGGCTGGAGCAGCTCGAGGTGCACTGCTGGGCCAGTGGCGTTCGCGCCGGCCAGACCGACCACCGCGGGGCGATGCATTGTCTGGATCCGGTGCGGGAGCGCTGGTCGCTGCGGCCGCTGCTGGCCTGGAGCCGCCGTGACGTCTATTACTACATGCAGGAGCACGGCCTGCCCCAGCACCCGCTGTTCGAGCAGGGGTATTCCACGGTGGGCGACTGGCACACCAGCGCCCCTGACGATGGCACCACCAACGGTCGGGCCACACGGTTTGGCGGGCTGCAGCAGGAGTGCGGCATCCACATGCCGGGGCTGATGGGCGAGGGCATCTGAGGTGCCGGCTCGCCAGCTTCGCTGGCTGCTGATCGGCAACAGCCGCTGGCACTGGGCCTTGGACGGGGCCGACGGGTTGGGGGGCGAACGGGGGTTGCAATTCCTGCACCTGCCCCCGCAGGCGGCCGCGGTGGATCCTCCCGTGGCCTGGGCGGCGGTGGGCCCGGTGCCTCCCCAGGCCGCCCTGCCGTTGGAGACGCGCCTGGCTCTGGAGGATGTGCCCCTGGCTGAAGCCCCCCCATGGCTGGGCCTCGATCGGGCCCTGGCGGGCTGGTGGGCGGCGCGGATCACCGGCAGCCCCGTGCTGGTGGCCGATGCCGGCACGGTGCTGAGTCTCACCCTGGTCGACGGCCGCGGCCGCTTCGCCGGCGGCCGGTTGATGGCGGGAGCGGCCCTGCAGCTGGGGGCCATGGCCTCGGGCACCGAGGGCTTGCCTTCCCTCGACAGGCCCCTGGTGGGTGCCGTCAGCGGGGAGTCCTGGCCGCGGGCCACCGAGGTGGCGATGCGGCGGGGGGTGGCCGAGGGTCTGGCGGCCGCGGTGCTGGAGGCCGGACGCCAGGCCCGGGCGCTGGAGCCCGGCTGCCGGATCGTGCTCACAGGGGGAGACGGTCCAACCCTGCTGCCGCTGTTGCGCAGGGCCTCGGAGCTGGGGGAGGAGGTCCTGCTGCACCGCCCCGATCTCTGCCTGGAGGCCCTTGTGGCCCTGCGGCCCTGTCCGCCGGCCGGAGCGGCTCAGGCCAGGCCCAGGTCCTCAAGGATCTGATCGGCCATGGCTTCGGCCTTCACCTTGAGATAAATCCGCTCCAGCCTGCCCTCGGCATCGACCACGAAGGTGTGCCGCATCATTCCCATGTACTCCTTGCCCATGAACTTCTTGAGGCCGTAGCTGGCGTACGACTCGGCGACCGGGCAGGGCTCGGCATCGGTCAGCAGGGTGAAGGGCAGGTCGTACTTGGCGACGAACTTGCCGTGGCTGGCCGCCCCGTCCTTGCTGATGCCCAGCACCCGGATGCCATGGGTTTCGAAGGCGCTCCAGCGGTCCCTGAAGTTGCAGGCTTCCTTCGTGCAGCCAGGAGTGTCGTCCTTTGGGTAGAAGTAAATCACCACACGCTGCCCCTTCAACGCGGCCAGGGACACGGCCTCGCCCGTCTGATCGGGGAGGGTGAAATCGGGGGCTGGATCTCCCACCTGCAGGGCCATGGATCGAACCTTGAAAACGAAGGAGTCTCTTGTACCCTAGGGGAAACGCCCTGTCTGTCCCCTTCGGCGTCCCGGGCCTCCGCAGCCGGCCGAGTCGCGGCGAGACAGCCTCACATCTTCCTTGACGCCCCCGTGTTGTGTGTGGAGAGGCAAAGAAACCGCACACACGTTGTAGGCAGAAGCACTTTGCATGGCTAGGTTGACTTTGAAGTCAACATCCTCTCCCGTGTTCAAGCAACTTCTCACCGGTCTCTTCGTGGGAACGGCCCTCACGGCTTCCGTGCTGCCGGCTTCCGCGGCTGTGGACAACGACCTGCCCGT
>NZ_JAGQBG010000149.1 GCF_024345515.1 Cyanobium sp. N5-Cardenillas
ACGTCGAGCCAGACCAGGGAGCGATAGAGCTGTTCCGGCACGTCCGCTCGGTTCGGTAAGGCGCCATTATCCGTGTGCCCCCCAGGCGATAGGGTCCGTTGATGGGTTCCCTCCCCTCCTTTCCCTGGTTGCAACGCCGTCCCGGCGGCCCCTGGTGCCGCACCGCCCTGGGCCGGGACAGCTCGCTCCAGGAAGCGGTCAACCAGGTGTTCGAGCAGCTCCGCGGTGCCCCGGAGGCCGACCTGGCCCTGGTGTTCGCCTCCGCCAGCTACGCCAGCGACCTGCCCCGCCTGCTGCCCCTGCTGCAGCAGAAGCTCAGCGCCGCCCACTGGCTGGGCTGCGTCGGCGGCGGCGTGGTGGGCACCGATCCGGCCGGCGCGCCCCATGAGATCGAGCACCAGCCGGCCCTGGCGGTCACCCTGCTGCGGCTCCCTGGCGCCAACCTGCGCCCCTTCGCCATCGACACCACCGCCCTGCCCGATCTCGATGGTCCGGCCGAGCCCTGGCGCGAGCGGGTGGGGGCCGAGCTGGCGGAAGGCCAGTCGATGCTGCTGCTGCTCGATCCCACCGGCACGGCGATCAACGACCTGATCAGCGGCCTCGATTACGCCTACCCCAACACCACCAAGGTGGGCGGCATCGCCGGCCCCCACAGCGCCGCCCACGGCTCGCTGCTCTTCGGCAGCGGTCGCTCCGGCGACAGCGACCCCGCCGACACGGTCCGCACCGGTGCGGTGGGCTGCCTGATCGAAGGCGCCTGGCGGCTCGATCCCCTGGTGGCCCAGGGCTGCCGGCCGATCGGCCCGGTGCTGGAGGTGGAGCAGGCCCAGCGCAACGTGGTGATCGAGGTGAGCTGCGGCAGCACCCGCAACAGCCCCGTGGCAGCCCTGCAGTCGATCCTCACCGACCTCACTCCGGCCGAGCGGGAGCAGGTGAAGCACTCCCTGTTCCTCGGCGTGGGACGCAGCGATTTCAGCCTTCCCAACGCCGACCTCACCCCCGTGGCCGAGGCGCCGGGCTCCTTCCTGGTGCGCAACCTGATCGGCGTCGATCCCCGCAACGGGGCGGTGGCGGTGGGCGAACGCATGCGCGTCGGCCAGAAGGTGCAGTTCCAGCTCCGCGATGCCGATGCCTCCCGCGATGAATCCCGCCAGCTGCTGGCCGGCCAGTCGCGGCGGCGCAGTGAGCCCCTGGCCGCCTTCCTGTTCGCCTGCCTGGGCCGGGGCGAAGGCCTGTACGGCGAGGCCGACGGCGACGTGAGCCTCTGCCGGGAGGTGTTCGGCACCGTGCCGATCGCCGGCCTGTTCTGCAACGGCGAGATCGGCCCGGTGGGGGGCACCACCCACCTGCACGGCTACACCGCCAGCTGGGGATTCCTGGTGCCGAACGAGCCGCCCGGGGGCGACGCCACACCGCTCTGATGGTGCGCCAGCACGTCAATCCCCTCAGCCGGATCCACCAGCTGGCGCGGCCCCTGCCGCCACTGATCGAGCTGTTCGCCGATCCCTGCCTGCCCCTCCATCTCGACATCGGCTCGGCCCGGGGCCGCTTCCTGCTGGCCATGGCCCCCCTGGCGCCACAGCGCAACCACCTGGGCCTGGAGATCCGCCGGACCCTGGTGGAGGCCGCCGAGGCCGACCGCCGCCGGGACGGGCTGACCAACCTGCGCTTCCTCTACGGCAACGCCAACGTGAACCTGCCGGAGTGGCTGGCGCTCCTTCCCACCGGGCAGCTGGAGCTGGTGACGCTGCAGTTCCCCGACCCCTGGTTCAAGCTGCGCCACCGCAAGCGCCGGGTGCTGCAGCCCGCCCTGCTGCTGGCGATCGCCGCGGCCCTGGCCCCCGGCCGGACCCTGTTCCTGCAGAGCGATGTGGAAGCCCTGATCGCCCCGATGCGGCAGCTGGTGGAGGCCAGCGGCACCTTCGCGCTGGCCGGGCCCGAGGAGTGCGGCCCCGAGCGGAATCCCCTGCCGGTGGCCACCGAACGGGAAGGTCAGGTGCTGGCCGAGGGCAAGCCGGTGCACCGCAGCCTCTACCGCCGCAGCAGCGCCCCCCTGCCGCCGCTGGCCGATCTGGAAGCCCAGCTGGAGCCCACCGCCAGCGGCACCGATAATCGCCTCGACGCTGCAGCGGATTGATGGTGCCTGCCCCCGCTCCCGTGCCCCTGCTGCTGCGCTGGCAGGGGCTGATGGCCGGCCGGCCCGCCGGCCGACTCGGCGCCCATCTGCCCCTGGTGGCGGGCTGGATCCTCTGCGCCCTGATGGCCGGCCTGCCCCTGGTGACCCGGGCGGGCCTCAGCCTGCTGATCGCCGCCTCCGCCCTGCTCTGGGTGGTCTGGGCCCTGCGCACCCCGCCCGGCCGCCTCGGCGCCATCAACATCTGGCTGCTGCTGGTGATCGCGGTGGCCGTGGTGGCCACCGGCTTCTCGCCGGTGCCCAAGGCCGCCCTGGTGGGGCTGTTCAAGCTGCTCAGCTACCTGAGCGTCTACGCCCTGATGCGCCAGCTGCTGGCCACCGCCCCGGTGTGGTGGGACCGGCTGGTGGGCGCCCTGCTGGCCGGTGAACTCATCACCAGCGTGATCGGCATCCGCCAGCTCTACGAAGCCCCCGGGGCCCTGGCCCGCTGGTCGGACAACAACTCCGTGGCCGAGGGCACGGTGCGCATCTACAGCACCCTCGAGAACCCCAACCTACTGGGGGGTTACCTGCTGCCGATCCTGCCCCTGGCCGTGGTGGCCCTGCTGCGCTGGCAGGGGCGGGGCCGGCGCCTGTTCGCTCTGGCCAGCCTGGTGCTGGGCCTGGTGGCCCTGGTGCTCACCTACAGCCGCGGCGCCTGGATGGGCATGGTGGCCTCCCTCGGCCTGCTGGCCCTGCTGCTGGTGCTGCGCCAGACCCGCGACTGGCCGCCCCTGTGGCGGCGCCTGTTCCCCCTTCTGCTCCTGGTGGGCGCCACCGTCGTTCTGGTGGTGCTGGTCACCCAGGTGGAGCCCCTGCGGGTGCGGGTGATGAGCCTGGTGGCGGGCCGGGAGGACAGCTCCAACAACTTCCGCATCAACGTCTGGACCTCCGCCCTGGCAATGATCCAGGACCGCCCCTGGATCGGCATCGGCCCCGGCAACAGCGCCTTCAACCTCATCTATCCGCTGTACCAGCAGCCCAAGTTCAACGCCCTCAGCGCCTATTCGATCCCCCTGGAGCTGCTGGTGGAAGCCGGCATCCCCGGGTTGCTGGCGGGGCTGGGCCTGCTGCTGAGCGCCGTGAAGGTGGGCCTGGGCCAGTGGCGCAGCAGCGCCCCCCTGGCCCTGCCCTGCCTGGCGGCGGTGGCCGTGTTCGCCGGCCTGGGGGTGCAGGGCCTCACCGACACGATCTTCTTCCGGCCGGAGGTGCAGCTGATCGGTCTGTTCAGCCTGGCCACCCTCGCCGCCGCGGCGGCGGATCCCCTGCCATGAGGCTGATCGCCGGCTTCGATGCCGGCCAGACCCACACCACCTGCCGCCTGGCCCTGGCTGAGGACCGCCGGGTGATCGCCGAAGGCGAGGGCCCTGGCGTCTGCCACCTGGCGGCCCCGGAGGGCCCGGAACGCTTCGGGGCTGCCCTTCGGGAGAGCCTGGAGCGGGCCATGGCCGGCGTGGAGAGAGGCAGCCCGGCCTCCGTGCTGGTGGCGGCCGCCGTGGGGGCCAGCGGCATCGAGCAGGGCTCCCCGGTGCAGGCCCAGGGTCAGGCCCTGGCGGCCGAGGCCCTGGGGCTGCCCCTGGAGCGGGTGCTGGTCACCGGCGATGAGCGCACCGCCCTGCGGGGGGCCTTCCCTGACGGGGCCGGCATCGTGGTGATCAGCGGCACCGGCACCATCGCCGTCGGCCGCGACGGCCATGGGCGCGAGCACCGCTGCGCTGGCTGGGGCTGGCTGCTGGATGGGGCCGGTTCGGCCATGGACATCGGCCGCGACGGCCTGGCCCTGAGCCTGCAGATGGCCGACGGCCGACTCCCCGACACCCCCCTGCGCCGGGCCCTGTGGGCCGCCCTGGATCTCGGCCCGGACGATCCAGGTTTAGCGCAGCGGCTCAAGGCGCTGGTGGTCGCGGCCAGCTTTGGCCCCGCCGGCTTCGCCCGGCTGGCGCCGGTGGTCGATCAGCAAGCCAGTGCGGGCGACCCCCAGGCCATCGCGGTGATGGAGCGCAACGCTGCGGCGCTGGCGGCCATGGCGGCGGGGGTGGCCCGGGGCCTGGATCTGGTGGGGCCGGCGGTGTGCCCGATGGGCGGGGCGGTGAGCCACCTGGAGCAGTTGCGCCAACCCTTCAGCCGGAGCCTGGAGCAGGCCCTGCCAGGCAGCCGCCTGGTGACGGCCGCCGGCGATGCCTGCCAGGGGGCCCTGGCGATGGCGGCCGCCCTGCAGGCTTAGGCCGCCAGGGGCACCAGGGCCAGTGCGCCGCCGAGCACGGCCAGCAGCAGGGCCAGGCGGGTGGTCCAGACCAGGGGCAGACGGCGCAGCGCCAGGAACGAACCACCGCCCACCAGCAGCGAGGCCGCCAGGGCACCCGCCCACCAGCCCAAGGCGGAGCCGTCGACCGGGGCCTCACCGCCGTGCAGCAGGGCGTGGAGGGCCACCGCACCGGCCACCAGGGTGCCTGCGAAGGCCAGACCGGGGCTGCGACCATCCCGGTGGGAGCGCAGGATCAGCAGGGCCACCGCCGTGATGGCCAGGGCGGCCAGCACCTCGGCGAAGGGCATGGCGAAGCCCATGGCGCCGGCCAGGCCCCCCAGCACCGCACCGGCCAGGCCCCAGAGCAACAGCTGGGCGGACACATAGGAGGCCGCCGCACCCACGCCGATCAGCAGCAGCAGGTGATCGACACCGGTGATGGGGTGGAGGAAGCCGTGGCCGACGCCGCCGTGGGCCAGGCCGTGGGCCTGGGCCGGCTGGCCGATCAGCACGAAACCGAGGGCGGCCGCGCCGCCCAGAAGGGTCCAGGAGCGGAGTCCGGAGAAGTGGGTCATCGAGGGTCCCGGTCCGCGCCGGGGATGGAAGGAACGGTTCACGGCGAGCGTTCTGGCTGAGGGTGACCCCATCACAGCTGCGGGACAGCGCCGGAATGACGACGGGGCGAACCCAGCCGTGCACCGGACTTTCCTCGTTTCCTCCCGGAGGTGAACCCCGGGAACCGTGCACCGATTGTGACCGCAGCCGGTGACGTTGCCGCCCGATGACCGCAGCTTCTGACCGGGAAGGGGAGAGGATGGCGCCCAGGAGGTTCCTCCCCTTCACGGGGAGGACGCAAGGAGGAAAGGCGGTGAGGGGTTTGCCCGAGTCCGCCGCTGTCCCGCAGCTGTGATGGACACCAGGCTTCCCGGCCCGGCGTCTTCAGTCAGAACGCTCACCCCCACCCGACCCCATTTCCTGCCGGCGAGGACCGGAGATTTCCCATGAACCTGCCTTCTTTGGCTGAGCGGCGCGGCGTCCTGCCCATCGCCCTCGCCGGCCTGCTTGCCCTGCCCCTGCTGCTGGCGGCCCCGGCTTCGGCGCACCACCTGATGGATCTGACCGGGATGAAGCCCGGACCCCTCACCGGCCTGCTGAGCGGCCTGGCCCACCCGATCCTCGGGCCCGACCACCTGCTGTTCCTGCTGGCGATCGGCCTGGTGGGCATCGTCCAACCGTTCCGATGGGTGCTGGCCCTGCTGGGCTGCGGCCTGGTGGGCAATGCCCTGGGGCTGGCCCTGCCGGGCCTCACCTGGGTCGAGCCGCCGGTGGCCCTGTCGGTGGCCCTCACCGGCCTGGTGCTGGCCCGCCGCCTGCCGCCCGCCGTGCTGGCGCCAGCCTTCCTGCTGCACGGCTACGCCCTCAGCGGCGCCGTGATCGGCTGGGAACCCGGCCCGATCGGCTTCTATCTGGCCGGTCTGCTGGTGAGCCAGAGCCTGCTGCTGCTGGTGGCCCTGACGGCCGTGCGGCGCTGGCGCCAGAACGCCTCCAGCGGTGCGCTGAGCCTCACGGCCGGCCTGCTGATGGGCATCGGCCTGGCCTTCACCTGGTCGGCCCTGGTGGCCTGAGCCTCAGGTGCCCAGCAGGGCGGTGCACTCCAGCCTCTCCTGGCTGGCGGCCCGCCGGGAGGCACGCAGCCGGATCGCCTCCGCCAGGTATTCGGCATCCTCGGCCACCCCGCAGAAGCGGGCCGAGCCCCAGGTGTGCAGCCAGGGCAGGCCCAGCACGTAGAGCCCGGGCACCTGGGTGAGGCCCCGCTCGTGGGCCGGATGGCCGGCACCATCGAACACCGGCACCTCCACCCAGCTGAAATCGGGCTTGTAGCCCGTGCACCAGATCACGGCCGCCAGCGGTTCAGCCGCCAGATCGAGGGCCGCCGCTGAACCGGGTGGCGGTGTCCAGCAGGGGACGTAGGGGGGCTCCTCGGGGGCACTGAGGCCCTGGGCGGCGATGTGGTCGTCGATGCTGCGGCAGATGCGGCTGTAGACCGCGTCGGCGCCGTCGAGGTTGGCGGCCAGGTCGCCGGCGAAGCTGATGCGGTCGTGGCCGAGATCGGCCAACCGGCCATGCAGCACCATCCCCTCGAGGGCGCGGCGGCGCAGGTCGATCTCCCGGCCACCGTCGCGGCCGGTGAGGTAGTGGTTGGTCTTGCCCCGCACCGCCTTCGGGTCGGCGTGCTGGTCGATCGGCATGGCGTAGTAGCCCATGCGATCGAGCCAGTCGACCACGTCGCGGCCGCGGTAGCGGCGCGGGGAGCGGGGGGCGCTGCCGACGCTCAGGTGCACCGAGCGGCCAGCCAGGTGCAGGTCTTCGGCGATCTGGCAGCCCGACTGCCCACTGCCCACCACCAGCACCGGGCCAGCGGGCAGCGACTCAGGGCTCTCGTAATCGCGGGCATCGATCTGCAGGATCCGCTCGGGCAGGCGGGCGGCGAGGGGATGGCGCTGTGGGCGGTGGTAGCCGCCGGTGGCCAGCACCACCTGATCGGCCTCGATGGCACCCTCGTCGGTGCTCAGGAGGAAGCCGGAACCACTCGCCTGCAGGCGGTTCACCCCCACCCCTTCGCGCACCGGCACCTGGATGTGGTCGGCGAAGCGCTGCACGTAGCGGACGATCTCCTCGCGGCCCATGAAGCCCTCGGGATCGTCGCCGTCATAGGGGAAGTCGGGCAGGCGGCACTGCCAGTTGGGCGTGACCAGACAGAAGGACTCCCAGCGCTGGCGCGCCCAGGCGTGGCCGATGCGGTGGCGCTCCAGCACCAGGGGGCGCAGCCCCCGCTTCTGCAGGCCGTGGGCCACCGACAGGCCCGCCTGGCCGCCGCCCACCACCACAACCGGGTGCCGCTGCACCGGCTCCGAACCCCTAGTCACAGCCAACCCCGGCACCTGACGAAAGCCGATGCTGGCCGCCGCTGGCGATACCTCCTGTAACGACCGGCACGGATCGCCCGGGCGCCGTGAGTACCGGTACCCGGCGCCGGCATTCGGTGGCATCGGCGACACAGAACAAAAGTTCATCCGTGGCACGGTCCCCCATGCCGATTCCACCGACCGCACTTCCCCATGCCCCAGGTCAGCCGTCCCGCCAACCAGACGGGTGAGTTCCTCGTCGACTACGAGGAGAAGGTCTTTCCCGACGTCAAGGCCGAACCGGGTGAGAAGGCCCTGGTCACCTTCCACACCGTGGCCTTCGAAGGTTCCATCGGCCTGGTCAACCTGCTGCAGGCCAGCCGCCTGATCAACAAGGGCTTCGAGACCTCGATCCTGCTCTACGGACCGGGCGTGACCCTGGG
>NZ_JAGQBG010000015.1 GCF_024345515.1 Cyanobium sp. N5-Cardenillas
CGGAGGCTGTTTCGTCTTTTTGAGCCCGTCACGCCAGGAGAAGCGGCGGGCGGCGAGGCCCGTTCCGCCAGCTCCGCTGCTGCGAGGGACTCGATCAGGGCCAGCCTGCTCGCCTCATGCCATCTGCTCTACTTGTTGCAGCAGGATCCCCATCAGGCCCTGGCCGCGTTGCAGGTCCTGTCCCGGCAAGTCGAACGGTCGCAGACCCAGCTGAACAAGCCGTCCATCGCCGAGCTCCAGAAGCGCCGCCTTCAGGCCCGTCAGGACGGCGATTTTCAGTTGGCCGACCAGTTGCTGCATCAGCTGATCGAGGCGGGGGTGACGGTCGCAGACGGCCGGGCCTGCCGTCCCATCGCTCCACCAGCCCCTGCTAACCCCTCCCATCACCGTGGCTGAAACCGTGACGCGTCTCCTGCTGCTACTGATTCGCGGCTACCAGATCCTGATCAGCCCACTGCTGGGGCCCAACTGTCGCTTCACCCCCAGCTGCTCCCAGTACGCCATTGAGGCGATCCAGATCCACGGATTGATCCGAGGCAGCTGGCTGTCGCTCTGCCGGCTGGGTCGCTGTCATCCACTTCACCCGGGTGGCTACGACCCCGTTCCACCCCCTATTCAGAGAGAGACAAGCCAGCCATGACCGCCTCTGATCCGCAACGGCGCCTGGATCAGCTCAAGACGTTCATGGGCGTTGGAGCGGCTGTTCAACCAAACCCGGCCCCACCCGAACGCCGCTGACGTTCCCTGCTTGGCACCTCCACCGGCCACAGCCACCAGCGGCCTTGATCGCCACCGGCCGCCAGATGACGGCCATCAGGCCGCCAGGCCAGCGCCTGGAAACCTTGCCCCTCCCCTTCCAGCGGTTGCCGCAGCCGGCCGCGGCTATCCCAGAGGCCCACGGTGCCGTCGGCGGAGGCGCTGGCCAGCAGGTTGCTATCGGGCGCAAAGGCAAGAGCATGAACGCGCTGCTGATGCCAGAGGAGGGGCTCGGGCTTCCAGCCCTGCTGGCTCTGATTGCGCTGTTGCCACAGCACCACGGTGTCGCCTGAGGCCACCGCCAAGGCGGGTGCCAGCCGACCTGCCTGATCGCTCCAGGCCAGGGCTCGCACCTTGGCAGGAAAGCCGCTGAACTGCCACGGCCGCCCCTGACCCGCCTCGGGCCAGAGCAGCAGGGATCGGTCCATCTGACCACAGGCCAGCAGGTCACCGATCGGCGAGAAGCTCAGCACCAGACCAGCTGAGCCGGTGGGAGCCCTCAGGGGCATCGCTGCAGGGGCAGCCTCGGGCTGGCAGAGGGCCAGTTCACCATGGCAGCTGGCCGCCAGCCGCCTGCCGTCGCAACTCCAAGCGAGGGCATGAACCGTGCCCGGCATGTCCAGGCACTCAGGGCGCCACGCGCGGACAGCCCCATCCCAGAGACGCACCTGGCGGCCCGCTGCCACCGCTAGCAGCAAGCCCCGGGGCTGCCAGGCCGCCGCATCAAGCCAACCGGCATCCAATGGAATCGGATCAAGGGCCATGGGCCGGACACCGGTTTCACCCAGCTCCCAGAGCAGCAGCTCACTGGCCTGGCCCACCGCCATCAGAAACTGTCCATCAGCGCTGAAGCCAATGGCATTGAGGCTGCTGTCGCGATCACTGCGCAGGAGCTCCTCACAACCGGCCCGGAAATCAAGCAGCAGAAGTTCACCGCCAGCACTGGCGATCGCCAGAAACTCGCCATCCGCCGACCAGCTCAGGGTCGTGATCGCCTGCTGCAGTTGCCCGCAAAGCCGTTCGCTCACCAGAGGAGCCGTCGCTGTCATCGTGCGGGACCCATCAGGCCACACAGGCGCTGAAGCCGTCCCGTAGTCCTTCTGGATCGAGATCCCGGCCGATGATCACGAACTGGGTGCAGCGCCGCTCTGCGGGTTTCCAGGGGCGATCGAAATCACCGTCCAGCAGCATGTGCACCGACTGGAACACGTAGCGATTCTCCTCTCCTTTGAGCTGGATGATTCCCTTCATCCGAAACAGGTCAGGCCCCCGCTTGGCCACCAGATCCGAGAGCCAGCGCCCCAGCCTGTCGAGATCCATGGGCCGCTCCTCCACCAGCGCCAGGGAGCCCACGGCATCGTCGTGCTCGTGGGCGTGCTCCTCAAGCAGGAACCCCGGATCGAGGCCCAGGGCACGCTCCAGCTCGAACGCATCCACTCCGAGGATCTGATCCATCGGAGCATCGGCATTGCGGGTGGTGAGCAGCCGCGCCATGGGGTTGATGGCCCGGATTCGCCGCTCGATGGCCAGCCGCTCGCTCTCGTCCACCAGGTCGGCCTTGTTGAGCAGCAGCACATCGGCGAAGGCCAGCTGTTCCTGTACCTCTTCGGCCTCCCAGTGCAGGAGCACATGCTTGAGATCCACCAAGGTGACCACCGCATCGAGCTTCAGCTCATCGCGCAGGTCCTCATCCACAAAAAACGTCTGAATCACCGGGGCCGGATCAGCGAGACCGGTGGTTTCGATCACCAGATGGTCAAAGCGATCCCGCCGCTTCATGAGATTGCCGATGATACGAATCAGATCACCACGAACGGTGCAGCAGATGCAGCCGTTATTCATCTCGAAGATCTCCTCGTCGGCATCCACCACCAGCTGGTTATCGATGCCCACTTCGCCAAACTCATTGACGATCACGGCCACCTTGAGACCGTGCTCATGGGTGAGGATCCGGTTGAGCAGGGTGGTTTTACCGGCACCGAGATAGCCGGTGAGCACCGTCACCGGCAGGCGATCGGCGGCTGGAATGGCACTGGTGAACGCCATGGCAAGGGGGAGAGGCCAGAAGGCCCCAAGTTGGGTGAGAATGGTTGTCGTTCTAGCAGCGGTAGCTTTCCACCCGCCGGCCCCCCATGGCAGCTTGCGCCTCGAGAACGATCCCAATCCGGCTGGAGACCGCCGCGCCGCCCTTGAGCCCTCGGCAGCAGAGGCTGATCCAGCTGCTACGCCAAGCGGATCGGGAGCTGAGTGGCCAGGACCTGCATGCACTACTGCTCCAGGCAGGCCCCCCCTACGGCCTTGCGACCGTGTACCGCGGCCTCAAACAGTTGCAACGCCATGGCTTGGTGCGCTGCCGAAAGCTTGCCAACGGAGAGGGTGTCTATGCCCTGCTGGAGCGGGATGATCACCACCTCACCTGCGTTCTTTGCGGCTGCAGTGAACGGCTGTCGATCTGCCCACTTGGAGCCCGTGGCTTGGGGCTGACGACGGTTCTGCTGCAGGGGTTCAGGCCGTTATTTCACACCTTCGAAATCCACGGGATCTGTGCCCGCTGCCAACACTCCGAAGCAGCCAGTGATGGATGAGCTGGTGATCGCAGGGGCTGGTCCTCAGGCTCTCAGCCTCTGTTGCCAGCTGCTGCAGAAACGGCCTCACTGGCGCCGGCGGCTACGGGTTGTGGACCCCAGTGGCACCTGGCTCTCACGTTGGGAGCAGCAGATGCAGCGCTGCGAGATTCCCTGGCTGCGCTCCCCTTCGCCCCACCATCCGCACCCCAACCCCCATGCGCTGCGGCGCTTTGCCCAGGAACGGCGACGCACCCGCGAACTGGAGGGCCCCCACGGTCTGCCGCACACGAGCCTGTTCAGCGCGTTCTGCCAGAGCGTGGTGGAGGAATTCCAGCTGGTCAAACAGGTGCAGGCGGCTTCGGTGCAGCAGATCCACCTGGATCAGGCCAAGCCCGCATCCATGGAGGTGCGCCTGAGCGACGGTGCTGTCGTGAGGCCCCGCCGACTGGTGATTGCCACGGGCGTGGGCGCCCCTGTGCTGCCGAGCTGGGTGCATGCCATCACGGCTGGATATCCGGCCGAGGCCCTGCAACACAGCCAGACGATCGATCTCGACACCTGCCTGGGGCTGCGAGGGCAACGCATCCTGATCGTGGGTGGTGGTCTCACCAGTGCCCATCTGGCCATAGGGGCCCTTAAGCGAGGCGCTCAGGTCAGCTTGTTGTGCCGGCGGGCACTGAGCAGCAAACCCTTTGACGCAGACCCGGGCTGGATGGGTCCGAAACATCTCAAGGACTTTCAGGCTGAACCCTGCTGGCATCAGCGACGCCAGCAGGTGCTGGCAGCGCGTGATGGCGGCTCGATCACGCCCCAGTTGGCTATCCAGCTGCGACAGGCTCGCCGTCAAGGCTGCCTGCAGCTCCACGAGCACTGCCAGGTGCAGGCGGCTTCCTGGCAGGCAGGCCAGTGGCAGATTCTCTGCCTTGACGGCAGCCGGCAACCGGCCCATCGCCTCTGGCTGGCCACTGGCCAGCACCAGGGCCTCAGCCACCACCCGTTATTGCGCCAGCTGCTGGATCAACTGCCGATCGAGCTGATCGACGACTTTCCGGTGCTGACCAGCGACTTGCGGTTGCCTGGAACCAACATTCACGTGATGGGAAGCCTGAGCGCGTTGCAGCTGGGACCGGCTGCCCGCAACCTGTTTGGGGGCAGGGAGGCGGCGCAACGGATTGCCCGGGCTGCCATCAAGGCATGAATCCGGGAACATCGTCAGGGCCGCAGACGCTGCCGCCGCTCTGGATCCAGCCAGCCAGCCCCAACCTGCCCTCAAGTCTCAGCCATGGCATTCGCAGCCACAGCCGGCGTGGCAGGGCTCACCGTTGGGGTGCCCTTTGGCGCAGACCTCGCTGCAGAACAGCAGGGCGCCGTTGCGGAAGGGGCTGTCCGCTTGCACCGTGCAGTGGCAGCCCGGGCAGGCGCACTGCATCGTGGCGGGTTTCTCCAGGGTCGCGTTCATGGCCTCTCCTTGCTCAGTGCCGTTAGTACCAGTCTGGTGCCGCCGGCGCCCAGGAGGAACGGCTTGCCGTACTGACAAGCAGGACTGGCGGATCTATTAATGAATCAGAGGCCACGACCAGGGCAGCGCGAGCCCAGACCCTGCAACCGGCCCAAGGGCGCTCGATACGGGGCGCCCTTCTCATTGAATATGAGTTCGCCCCCTGAGAAGAGACCGGACGTGCGGCTGGTGACGGCAGAGCTGCTGGAGCTCTTGGACCGCAGCAGCCCCAATGTGGTCATCTGATCAACTACTGCAATTCGACGCGACTCCAACCTTTCTTCTGAAGCATCTTCCACTGCTCAACGGCTTGATTCAGAAGGGTTGCTGCGTAGCCCATCAGGGACTGGGAGTTGCTCCAGCCTGACAAGGCTTCTGTCCAACCTCTGTCCAACCGGGGGATGAGGCTGATCGCTGAAAAATCAGTCGGGGCGACAGGATTCGAACCTGCGACCTAGTGCTCCCAAAGCACCCGCGCTACCAAGCTGCGCCACGCCCCGATTGGGTGACCTTAGGGCACAGACCCACAACCCCACCGCCGCCGCCGGCTCACCGCCACGCTGCCGTCAAAGCCGGGAACCGGCACGCGACATTTGCTCAGCTCCACAGCCAAGGGGATCGGCCCATAACAGGCCTCCAGGGCATCGAGGATCCGCTCGCTGTAGTGCTCCAGGGTGAGGCAGCGGAGGCTGCGGGCCTGCTCCTGCAGCGCGGCGATGCCGCGGCCGTAGTCGAAGCCCTGGCTGAGGTCGTCGCTGCGGGCCACGGCGGATAGATCCACCCCCAGAGAGAAGGCGATCTCGAACCACTGGCCATGCAGCCTCTCCTGTTCGTACACCCCCACGTGGGCCCAGAGCCGCAGGCCACGCACGTGGATCGCCTCGTTCACAGGGGCAGGGGGCGATGGCTGAATTGGCGCCTGCCTTCGGCGTAGTCGGCGGCGATATGGCCCTCGCCCCGCAACCGATAGCGGTAGGTGACCAGCCCCTCGAGCCCCACCGGCCCCCGCGGTGGCAAGGTCTGGGTGCTGATGCCCACCTCGGCCCCGAACCCATAACGGTTGCCGTCGGCGAAGCGGGTGGAGCAGTTGAGGAACACCCCGGCGCTGTCCACGGCCCGCAGGAAGCGGTCGGCGGCCGCAGGATCGGCGGTGGCGATGGCGTCGGTATGGCGGGAGCCGTGGCGGCGCACGTGCTCCAGGGCGGCTTCAAGCTCCTCCACCACTTTCACGTTCAGGATCAGATCGGAATACTCCGTGTCCCAGGCGCCCGGCCCGGCGGCCTGCTCCACCCCCAGGGCGCAGGCGCCGGCATCACCGCGCAGCTCCACCCCGGCTGCCGCGAAGGCCGGCAGCGCCGCCTCCAGGAAGGCCGGGGCAATGGCCTGGTGCACCAGCAAGGTCTCGATGGCGTTGCAGGCCGCCGGGTACTGGGTCTTGCTGTCGAGGGCGATGCGCAGGGCCAGGGCCGGGTCGGCGGCCCGATCCACATACAAATGGCAGATGCCGTCGGCGTGGCCCAGCACGGGGATGCGGGTGTTGTCCTGGATGAAACGCACCAATGCGTTCGATCCCCGGGGAATGATCAGGTCCACCAGGCCATCGAGCCGCAGCAGCCCCAGGCTCTCCTCGCGGCTGGTGAGCAGCTCCAGGCAGCCGGGGTCGACGGCGCTGCCGGCCAGCCCCCGCTGCAGGGCCGCCACGATCGCCTGGCAGCTGCGGCTGGCCTCCCGTCCCCCCTTGAGCAGGGCACCGTTGCCGGAGCGGATCGCCAGCGAGGCGATCTGCATCACCGCATCGGGCCGGGCCTCGAAGATCACCCCCAGCACCCCCAGGGGCACACTCAGCCGCTCCAGCACCAGTCCCTGATCCAGCTCGGTGTGCAGCTGGCGCCGGCCGACCGGATCCTCCAGGGCGGCCACCTGGCGCGCGCCGACGATGGCCCCCGCCAGCTTGGGGCCATCCAGCTTGAGGCGGTCCACCAGGGCCTGCGCCAGCCCCTCGGCCTCCGCGGCGGCCAGGTCGGCCCGGTTGGCCTCCAGGATCTCGGCGCTGGCCCCGTCAAGGGCGTCGGCCATCGCCTCCACCGCCGTACGCCGTTCGGCGTCGCTGCACTGGCCCAGGGCCATGGCGGCCCGGCGCACGGCCGCGGCCCGCTGCAGCAGCTGGGGGTCGGGCTCCGGCACGACGCTGCTGGGAGTGGTGAAGGTCTGGCTCATGGCCCCTATCCTCCCAAGCGATCCAGCGCCAGCCGCACCGCCCCCAGACGGCCGGCGCCGTTGCCGAGGGCGCAGCGGCGGATCACCAGTCCCTCCCGGCTCACTGGCAGCACCCGCTGCTCCACCTCCCGCCACACCGCCGGCAGGAAGTGGTGGCTGGCGGCGCTGAGGCCGCCGCCGATCAGCACCAACTCGGGGGTGAGCACGTAGAGCAGCGAACTCAGCCCCACCCCGAGCAGCCGTCCGTAGGCCTGCCACACCGCCAGGGCCTCGCTGTCGCCGGCATCAGCCCGGCGGCAGAGCTCGCGCGGATCGAGCGGGCTGAGGCGGGCCAGGCCGCCGATGCTGCAGAACTGTTCCAGGGAGCCCCGGTTGCCGCTGCGGCATTCGGGGCCATCGGGGTCGACGCCGATCAGACCCGGTTCGGCCGCCGCGCCGCCATGGCCGGTGAACAGCTGGCCGCCGAGCAGCACCGCACCGCCCACGCCGGTGCCCAGGGTGAGCAGCAGCACGTTGTCCACGCCGCGGGCCGCCCCCCGCCAGGCCTCACCGAGCAGGGCGCCGTTGGCGTCATTGCCCAGGACCACCCGCCGCCCCAGCTCGGCTTCGAGCCAGGCGGCCAGGGGCACGTCCCGCCAGAGCGGCAGGTTGATGGAGATCCGCGCCACCCGACCCGTCGCGTCACAGGGCCCCGGCAGGCCGATGCCCACCCGGCCGGCGAGGTGGTCGGGGTCGATGGCCACAACCGCCTCGGCCAGGGCCACACACACCGCCCCCGGCATCGCCGGCTGGGGGGTGGCCACCTCGGCCTCGGCGAGCACGGTGCCCTGCGGGTCGCAGCGGGCCAGCTTGATGGCCGTGCCCCCCAGATCGATGCCGATCAGCTGGTCCTCACCGGGAGGTCGTGCGGGGGACGACGCCATGGGCGCACCTTAAGCAGCGGGGTGAGCGCTGGCAGCGGGGGGGCTTCAAAAGCGCAGGAAGACCTGCAGCAGCGACTGCCAGGCCCCTTCGGTATCGACGGAGGTCTGCAGGTTGAAGGTGTCGGAGGCCTTGTAGGTGAGCGTCACCTGGGGGGGCACATCGGAGCGGTTCGGCGCCGCCAGCACCGACATGCTGAAGCGGTTGCTGATGTCGACGCCGACCTCGGCGCCCAGCACCAGCTGGGGCGGCACCCTCCGCCGGGTGGTGCCTTCCTGCTGGGTATCGATCGCCTGGTTCACGTAGGTGGGGTACAGGGCAAGGCTCACCCGCTGGCCGAAGGCATCGCTGAGCGACGACAGCAGCGGCGACAGGAGGGTCTGGCCCACCACCGTGGCCAGGGCCGCACCGGCCCCGCCACCGCTCAGACCCGCCAGGGAGTTGCCGCCGATCAGGGCCACCAGTCGCTCCTGCGGCAGGGGCGGGCTGCTGCGCAGCTTGAGGTTCTCGGCAATGCGGTCGGCCGGCCCGCTCACCGACACCACCACCAGGATCAGGTTGAGCTGGTTGAGGGCTGAGAGGCCGGCCTGGTTGGGGGCGTTCTGCACCGAGGGTCCCAGGTCCCCCACCCCGGAAGGGGAAAGCACGCTGAGGCTGTCGGAGATGCGGGTGCGCAGGGCGATGTCGAGGTAGGGCACCAGCCCGAGGGAGGGGGTGAAGATCGCCACGTTGGGGGCGTCGGGGTCGAGGCTGAAGCTGGTGGTGAACAGGCTCAGCCGTCCCCCTAGCAGGCGCACCACCCCGGAGGCCCGCAGGGAGGGGTCGAGGCGGCCATTGATCCGCAGCCGGCCGGCCGTGGTGAAGTTGGCGATGTTACGGCCACCAACGGCAACGGGGATCACCACCCGCAGATCCGGGCCCAGCCGCAGGGTCAGGTCTTCGAAGGCCAGGTAAGGGAAGCGGGGCACCGAGGCGCGCAGGGATTCGGCGGTGGTGGACTCCACATCGGGACCCAGCAGCACCAGGGGCTGCTGGAAGTTCCACTTCGCCTCCAGCAGCTCGGGCATGGTGCGCGGCTGCACCGGTTGGTCGGACACGGGTGCACTGGCCGCTAGCTGGCCAGGCTGGACGTTGATGGTGCCGCGGCTGATCGCCACGTCGCCGCCCAGCACCGGGGCCACCAGGCTGCCGCTCAGGTTCAGCTGCCCATCCCCCACCGCCACCAGCCGCGGCACCGCGAAGGGCACCTGCTCCAGCTTCATCACCAGGGTCTTGTCCTGGCCCAGGGGCCGGAACAGGCCCAGGCGGCCCTCGCCGCCGACCACCCCCTTCGGCCCCACCCGGGCGCGGAATTCCTGCACCACCAGTTGCTCGAAGTCGAACAGGATCGTGGCCTCCACCTCCCGCACCTCCTGACCGATGAAGCGGCAGCGGAGCTCCCGCAGCCGCAGGAAGCCGTTGGCGATCGGATCATCGAGGCTGCCGCGCACCAGCAGCTGCAGGTCGGCGCCACCTTCCTGCCACTCGAAGGCCTGACCCCCCAGCCGCGTGAGGAAGCGCAGGCCATCGCCCCGGGTGGCGAGGCGCAATTCCAGCCCCTGCTGGGAGGCCACCAGCGGGATCGTTCCCGCCAGGTCGACACTGCGGGAGGCCCCCTCGGCCCGCAGGGCCAGATCCAGCCCGATCCCTTCCGCCTTCAGTTCCACCCGGCCCCGTTCCAGCGCCAGGGCCTCCTCGCCGAGGCGGCCATCCACCAGCGCCAGGTCGACGCTGAGCTCGGGGCGGGCGCCGCCCAGCCGGTAACGGCCCTGAGCAGCCAGGCTGCCGCGCAGGTTCTCGGGCAGCGGGGTGAGCAGGGCCAGCAGGGAGAGGGGCAGGTCGGCGAGACTGAAGCTGCCGCTGCCGCCGGTGAGCGGTCCCTCCAGGCGCACCGTGAACGGTTTGCCAGCCAGGGCCTGGGCCCGGTCGCCCTGGTTGTACCAGAGGTGGCCGGTGGCCTTGAGGTCAGCCCTGGTGCGGGCGAAGTCGGGGCCACTGAGCAACAGATCGGCATCGATCCGGGCCTGCAGGCGCTCGAGCCGTTCGGCCCGGCTGGCCCGGCTGGCCGCCTGCACCCTGGCGGCCACCCGCTGCTCCGCCTGGGCCAGGGCCAGCAGCTGGTCGGTGACCGTGCCGGCCATGGTGTCGATCACCAGGCTGCCCAGGTCGCTGGCCCTTCCGCGGGCCGGGGCCGGGGCCCCACGCCAGATCGGCCAGGCGTCGCTGAGCTGGCGGAACAGCAGGGTGGAGAGTTGGCGGGCCTCGAAGCGGGCCCGGAACGGACCGTTCCAGCGCCCGGAAACCGTGGCAGCGATGCTGCCCTCGCCGAGGGGCTCGATCCGCCCCTTCACCCGGTACTGGCGGTCGTTGTAGGCCACATCGGCCTGGATACGGCGTCCCCCCACCCCCAGGAACTGGGGCGAGAGCAGCTCCACCCGGCCGTCGAAGCTGAGCGGCTGCAGCCCCAGCCGGCCGCTGCCGCTGAGGTCCCCCTCCAGGGGGCGCAGGCGGCGGTTGGGCCCCGTGGCCACCAGCAGGCCCCGCAGCGGGAAGGCGCGGGCCACCCAGCGGTAACCCGCCGGCCGGCCGTCGAGGGTCAGCAGGCCGCCGTCCCGTTCGATGGCGGCACGCACCGGCTGCCAGCGACGGTCGAGCAGGGCCGTGATCCGTCCCTCCGGCGTCGGCGCCAGCGCCGTCAGATCCAGGGAACGGTCCCTGAGGCTGCCGCTCCAGGTTTCCCGCAACAGCAGGGGACCCGCCCCGGGTTGCTGCAGGCGCAGCCGCAGGTCGGGCCGCAGTTCCGCCAGGGGCCCGGCGATGCTGCCCGACCCGTCCAGCTGGCCCTGCAGGGTGGTGCCGAGCAGGGGATTGAGACGCGCCAGGGGGTAGTCCTGGACATCCACGCGGGCCAGCAGCGGACCGGCCACCAGACCCTTGCCCGCCTGGAAGGACAGGGGCAGCTGGGCGGTGGCCTTGAGGCGGTCGGCCTCGAAGCGCTCCAGCCGCAACAGGCCGTCGCGCCACACCAACGCCGCCTGCCAGGGCCCCAGGAGCCGCTGGGACGTCTGGCCCGTCTCCACCCGCAGGCGTGGCGCCGCCAGGCGGCCATCCGCCCGCAGGCGGCCGGCAAGGGGCTGCCGCAACCATTCCGGCAGGCGGTCGACGGCGGGGAAATCGTCGGGATTCAGGCGCCAGCGGGCGTCCAGGGCCAGCGACCGGCCGACGCTGCCGCTGGCCCTGAGCGTGGAGGCACCCAGCCGGCCATCCAGCCGGGCAATGCGCAGCAGTCCGGCCTCCCAGCGTCCCTTGAGGTCGGCCTGCAGGGGTTTCCGCCCCAGCGGGTGGCGCGGTGGCGGCTGGACGACGAGCTGGAGATCCAGGCGGCGATCCGCCCCGGCCCTGGCCGTCAGGCGGCCGCCCCAGGGGCCGTAGCGCCAGGGGCTGGCGGGCAGGATCAAGGCCCGCTCCCGGCAGCTCAGGGGCAGCCGTTCCGCCGTCAGCGGCACCGAGCCTTTCTGCAGCTGCCAGCGCAGGCCCCGCAGCTCCAGGCCACCATCACAGCGGGCCAGACCCTGGTTGATGGACAGCCCCAGGCGTCCATCGGCCACTCCGGAGAGGATCCCCCCAGCCCGGTCGCCGGCGGGAAACAGCGACCGCAGCGGGGCCAGGGGAAAACGGCGGGCCGTCAGGCGGCCCAGCCACCGCTGCCTCTGCCACTGGCCGCCGCCGTCCACCAGCAGCGAGCCGCCGCCGTTACCGGCCGGGGGCGCCAACCGCAGGCCCAGGTCGATCTCGCGGCGGTGCAGCCGTATCGCCACCTGGCCGGAGAGGGTCAGATCAAGGGGCCGGGCCGTGGCACCGGCACCCCAGATCCTCAGCGCGCCGGGCTCGAGCAGACCCAGGCGCAGATCGATCCGCGGCGGCTGGCGCCCGGGGGGAGCCGATCCCAGCACCCAGAACTGGCCCCTGGCATTGCGGCGCAGGTCCGCCCGGGCCCCCTGGAGGCCCAGATCCAGCACAGGGCCGCGCAACCTCAGGCTGGCCAGGGGGTCGATCCGCAGCCGGATCGCCTCCACCGTCACGGTGGAGCCGTCCTCCCTGCCGGCCAGAAAACGGCTGGGGCCGATCCAGACGCCATCGGCGCTCAGGCCCCGGTAGGGCCCCAGGGCCAGCGGCCGGCCCATGGCCGTGCCGATCTGACGCTCCAGGGTGGGCCGGAAGCGGGTGTAGATCCCGGCGACGATCCGGTCGAACCAGAAGACCCCGAGACCCAGACCCGCCCCGACCAGACCCACGGCGAGCAGCCCCTTCCCCACGCGCCGGGGGGCTGGTAACGACTGTCTGTCAGGCTTCCAACGCATCCACCGGGGTCGGTCGCCGTCCATGGCGGCCGCAATATAAGGGGCTTGTCACGCCTTCCCCAGCCCCATGGCCGCTGATCCGATCCTGCTCGAGGCCGGCACCTGGCTGGGTGTCGCCAGTGGCGTGCTGGCGGTGCTCACCATCGCCGGGTTCCTCTCCCGCTGGGGCATCCGCTTCCGTCTGGTGGGGATCACCAGCTTCACGGCCCTGCTGGCGCTCTCCTGCCTCGCCTTCGCCATCAGCTACAACCCCCGGGTGAGCGTGCCGGGGGCGGTCCAGGTGCCCGTGGTGTTCGACAACGGCACCGATCTGGTCATTGCCGCCGCACCCGCCGATCTGCCGGATGAGGCGGCGGCCCCCACCGCGGAGCAGGTGGCCCGCAACCTGCGCGGCGGCGGCCGGGGCAGTGGCGGCGAGATCCGGGTGCGGCTGCGGCGGGTGGAGGCCGTGCAGCCCGGGCTGGCGCGGCCGGTGGTGCTGGCGGAAACCACCCGGGAGGAGGCGTCCAGCAGCCTCGACGACGCGGCCTGACCCTTGGTGGCCCACCCCTTCCAGCCAGCGGCCCACATGCGGCGGGAGCAGCAGCGCCTGCGCCGCGATGGCATTGAGAGCTGGGACGCCCTGGCCGGACTCGATGACGGACAGCTCCGGCAGCTGGCGGCCTCCGGCGAAGCCAGCGAAGCCAAGCTGATCCGCCTGCGGGGTCAGGCCCGGCTGGTGAGCGCGGTGGGGCTGGCACCGGAAGAAGCGGCCCTGTTGCTGCATGGGGGCATCGCCAGCCCAGCCGGACTGGCCGGCGCCGATCCCCAGCAGTTGCTGCTGCAGCTGGGCCGGCTGCAGCGCCGGCTCACCGGCGCGGCCGTGCCCCCGGTGGATCTGCCCCTGGTGCTGGGCTGGATCCGCCGGGCCAGGCAGGCCTCCAGTCGCTCCCCGAACTGACCCTCGGGCCAGCGCCACCCCGGCGGGGGTGACTGGAATGGAGAAAACGGAAGGAGGCAGTGATGCCCCCAGCAATCCGCCTTTCTCCCCCTAGAGCCACGAACCACCCCCTTCGCAGGCGCCTCACGGCCTTGCTCTGCGCCACCTGCCTCACCGCCGTGACGGCGCCCGTGGTGCGCGCCCAGTCCGCCCTGCTGGAGTCGGTGAAGCAGAACCCGGCCCTGGCCCAGAGCCTCTGCCAGCAGTTCCGCCAGCTGAACGCCCAGGGCGTCTCGGCCACCTCCAAGGCGTCGATCGCCGGGCTGGCCAGCAGCCGGGGCCTGAGCCCCATGGATGCGGAAGTGCTGGCCACCTATGTGATCGGCCTGCACTGCTCCACCGTGTTCTGACCCCCGTGGTCCGGGCCAGGGACGCCACCCTGCTGTTGGCGGATGGGGCACGGCTGGTGGGCCGTGTGTGGCACCCCGACGGGGACGGTCCCTGGCCCGTGCTGGTGATGCGCCAGCCCTACGGGCGGGCGATCGCCTCCACCGTGACCTACGCCCATCCCAGTTGGTATGCCGGCCACGGGTTCCTCGTGGTGGTCCAGGACGTGCGCGGCCGTGGTGCCTCCGACGGCTGCTTCGCTGGCTTCTGCCAGGAAGCGGCCGATGGGGCCGCCACGATCCGCTGGGCCCGGGGCCTGGAGGGCAGCAACGGCCGGGTGGGCAGCTACGGCTTCTCCTACCAGGGCCTGACCCAGCTGCTCAACAGCGGTGGCGACGACGACGCGGCCCTGCCGGACTGCCTGGCCCCGGCCATGTGCGGCCTCGACGAGCGCCTGCACTGGGCCAGCGAGGGGGGCGCCCACTGGTGGGCCCTGGGCCTGGGCTGGGCGCTGCAACTGGCGGCCGAAGGCTGCCGCCGCCGCGGCGACGGGGCCGGCTGGCGGGAGATCCGCCGCAGCCTGGCGCAGGGCCACTTCACTGACGAGGGGCTGGACCTGCTGGAGCGCCACGACCCCGCCGGCATGGGCCTGCGCTGGCTGCGGCAGGATCCCTCCGGCCCGGAGGACTGGACGATCCACCCCGCGGCGCCGGCGCTGCTGCACCGACCGATGCTGCTGATCGGCGGCTGGCACGACCCGCACCTGAACGGCGTGCTTGATCTCTGGATGCGGGCGCGCGCCACCGGCGGCAGCCCCGGGCTCGTGGTCGGCGCCTGGAGCCACCTCGACTGGAACGGCGGACTCGACGCCACCCTGCTGGCCTTCTTCCAACGTCATCTGAAGGATCCGGCTCCTGGCACCAGCCCGCCGACAGCCCCCGAGGACCCCATCCGCCTGCAGTGCTGCGCCACCGGCACCTGGCACAGCGCGGGCGACCCCAGCGAGCTGCAGGGGGCGGCCATTGGCTGGTCGCTCCACTCCGAAGGCCTGGCGGCGATCCGCTGCGACGAAGGGGAACTGCGGCCGGCAGCAGTGCCTGCGGGGGGCGGCCTGGTGGTGCTGGTGCATGACCCCTGGCGGCCGGCGCCAGGCCGGGGCGGCCACCTCGGCCCAGCACCGGGTCCGGTGGAGCGCGCCGACCTCGACCGGCGCTCCGACGTGGCCTGCTTCAGCACCGCCCCCCTGGCGCACGACCTGTGGCTGCTCGGGACCTTCCACCTGCAGCTGCGGGTGAACGCCGACCAGCCCAGCTTTGATCTCTGCGCCGCCCTCTCCGAGGTGAGCCCCGACGGCCGATCCGTGCGCCAGCTGACCACCGGCGTGGCCCGCTTCGGCCCCGGGCAGGCCGCCGCCAGCTCCGCTGGCCGCTCCCTGGCCCTGCAACCCCTGGCGACCCTGGTGGCCGCCGGTCAACGGCTGCGGCTGTCGCTGGCGGCGGCGGCCTGGCCGCTGATCGCCGTCAATCCCGGCGACGGCAGCCTGCCGGCGGGGGGCAGCGGCCCCGGGCACCGGGTAATCAGCCTGACGCTGGACCTCGACGGCAGCCGGCTGGGCCTGGAACCCCTGGTTCGGGCAAACTGAGCCGACCCGAACCCCGTCGCCCATGCCGCGCCCCCAACCGCGCCGAGCCCTGATCGGCCTGACGCTGCTCCTGAGCAGCCTGGCGGTGCTGGCTCCACGGGAGTCGTGGGCCCAGGCCGTGTCGCTTCCGGTCACCACCGGCCAGCCCAGTGCGGCCCTGAGCGAAGCCCAGGCCCGCTCGGCCGCCGAGAGGATCCTGACCACGATCCGCAACGGGGATGCCCAGGCCCGTTTCAACCAGTTCTCGCCGGCCCTGCAGCGCGTCAGCAGCCCCAGCATGGTGGCCGCCACCATGAAGACCCAGCCCCGGCTGCTGCGCTGGGCCATCCGCAGCATCCAGCCCGGCTACGACTCGAGCACGGTGGAAGCCACCCTGTTCACCGCCGCCGGTGAGCGCGATCTGCTGATGGTGATCGATGCCAACGGCCGCATCGACGGGTACCACTTCGACGTCACCGACCAGCCGGCCGAAAAGGTGGTGCGGGACTTCATCACCGCCCTCGCCAGCGGTCACTTCATCTCCGCCAGCAGCTTCCTGTCCCCCGTGATGCAGGAGCAGATCCCCCAGGGCCAGCTGCAGCAGAAATGGCTCAACCTGCAGCGCATCACCGGCAACTTCGTGCGGGTGAAGCGCATCAACCGGGCCGAGAGCACCCCGGACATGCGACTGGTGATCGTCAACACCGAGTTCAACCGCCTCACCGACAATCTCTTCGTCACCCTGGATGCCCAGAACCAGATCATCGGCGTGGATTTCCCCACCGATCCAGCCCCGCCCTCGCCGCCGCGCTGAGCACGCGCTTCCACCGACGTAAGCTCCCGGCGCATGCCCGCCCCATCTTCCATGGCCCTGTCCAGCCTCGAATGGATGGTCGACGATGCCCATCGGCTGGCGGAATGTCGCCACGACCATCCCTTCTCCGTGCTTGGACCGCAGCCCCTGGACGGCGGTGGCTGGGTGGTGCGGGCCTGGATGCCGGACGCCCATGCGGTGGAACTTCTGCTCGGGGGCGAGCGGCTGGCCATGGCCAACCCCCACCATCCCTGGATCTTCGAAACCCGCCTCGACGCTGACCCCGGCTGCGCCTACCGCCTGCACGTGCAACGGGGCGGCATCGAGCACGAGCAGCACGATCCCTGGTCCTTCCGCCACGAGTGGATGGGGGAGCTGGACCGCCACCTGTTCGCCGAGGGCAACCACCACCACGTCTGGCGGCGCATGGGGGCCCATGTCGTCGAACGCGACGGCATCGCCGGCGTGCAGTTCTGTCTGTGGGCCCCCAACGCCCGCAGTGTGGCCGTGCTGGGCCATTTCAACGGCTGGGATGGCCGCCATCACCCCATGCAGCAGCGGCTCGGCGGCACCTGGGAACTGTTCATCCCCGGGCTCGGCGTCGGCGACACCTACAAGTACGAAGTTCGGGCCCAGAACGGCCACTGCTACCAGAAGGCCGACCCCTACGGCTTCCGCCATGAGATCCGGCCGAACACCGGCTCGATCGTGGCCCAGCTGGGCACCTACCACTGGAACGACAGCGCCTGGATCGAGGAGCGGGATGGCCGTGACCCGCTGCCCCAGCCGATCGCGGTGTACGAGATGCACCTGGGCAGCTGGATGCATGCCGCCGCCGACCAGCCCTTCATCGAAGCCGACGGCAGCGCCCGTCCACCCGTGCCCGCCGCCGATCTGAAGCCGGGGGCCCGGCTGATGACCTACCCGGAACTGGCCGACAGGGTGATCCCCTACGTCAAGGAGCGCGGCTTCACCCACATCGAGCTGATGCCGATCTCCGAGCATCCGTTCGATGGCTCCTGGGGGTATCAGGTGACGGGCTGGTACGCCCCCACCAGCCGCTTCGGCACCCCGGACGAATTCCGCGCCTTCGTCGACCGCTGCCACGCCGAGGGCATCGGCGTGATCCTCGACTGGGTGCCCGGCCACTTCCCCAAGGACAGCCACGGCCTGGCCTTCTTCGATGGCGCCCACCTGTACGAGCACGCCGATCCCCGCATCGGCGAGCACAAGGAGTGGGGCACGCTGATCTTCAATTACAGCCGCAACGAGGTGCGCAACTTCCTCGTCGCCAACCTCATCTACTGGTTCGAGGAGTTCCACATCGATGGCATCCGGGTGGATGCGGTGGCCTCGATGCTCTACCGCGACTACCTGCGTCCGGATGGGGAATGGCTGCCCAACGACCAGGGTGGTCGCGAGAATCTCGAGGCGGTGCGCTTCCTGCAGCAGGCCAACCACGTGCTGTTCCAGCACTTCCCCGGTGCCCTGTCGATCGCCGAGGAATCCACCACCTGGCCGATGGTGACCCAGCCCACCGACATGGGCGGCCTGGGGTTCAACCTCAAGTGGAACATGGGCTGGATGCACGACATGCTCGATTACTTCGAGCTGGATCCCTGGTTCCGCCAATTCCACCAGAACCACGTCACCTTCTCGATCTGGTACGCCTTCACCGAAAACTTCATGCTGGCCCTCAGCCACGATGAGGTGGTGCACGGCAAGAGCAACCTGCTCCACAAGATGCCGGGGGATGACTGGCAGAAGTTCGCCAATGTGCGCGCCCTGCTGGCCTACATGTGGACCCACCCCGGCAAGAAGACGATCTTCATGGGGATGGAGTTCGGCCAGCGGGCCGAATGGAACGTCTGGGGCGATCTGCAGTGGGAGCTGCTGCAGTACGAAGCCCACAAGGGCCTGCTCAACCTGGTGGACGACCTCAACGTCTTCTACAAATCCGAGCCGGCGCTGTGGGGCGACGACTTCGATCAGTACGGCTTCCAGTGGATCGACTGCAACGACAACCGCCACTCGGTGATCAGCTTCATGCGCCGCGACAGCGGCAGCGGACGCTGGGTGGTGGTGGTGGCCAACTTCACGCCCCAGAGCCATTCCCACTACCGCGTGGGTGTGCCGCTGGAGGGCTTCTACGCCGAGGTCTTCAACACCGACAGCAGCCGCTACGGCGGCAGCAACCTCGGCAACCTGGGTGGCCGCTTCACCGATGCCTGGGCCATCCACGACTACCAGAACTCGCTCGAGCTCTGCCTGCCCCCCCTGAGCGTGGTGGTGTTCCGCCTGGACGAGACCCGCAGCCTGCAACGGCCGGCCATCAGCGAGGGCTGAGGCTGCCCGGCGCTGGCCTGCAGAGGGCCCCATGCCACGACTGGTGACAGGAGCGGCCGGGGGCCGGGGGTGCTGGTTTAGCTTTCGCCGTTGACCTTCCGACCGGCGCAATGACTGAATCCGCCCCCCTGCTGCTGCGCGCCGCCCGAGGTGAGCAGGTGGAGCGGCCACCGGTCTGGATGATGCGCCAGGCGGGCCGCTACATGAAGGTCTACCGCGACCTGCGCGACCGCCATCCCGGCTTCCGGGAGCGCTCGGAGAACCCCGATCTCTCGTATGAGATCTCGATGCAGCCCTTCCACGCCTTCCGTCCCGATGGCGTGATCCTGTTCTCCGACATCCTCACGCCCCTGCCGGGGATGGGGATCGACTTCGACATCATCGAGAGCAAGGGGCCGATCATCGAGCCCGCCATCCGCAGCCAGGCCCAGGTGGACGCCCTGCGCCCCCTGGATCCGGCCGCAGCCCTGCCCTTCGTGGGCGAGGTGCTTAAGCGGCTGCGGGCCGACGTGGGCAACGCCGCGGCGGTGCTCGGCTTCGTGGGCGCCCCCTGGACCCTGGCCGCCTACGCGGTGGAGGGCAAGAGCTCCAAGACCTATTCGGTGATCAAGGCGATGGCCTTCCAGGAGCCCGCCCTGCTGCACCGGCTGCTGGGGCACCTGGCCGATTCGATCGCCACCTATGTGCGCTACCAGATCGACAGCGGTGCCCAGGTGGTGCAGCTGTTCGACTCCTGGGCGGGCCAGCTGAGCCCGATCGACTACGACGTGTTCGCCGCCCCCTACCAGAAGCGGGTGATCGACCAGGTGAAGGCCACCCATCCCGACACCCCCCTGATCCTCTACATCTCCGGCAGCGCCGGTGTGCTGGAGCGGATGGCCGCCACCGGGGTGGACTTCATCTCCCTCGACTGGACCGTGGACATGGCCGATGGCTGCGCCCGCCTGCCCCAGCACCTGGGCGTGCAGGGCAACGTGGACCCCGGCCTGCTGTTCGGCACCCCCGAGGCCATCCGCGAGCGGATCCTCGACACGGTGCGCAAGGCCCGCGGCCGCCGCCACATCCTCAACCTGGGCCACGGCATCCTGCCCGGCACCCCGGAGGACAACGCCCGCGTCTTCTTCGAGACCGGCAAGGCCGTCAACGAGCTGCTGGGGGCCGCTGTTTGAGCGCCGCCACCTCCGGGCCCCAGCGGATCCTGATCACCGGCGCCAGCGGCTGCGTCGGCCAGTACATCGCCGACAACCTGCTGGCCAACAGCGACGCCCAGCTGCTGCTGATGCTGCGGGACCCCGCCAAGCTCAGCGCCGTCCCCGCCGACCACCCGCGCATCACCCTGCTGGTGGGCGACCTGCGCGAACTGGGCCCCCACGCCGCCGCCATCGCCAGTGCCGACCGCATCATTCACACCGCCACCGCCTGGGGGGATCCAGAGCGCGCCCAGGCGGTGAACGTGGTGGCCGTGAAGGAACTGCTGCGGCTCACCGACCCGGACCGGCTGCAGCAGGTGATCTACTTCTCCACAGCCAGCATCCTCGACCGGCAGCTGCAGCTGCTGCCGGAGGCGATGGCCTACGGCACCGAGTACATCCAGACCAAGGCCACCTGCCTGCAGGACCTGGAGCGCCACCCCCTGGCTGGGAGGATCGTGGCCGTGTTCCCGACGCTGGTGTTCGGTGGCTCGGTGGGCACGGCCGATCCCCACCCCACCAGCTATCTCACGGCTGGGCTGAAGGAGGCCTTCGGCTGGCTGTGGCTGGCCCGCTGGCTGCGAACCGACGCCAGCTTCCACTTCATCCACGCCGCCGACATCGCCACGGTCTGCGCCCACCTGGCCACCACCCCCCACGGCCCCAACCCGGAGCCGGGCCAGGGGCCGGTGCGGCGGCTGGTGCTCGGCCAGGCGCCGATCACGATCAACGGCGCCGTGGCCTCCCTGTGCCGCTGGCGGCGGGTGTGGGTGCCGCCGGTGGGCATCGATCTGCGCGGCTGGCTGATCGAGGGGCTGATCAAGCTGCTGCGCATCGAGGTGAACGCCTGGGACCGCTTCTCGATCCGCCAACGCCACTTCGTCCACCAGCCCGTGAGCCCGCCCGAGCGCTTCGGCCTGGTGAGCCTGGCCCCCACCCTCAACGCGGTGCTGGAGTCGGCGGGCGTTCCCCACCGGGGCCGGCTCAGAGCGGGGCGCCAGGCCTGAACCGCTGAATTGTTGCGAATATGCCGGAGGGTCCCAACGGGCCTCGGCCTTTGCCTAATTTGTGCCGGTTGCACGTGCTATTCGGCACCCTCCTTCGCACTTTCCCATGCGTCGTCTTCTTTCCCTGTTCGCTCTCTGCCTGGCGCTGGTGCTGGGTGCGGCCCCGAGCTTCGCCGCCGACGTGGCCCACGGCGCCCAGATCTTCTCCGCCAACTGCGCCGCCTGCCACATGGGTGGCGGCAATGTGGTGAACGCCGAGCGCACCCTCAAGGCCGATGCCCTGGCCTCCTACCTGGCCGACTACAACACCGACCATGAGGCCGCCATCGCCCACCAGGTCACCAACGGCAAGAACGCCATGCCGGCCGTCCTCGGCAAGCTGAATGACACCGACATCGCCGACGTGGCCGCCTACGTCGAGGACATGGCTTCCAAAGGCTGGGCCTGATCCAGGCCCGGTTGAGCCATTCCCTCCAGAGACCTTTCTCTGATTGGCCAGAAGCCCCGGTTGAACCGGGGCTTTTTCATGGCCAGCCGCCGGGGCCGGTCGCCAGGTTCAGAGCTCGGCCCTGCAGGCGGCCAGCACCGCCAGGTAGAGCTCCTCGGGCACCTCCCGGATGTCGTATTCCGAGGGCAACATGCCGTGGACGTGGCGGTGCACGACCCGCCAGCAGTCGCGCTCCGGCTCCGTGCCGCCGCCCAGGGCGAGGGATTCCCTGGCCAGGGCGGCCACCAGGGCCTGGTCGTCGGCGGCAGCGGGCATCGGTGGCAAACGGGCTGGAGAGGCGAGAATGGGGCTCAGCCGCGACCTCATCATGGCGATCCGCCCCTCCGCCGAGCTGCTGGCGGGCCTGCTGGCCGGAGTGCTTCCCCTGGCCGCGCTGCCCCTGGCCGCATCACCGGCCCGGGCCCAGGGGGTGTCCCCGAATCAACCACTGGCGATCGAGGCCAGCCCGGGGCTGCCGCCGGCGGCCTGCCGTTTGCTGGTTCCCAGGAGCGAGGCGGTGCTCCAGCCCCTGCGGATCCATCCGGCCCAGGTGGTCCAGAAGAACAGCATGGGCTGCCTGTCGGCGGCCGATGCCCGCTATGGCCCGGACGGTTGCCCCAGCCAGCTCTGCGGCGAGAAGAACGGCTACCAGGTGCCACTGCCGCCGCTGGGGGGGCCCTGAGCCCCTGATCGTGCCCTGCCGGGCGGTTGGCCACCCCCACCGGTACGGCCTGCACGCCTTTGGGGAGGAGGGCCGAACGGGACGGTTCGGTCCTCCCACTCGGCCAATTCCGAAGGCATTCATACGTTGGCTGCATTGCCAGCACCAGGGAGATTCCAGCCATGCATCCCACCGCCGAACTGTTCACCGAGAAGGCCTGGGGCGCCGTCGTGGCTTCCCAGCAGCTGGCCCAGCAGAAGCGCCAGCAGCAGATGGAGAGCGAGCACCTGTTCGCCGCCCTGCTGGCCCAGCAGGACCTGGCCAGCCGGATCCTGGAGAAGGCCGGCGTGGACCTGGGGGTGCTGAGCCAGAAGCTGGAGGCCTTCATCGCCACCCAGCCCAGCCTGGCCGCCGCCCCCGACAACGTCTATCTGGGCAAGGGGCTCAATGCGGTGCTGGATCGGGCCGATGGGCTCAAGAAGGACTTCGAGGACAGCTTCATCGCCGTGGAGCACCTGGTGCTGGCCCTGGCCGGCGATGAGCGCTGCGGCCGCCAGTTGCTCTCCCAGGCGGGCGCCGATGGGGCCAGGATCAAGGAGGCCGTTCAGGCCGTGCGAGGCAGCCAGCGCGTGACCGACCAGAACCCGGAGGGCACCTATGAGTCGCTCGAGAAATACGGCCGTGACCTGACCGCCGCCGCTAGGGAGGGCAAGCTCGACCCGGTGATCGGCCGCGACGAGGAAATCCGCCGCACCGTGCAGATCCTGTCGCGGCGCACCAAGAACAACCCGGTGCTGATCGGTGAACCCGGTGTCGGCAAGACGGCGATCGTGGAGGGGCTGGCCCAGCGGATCGTCAACGGCGACGTGCCCACGGCCCTGCAGAACCGCCAGCTGATCGCCCTCGACATGGGCGCCCTGATCGCCGGTGCCAAGTACCGCGGCGAGTTCGAGGAGCGGCTCAAGGCCGTGCTCAAGGAGGTCACCTCCAGCGAAGGGCAGATCGTCCTGTTCATCGACGAGATCCACACGGTGGTGGGGGCCGGCGCCAGCGGCGGCGCCATGGACGCCAGCAACCTGCTCAAGCCGATGCTGGCCCGCGGTGAGCTGCGCTGCATCGGCGCCACCACCCTCGATGAGCACCGCCAGCACATCGAGAAGGATCCGGCCCTGGAGCGCCGCTTCCAGCAGGTGTTCGTCGACCAGCCCACGGTGGAGGACACCATCTCGATCCTGCGCGGCCTGAAGGAGCGCTACGAGGTGCACCATGGCGTGCGCATCGCCGACAACGCCCTGGTGGCGGCGGCCGTGCTCAGCAGCCGCTACATCGCCGATCGCTTCCTGCCCGACAAGGCCATCGACCTGATGGACGAATCGGCGGCCCGCCTGAAGATGGAGATCACCTCCAAGCCGGAGGAGATCGACGAGCTCGACCGCCGCATCCTGCAGCTGGAGATGGAGAAGCTCTCGTTGGGGCGCGAATCCGATGCGGCCAGCAAGGATCGCCTCGAACGGCTGGAGAAGGACCTGGCCGACCTGGGCGAGCAGCAGAGCAGCCTCAATGCCCAGTGGCAGAAGGAGAAGGGCTCGATCGATGAACTCTCCGCCCTTAAAGAAGAGATCGAGCAGGTGCAGCTGCAGGTGGAGCAGGCCAAACGCCAGTACGACCTCAACAAGGCCGCCGAACTGGAGTACGGAACCCTGGCGGGGCTGAACAAGAAACTGGCCGCTCGCACCGAGGAGCTTAGCGCCCATGCCGGCGAGAAGAACCTGCTGCGCGAAGAAGTCACCGAGGACGACATCGCCGAGGTGATCGCCAAGTGGACCGGCATTCCGGTCAGCAAGCTGGTGCAGAGCGAGATGGAGAAGCTGCTGCATCTCGAGGACGAACTGCACACCCGGGTGATCGGCCAGGACCAGGCCGTGACGGCGGTGGCCGATGCCATCCAGCGCTCGCGGGCCGGCCTGTCGGACCCCAACCGCCCGATCGCCAGCTTCCTGTTCCTCGGCCCGACGGGCGTGGGCAAGACCGAGCTGTCCAAGGCCCTGGCCTCGCAGCTGTTCGACAGCGAGGAGGCGATGGTGCGCATCGACATGAGCGAATACATGGAGAAGCACGCCGTCAGCCGGCTGATCGGAGCGCCCCCGGGCTACGTGGGTTACGAGGAGGGCGGCCAGCTCACCGAAGCGGTGCGGCGTCGCCCCTACGCGGTGATCCTGTTCGATGAGGTGGAGAAGGCCCACCCCGATGTGTTCAACGTGATGCTGCAGATCCTCGATGACGGCCGCGTCACCGACGGCCAGGGCCGCACGGTGGATTTCACCAACACGGTGCTCATTCTCACCAGCAACATCGGCAGCGCTTCGATCCTTGATCTGGCCGGCGATCCAGCCCGGTACGGCGAGATGGAGAAGCGGGTCAATGAGGCGCTGCGGGGCCACTTCCGGCCGGAATTCCTCAACCGTCTGGATGAATCGATCATCTTCCGCAGCCTGCGGGAGGACGAACTGCGCCAGATCGTGGCGCTGCAGGTGCAGCGGCTGACCCGGCGCCTCGAGGAGCGCAAGCTGGCCCTGCGGGTGAATGGCGAAGCCCTGGACTGGCTGGCCGCCGTGGGTTACGACCCGGTGTACGGCGCCCGGCCGCTGAAGCGGGCGATCCAGCGGGAACTGGAGACGCCGATCGCCAAGGCGATCCTGGCGGGCACCTTCCCGGCCGGCAGCACCATCGCGGTGGATGTGGAGCGCCAGGGCGAGAATCCGCGCCTGCGCTTCCGCCCGGCCGAACCGGCCGAGATCCAGGCGGTGGCACCGGCCCTGGTGGGATGAGCGCGCGTTGATGGGCGCTGGGCCACCTGGGTGATGGGGCGACTGGTGAAACGGCTGGTGGGCCGGCTGCGCCTCTACTGGCTGGCGGCACGGCTCTATGAAACCTGGCAACTGCTGGCCAGGCCCCACAACCA
>NZ_JAGQBG010000150.1 GCF_024345515.1 Cyanobium sp. N5-Cardenillas
GCTCCGGCCTTGGTTCTTCGCGGTGGCGGAGCTTGGGTCCAGGCCCTGCCTCGGCTTGTGGCCCTGGCTCAGCGTCCTTTCCTGCTGGGGCGCAGTGCCGCCACCTATGGGCTGCGCCAGCAGTTGCTCGTCGATCTGGAGCAGGCCGGTGCCCGCCCGGTGGCCGGTCAGCCCTTTCGCGACTGCTGCGACGACGACCTCGGGCCCCTGGCCCAACAGGCCCGCGCCGCCGGCTGTGATGCCCTGATCGCCGCCGGTGGCGGCAAGGTGTTGGATGCGGGCAAGCTGCTGGCCCACCGGCTTGGCCTGCCCTGCATCACGGTGCCCACCAGTGCCGCCACCTGTGCCGGCTGGACGGCCCTGGCGAACCTCTACACCCCCGAAGGCGCCTTCCTGGGCGATGTGGCCCTGGCCCGTTGCCCGGACCTGCTCGTCTTCGACCACGATCTGGTGCGGCAGGCTCCAGCGCGCACCCTGGCCAGCGGCATCGCCGATGCGGTGGCCAAGTGGTACGAGGCGTCGGTGAGCAGCGGCTCCAGTGGTGATGGCCTGGTGCAGCAGGCGGTGCAGATGGCCCGCCTGCTGCGCGACCTGCTGCTGCTGGAGGGGGAAGCCGCCCTGGCGGACCCGGGCAGCGAGGCCTGGGTGCGGGTGGCCGAGGGCTGTGCCCTCACCGCCGGCCTGATCGGCGGCATCGGCGGCGCCCGCTGCCGCACCGTGGCCGCCCATGCCGTCCACAACGGCCTGACCCAGCTCGCCGCCACCCACGGTCGGCTCCATGGCGAGAAGGTGGGCTTCGGGGTGCTGGTGCAGCTGTGGCTGGAGGAGCAGCTGGCGGGCAACCGGCTGGCGGCCCAGGCCCGTCGCCAGTTGCTGCCTTTCTTCCGCCGGCTGGGGCTGCCCACCGATCTCGAGGCCCTGGGGCTCGGCGGAGCCACCCTGGAGGAGCTGCGTCAGGTCTGCCGCTTCGCCTGCCGGGAGGGCTCCGACCTGCACCACCTGCCCTTCGTGGTGGCCCCCGAAGACCTGCTGGCCGCCATGGTGGGCGCCACCGCCGACCGGCAGCAGGCGTGAACGCCAGCCTCCTCAGCGCGCCAACCGGCCGCGAACTGGTCAGCGCCGCCGCCGACTCCCTGCTCGACCCCCAGGGCCGCGCCCTGGCCGCCCAGGTGCAGTGGTGGGAGCTGCCTGGGCACCCCGAGCGCTGGCCAGTGGCCGTCCTGGGGCAGGGGCCGCCGCTGCTGCTGCTGCACGGCTTCGACAGTTCCTTCCTGGAGTTCCGCCGCCTGGCGCCCCTGCTGGCGGTGGGCCATCGACTGCTGATCCCCGACCTGCACGGTTTCGGTTTCTGCCCCAGGCCCGCCGAGCGCGACTACACCCCGGAGGCGGTGCTGCGTCACCTGGACGCCTTGCTCGAGGCGTTCGATCGCCAGGAGCCTGCTGGCGTGCAGAGGCTCGGCCTGATCGGCGCCTCAATGGGCGGCGCGGTGGCGGTGGCCCTGGCCCGGCGCCACCCCGGGCGCTTCGAGCGGCTGCTGCTGCTGGCCCCGGCCGGACTCACCGGCCGGCCCATGCCCCTGCCGCCCCTGCTGGATGGGCTGGGCGTGCGCTTCCTTGCCCTGCCGAAGGTGCGCGGCGGCCTCTGCCGCAGCGCCTTTGCCGATCCTGATCGGGACGTGGGCCCGGCGGAGCTGGAGATCGCCTCCCTGCACCTCCGGGCGCCGGGCTGGGCCGAGGCCCTGCGCCGCTTCGCCCGCAGCGGTGGCTTCGCCGGCTGTGGCGCGCCCCTGCCCCCCCAGCCGCTGGCGGTGCTCTGGGGTGCCGACGACCGGATCCTGCGCGCCCCGCAGAAACGGGCCGCCCAGGCCCTGCTGGGGTCCCGCATCACCGAGCTGGCGGCCTGCGGCCACCTGCCCCACATCGACCAGCCCGAGCGGGTGGCATCCGCCTGGCTGGCCGAGCCCTGCGCCCCGATCCCCACCCACCCATGACACCGGCTTCTCCCCTGTCCCTGCCGCGCCTCGTCGCCGGCCTGCTGCTGCTGCTGCTGCTCGGCCTCCCCGGCCCGGCCCAGGCCTCGCTGCTGCACCTGGAGGGGCCGGTGCCGGCGGAGCTCGGGGTGCATGGCGGCGCCCTTTCCCCCTGTGCGGCGCCGGCCCACTGCGCCCGGGTTGACTGGCCGCTCACCGACCCAGCGGCGTCCCTGGCCGCGCTGGTGCCTGTTCTGGAAACCACCGAGGGCGTGAGGATCGTCGAGCGCGAAGGGCCCTACCTGCATGCCACCGCCACCAGCCGGCTGTTCGGCTTCGTGGACGACCTCGAGCTCCTGGCCCTGCCGGCCACCGGGGTGGTGCAGGCCCGCTCCAGCTCACGGCTGGGGGATTCGGATCTGGGTGTCAATGCCCGTCGGCTGGTGGCGTTGCGGCAGCAACTGCCTGGCAGCTGAACTGTTCGATGGCCCCCCGGCGGTGCAGGAAGCGGGGCTGCTGCGGGTCCTCCAGGCTCCACCACCAGAGACCGTCGGTGTAGCTGGGCGGACCGGCATTGTTGGTGCGCGGCAGCTGCAGACGCAGGTCGCGCCACTCCAGCAGCACCGTGGCGCCGGGCACCGTGCCACCGGTGGTGTTGGGGATGCCCGGGGCATCCACCGCTCCGTTGTCGCTGGTCGCCAGCAGCAGGTCGCCGTCGCAGCGGTAAGGGACGGCGCCGGCCGCCGCCGCCAGCGCCGGCCCCCCCAGGCTGAGGCAGAGCAGCAGCGCCAGGGCCAGCAGCCGGCCCGCCAGGGCCTGGGCACTGCGCAGGGCCCCTTCGATGCGGCCGAAGCCCGCTCCTGCGATGAAGTCGCCGCAGAAGGCCACCCGGCTGGCGGGGCAGACCATGGCGGCCGGGGGAAGGCCGGGGGCCACGGGAAAGGCGGCCCCCCAGTGCATCAGTTGCCGTTGGCTCACCCCTGCCAGGGCTTCGCCGCCACAGGGCCGCTCCCCGAGCCAGGGCTCCAGCGCGCCGGCGACGGCCCCCTCCAGGGCGGCCATCGCCGGGCCGTCGGCGGCCGGTACACCATGGGCCACGACGCCGCAGCGGCCGTCGGCCAGGGGCTGAATCGCCAGCCGCCGCAGCCCCCAGCGCCCCTGGGCCTCACGGTCAAAGCTGAGCAGCCGGAAGGGCAGGGACAGCCAACGGGCCGCTGCGGCGGGCTTGATCGTGAGCATCAGGTTGGTGCGGGCCTCCATCTCCATCCTGGCGAGGGCGGCGAGGGCCGAGGCGAGGTCCCCATCGTCCAGGCCCTCTGTCGCCTGCAGCAGTGGCACCTCCGACCAGCCGAACCGCTCCATGGCGCGGGGATGGGCCAGCAGGGTGCCGGTGAGCACCAGCCAGTCGGCGTCGCCCAGCACCGCCCCGTTGGCGTCCGCCAGCCGCCAGCCCCCTTCGTGGCGCACCGCCAGGTGGCGCACCAGGGTGCCGTAGTGACCCGTGGGGCTGGGTGGCGGCCCCTGGGCCTCGGCCAGGGCCAGCAGGCCGCGGCAGAGGCCGTCCATGCCCTGGCGGCCCCGGTACAAGGAACCACCCAGCAGGGGATCGGCCGCGGCTGGCCCCAGGGTGCCGTCGGCCTGCAGCGCCGCCGCCGGCTCCCGCCAGGGCACGATCCAGCCCCCCTCCCGCAGGGGGGCCACCAGTTTCGGTTCGGGGTCCTCCAGCAGGTTGAGCAGGGGTGCCCCATGGTCGATGTGCCAGGCAACGTCCTGGCGGCAGCGACGGGTGGCGGCCCGGCCGCCGGGACCCCGACCCGCCTCCCACAGGTCGATCGGGCCGTCCCAGCCGCCTCGCCGCAGCCCGGCGGCCAGGGCACAACCGGCCACTCCGGCGCCGATCACCGCCAGCGATGGCGCGCCTGGCCGCCGCGACTGGCCAGACTCAGCTGAGGATCCAGCCATGCCGTGATGACGATGACGCCTAAAGACAAGACCATCCTGGCCGCGTCGGCCCCCTGGCTGGGGGCCCTGCTCAACGTCGTGCCCGGCCTGGGCACCGGTTACATCTACCAGCGGCGCTGGCGGGCCTACTGGATCACCTCGGCCATCGCCACGGCCTGGTTCCTGCTGGGCGCCGTGCTGGGCGGTGGGGCCAGCGCGACGGACCTGGCCGCCCCCGACCCCCTCAACCAGCTGGTCGGCCTGGGGGGATTGCTGCTGCTGGCGGCACTGACGGCCGCGGAGGCCTTCCGCGAGGCCCGTCGGGCCCGGATGGAATGAGAATCTGAGGACCCCTGTGCCCCCTGCCGGCGGATGAGCGAGACACCAGCTGGCGACCGTCCCCCCGAGGCACCTGAATCCGCCGGCCCGGTGATGGCCCTACTGGCCAGGGGTCTGGAGCTGTGGCTGCGGCAGCAGTGCGAGGCCATCGAGCGGCTGGAGATCCGACTGGAGGGTTCGGGGCTGCGGCTGTTGCGGGGGCGCCTCGACGGGGTGCGACTGCGGGCCCGGCGAGTCGTCTACCAGGCGATGGAGATCGAGGAGGTGGAGCTGCGCTGTGACGGGATTCAGGTGCGCATGGGGTCCCTGGTGCGCAATCAGGCGGTGAAGCTGGAGCAGCCCTTCCGCATCCAGGGGCTGGTCAGCTTCAGCGGCGACGGCCTGAGCCGTTCCCTCAGCACCCCGGCCTGGCGCGGCCTCGGCGATGGCCTGGCCGACGACCTGCTGGGCCTCACTCCCCTGGCGGGGCTGCGCATCCGGGAGGACCGGCTGCTGCTGAGGGCCTTCGCCAGCGGCGACCGGGAGCCGGTGGAGCGGGAGGTGGCGGTGCGCGCCGACGGCGGCACGGTGGAACTGCGCTGCGCCGAGGGGTCCCCCCATGCCCGGCTGCCGATGGATCCCAACATCCGCATCGAGCGGGCCGAGCTCGGGGCCGGCCTGCTGCACCTGGAGGGGGAGGCCCGGGTCTCCCCCTGAGGGGTCCTCAGCCCTGCTGCAGCAGGGGCAGCACCAGGGTCACCAGGGAATAGACCACCGCCGGTACGAACAGGTAGCTGTCGATCCGATCGAGAATGCCACCGTGGCCGGGGATCGCATCGCCGGAGTCCTTGAGGCCCGCATCCCGTTTCATCATCGATTCGGTCAGGTCGCCCACCAGGGCGAACAGGGACACCACCGCCCCCAGCACCGCCCCGATCAGCCAGCCCCAGCGCCAGCCCAGCAGCACCCCTCCCACGCCCCCCACCAGCAGGGCACAGAGCACCCCGCCCAGGGCCCCCTCCACCGTCTTGCCCGGGGAGATCGGCGACAGGGCATGGCGGCCCAGGCGGCGACCGATCACGTAGGAGCCGATATCGGTGGCCACGATCATCAGGCAGGCCAGCAGGGTGAGGGCCATGCCGGGACTCCAGGGCCAGCCCAGGCCCTCCAGGGCGGGGGCCAGGGCCGGGTCGGTCAGGTCCCGCAGCTTGATCCAGTGGCTGGGCAGGAAGCCGAGATAGAACAGCCCGAACACCGAGGCGGCGATGTCGGCGATGGTGCCGGTGACCGGCTGGAGCAGCAGCCAGCCGCAGATCACCGCCCCGGAGGCGGGCAGCACGGCTGCCGCCACGTCGCCCGCCACGTCGCCCGCCATGGCGCCCCCCGGCCAGAGGCTGCCGGCGGCCACCTGGGTGGAGACCAGCAGCAGCTGCACCGCCACCAGGGTGGTCTTGGTGGCGGGACGGATGCCCTTGAACTGGGCCATGCGGAAGAACTCCAGCAGGCCCAGGTGCACGATCACCCCCACGGCGACGGTGAACCACCAACCGCCCAGGCCCACCACCACCAGCCCGAAGCCACCCGCCAGCCAGCCGCTCAGCAGGCGGGACAGGGAGGTGGCGGGGCGGGGGGCGGGAGGCAAGGGTTCGGACTCAGCGCTCGGCGGCGATCACGAACAGCGGTTCGGCCGCCGCCAGCTTGGCCTGGCTGCCGCGGCGCTGCATGCGGTGCACGGTGGCCTGCACCACCTGCACATCGTGGGCGCCCAGCTGGGCGAGGGTGTCGGTGGCCTTCACCAGACCCTCCAGGTTGACGGTGCTGATCACCAGCCGTCCGGAGGGCTGCAGGGCCCCCCAGACGGCCCGCAGCACGTCCTCCAGGGGCCGGCCCACCTCCAGCAGCACCCGGTCGGGGTTGGGGGGGAGCAGGGCCAGACCCTCCGGGGCCTCGCCGGCGTGGATGTGCAGGTTGTGGATGCCGAAGCGCTGCCGGTTGCGTTCCAGCAGGTCGATCGCCTCCGGATCCCGCTCCAGGGTGTGGACGGCGCCGGTGGGCATCAGCCGGGCGATTTCCAGGGCCAGCGCGCCGGTGCCGCCACCCACGTCCCAGACGAGCGAGTCGGCGCGGGGGCGCAGGTGGGCCAGCAGCATCACCCGCAGCTCAAGTGGCGTCGGGCTGAAGCCCGGGGCGTCCTCGAAGGCGCTGTCCGGCAGCCCGGGGGTGACGAAATCCCAGTGGAAGGGGTTCGGCAACGGGCTCACGAACCGACCACAACGCTCACCGTATCAGCGATCTGGCCGGGCCAGAGGCGCCGTTGGCCCTGCAGCCAGTCGGCGCGGGCCGGATCGATCCGCTCGCCGGGCACCAGCAGCGGAATCCCCGGCGGGTACGGGCAGATCGGTGCCGCCGCCACCCGGCCGGAGGCCTCCTCCAGGGGAACAGCCTCGGCGGGGCTGCGCCAGGCCACGCCGATCGGCAGCTCCGGCGCCGCCAGCAGCGGCAGAGGGGGCGGCGTGAACGGGGGCAGCGGCGGCCCGCCGAGGGTCCGGCGCAGACCCTCCAGCTGGCGCGGCAGGCGCCGCTCCATCCCCCGGGGCGGGTTCAGCCCCAGGCAGAAGGTGAGGGCGCCGGGTTCCGGCAGCTCCGCGATCACCCCCCGCTGCAGCAGCCAGGTGTCGGCCTCCAGGCCGTTGATCCCCAGGGGGGCCGTGGCCAGCACCAGGCGCAGGGGATCGCCGTTGGCCACCAGCGGCAGGCCCAGACCCTCCAGCCCCTGGCGCAGTCGTCCGGCCCGGGCCACGGCCCGCTGGCGCTGGCGCCGGCCGGCGGCGCTGGCGCCGTGCTCCAGAGCTGCTGCCGTCGAGGCCAGCAGCAGCGCACTGGGGCTGGAGGTCTGCAGCCACAGCAGGGCCCGCTCGATGGCCTCCGCTGCCACCCGGTCGCCCTGGGCCAGCAGCGCCGCGCTCTGGGCCAGGCCGGTGCCGCTCTTCTGCACGGAGAGCACCACCAGATCGGCGCCGGCGGCCAGGGCTTCGCCGCTTCCGTGGGCCTGGTCCACCAGCACCGGCAGGCCGGCCCTGTGGGCCAGGGCCACCAGGGCCGGCAGGTCGGCCGCCAGCCCCTGGTAGGTGGGGTCCACCAGCACCAGGGCCGCCGCCGGTTCGCCGGGCAGGGCGGCGGCCACCGCCAGCACCTGCTCCAGTCGCCGGGGCTCCGGCGGCCGCCACAGGCCGGTGAGTGGATCGATCGTCAGGTCGTACAGGAGCGGTTCGATCCCGCCCAGCACGCAGCCGTGCAGCAGGCTGCGGTGCAGGTTGCGGGGCAGCAGGACCCGGGACCCGGGCGGGCCGAGGGCGAGCAGGGCCGCCTGCAGCAGCCCCGAAGCCCCGTTCACCCCGAACCAGCAGCGCTCCGCCCCCAGCAGGCTCGCCGCCCGTTGCTGGGCCTCGGCCACCGTTCCTTCCGGTTCGAGGGGCCCGCCGAAGCCGGGCCGTTCCGGCAGATCCCAGCTCCCCGGAG
>NZ_JAGQBG010000151.1 GCF_024345515.1 Cyanobium sp. N5-Cardenillas
CAGGCTGCTGCCGTTGACCCAGATCCAGGGGGAGCCGATGAAGTGCCCATCGGCGTCGGTGGGCAGGCCCGAGAGCACCGTGCCCAGGCAGATCCCCTGGGACGCGGCGGCCAGCAGGCTGCCGAAGCCGAAGGTGAGGTTCCAGGGACGCTTGTCGATGGCGTTCTCGCGGAACTCGAAGGCCACCGCCCGCAGGATCAGGCCGAGGATCATCAGGTAGATCGGCCCGTAGAGGGCCTTGAGGATCGTGCCGTAGGCGAGGGGAAAAGCGCCGAACAGCGCCCCACCCATCAGCACCAGCCAGGTTTCATTGGCATCCCAGATCGAGCCGAGCGAGGCCATCAGCATGGTGCGCTGCTTCTCACTGGGGGAGGTGAGCGACAGGATCCCCACCCCCAGATCAAAGCCATCGAGGATCACGTAGAGGAGCAGGAACAGGGCCAGGATCACGAACCAGACCACCGGCATGAAGACATCGAGGAAGTCCATCAGTCGGTTGGCAGGGGGAGCGGTCCGCGGATGGGACCCGTCGGTGGTTCCAGGGTGAGATCGGGACCCTTGCGGATGATGCGGGCGCCGAAGATGAGCGCGAAGACCAGCAGGGTGGCGTAGAGGAGGCTGAAGCTGCTCAGGCTGATCAGCACTTCCTGGGCCGGCAGCTGGGAGGCGGCCTCGGAGGTGCGCAGCTGGCCGTACACCGTCCAGGGCTGCCGGCCGACGCAGCGCACGATCCAGCCCGACTCGATGGCCAGGTAGCCGGCCGGGGCGGCCAGGATCCAGCACCAGCTCAGCCAGGCCTGACGGCGGAAGAACTCGGGTGTCAGGCCGGTGCGCCACCACAGCAGCACGGTCAGGCCCATCAGGGCGGCGACGGCGACGCCGATCCCCGCCATCAGGCGGAAGGCGTAGAAGATCAGCCCCACCATTCGGGGGCGTTGGTCGGCGGGCCAGCTGTTCAGACCGCGCACGTCCTGGCTGAGCCGGGGCCGGCCTTCGAGGATCCAGCTGAGCCCGCCGGGCAGGCCCACCGCCCAGCGGTTGCGGCCGCCGTTCTCATCGGGCGCGGCGATCACGGTCCAGGGGGGAGCCTCGCCGGCGGCCTGGTTCTCCCAGATCGCCTCCATGGCGGCCAGCTTGGTGGGCTGGTGCTCGGCGACCTGCAGGCCGCTTTCGTGGCCCGCCACGATCTGAAGCGGAGCCACCACCAGCAGAACCACCAGGGCCAGGCGGAAGGAGAAGGAGAAGAACGCCTCCGCCTTTCCGGAGAGCAGCGACCAGGCGCTGATCGCCGCCACCACCAGCATCGAGGTTTCCACCGTGGCCAGGCTCATGTGCAGCACGCTGCGCAGCATGAACGGGTTGTTGATGGCGGTGAAGTAATTCTCCACGTGGAAATGGCCGTCACTGAAGCTGCCGCCGGCGGGGGTCTGCAGCCAGGAATTGGCGCTGAGGATCCAGAACACCGAGAGATTGGCGCCGAAGGCCACCATCACGGTGGAGAGGAAGTGGATCACCGGCGGCACCCGGTTCCAGCCGAACAGCATGATGCCGAGGAAGCCGGCCTCGAGCATGAAGGCCATGGCGCCTTCGAAGCCGAGCACGGCCCCGAAGAAATCACCCACGAACTCCGACAGCGGGGCCCAGTTGGTGCCGAACTGGAATTCCATCGGCAGACCCGAGGCCACGCCGATGCCGAAGTTCAGCACGTAGAGCTTGGCCCAGAAGCGGGCCTGCCGGTAGTAGAGGGGGTTCTGGGTGCGCAGCCAGAGGGCTTCAAGGATCACCAGAAAGATCGCCAGGCCGGTGGAGAGCACCGGCCAGAGCATGTGGAAGATCGCCGTCAACGCGAACTGCATCCGCGAAAGAACGACGGTGTCGGCAAGCCAGTCCATCAAGTCACCGCCACGATCGGTAAGGGCTCGGATCCCGGAGTGAAAGAATGCAATGGAATGCCGGGATCACGATGCCGTTGCGAGCAGATGAACACATGGAGCGCGCCCTCCCGCTGGCCCTGTCGCCGCGGCACCAGCATGGCCCGGTCATCCGGCCCATGCTGGTGCCATGACCCCCTCCACACCGGCAGCCACCGCTGAGCCAGGCCACTGGGACCAGCGCTACCGGCAGGGCGCCGACGGCTGGGAGCTGGGCCGGCCGGCTCCGCCGCTGGAGCGGTTCCTGCGCAGCCATCCCCTGGCTCCCCGGCCCCCGGGCCCGGTGCTGGTGCCGGGCTGCGGCCGCGGCCATGAGGCCGCCCTGCTCGAAGAGCTCGGCTTCGCCGCCATCGGCCTGGATTTCAGCGGCGAGGCCCTGTCCGAAGCCCGCGGCCTCCATGGCCCGGACCGGGCCGATCTGCGCTGGCTGCAGGCCGACCTGTTTGACCGGCAGGCCCTGGCGGCGGCGGGCCTGACGCCTGGAAGCCTCAGCGGGATCGTGGAGCACACCTGTTTCTGCGCCATCGATCCTGGCCGCCGCGACGACTACATCGCCACTGTGTGCCGATTGCTGGCGCCGGGCGGCTGGCTGCTGGGGCTGTTCTGGTGCCATCGCAAGCCGGGGGGTCCGCCCTGGGGCAGCGACCCCGAGGTGGTGGCAGCCCAGCTGGGCCAGGCGGGGCTGGTGGCTGAGCTCTGGGAGCCGGCCGCCGGTTCGGTGGAGCAGCGCCAGGACGAATGGCTGGGCCTGTGGCGCCGGAGCTCAGCCCAGCCCTGAGCCGATCGACACCCGGTTCCAGGGCATGGCGGCCAGCAGGCGGGCCATGCCGCAGAAGCCGGAGACGCCGGCGAAGGTGAGCCCGGCCCCCACGAAGCCACTCAGCCAGATCCAGCCCGGGGCCACGGTCTGGGACAGGAGCACCCCCAGCAGCACCAGGCTGCCGGCGACGATCTGCACCTGGCGCATCAGCGGCAGCGGCGCCCCTTTGAGCTTGCGCACCGGGAAGCCGGCCTGCTGCCAGGCGGGCACGCCACCGAGCAAGTCGGCCACCGGATGGGGATGGCCCTGCTGCATCAGCTGGGTGAGTCCCTTGCCGCTGCGGTTGCCGCTCTGGCAGACCAGCACCAGCGGACCGCGGGGCAGGTCGGCCTGGGCCAGGCGGGAGAGGGGAACGTTGAGGCTGCCGGCGATGTGGCCGGTCACGAACTCCATCGGCTCGCGCACATCGATCACGGTGACCTCACCGGCCGCCAGCTGGTCGGCGAGGTCATGGGCGCTGATGCGGCTGGGGCTGGTCATGGTCGTGGTGGTCATGGACGGATGCAGGAGAGGGATGGACGTCAGTGGGAAGCGCTTCAGGCCTGGACGAGGCCGTCGAGGGGGAAGCCCTCGGCGGACCATCGGCTCAGGCCGCCGTGGAGATTGGCGACCTGCTGGCGGCCCGCCTTGAGCAGCTGTTGGGTGGCCAGGGCCGAGCGGCTGCCCGAATGGCAGACCACCACCAGCGGGCGATCGGTGGGAATCTCACCGGAGCGGCTCTCCAGCTCCGGCAGGGGGATCAGCAGGCTGCCGGCCACGCGCCCGTCGGGACCGTCGAACTCCTCGGCGGAGCGCACGTCGAGCACGGTGACGTCGCCGCGATGGGCGGCCACCCAGGCGGGGCTGAGTTCGGGCAGTCCGGCATAGCTGCGCGCCATGGGTGCCCAGGCCGGCGCCGCCGTGGCCTCGCGGGGCTTGCCGGAGCGCATGTTGCCTGGCAGGGCCTGGGCGATCCGGTGGGGATGGGGCAGGCGCATGTTCTCCATGTGGCCCACGAAGTCCCGCTCGGTGGCGTTGCCGCCGAGGCGGGCGTTGAAGGCCTTTTCCTCGGTGACGGAGGTGACGTTGCGGCCGGTGTAGTCGTGGCCTGGGTACAGCAGGCAGTGATCCGGCAGGGTCAGGATCTGCCCGGTGATCGAGGCCCAGAGGGTGTGGGCGTTGCCCTGCTGGAAGTCGCAGCGGCCGCAGCCGCGCACCAGCAGCGCATCGCCGGTGAAGGCCATCGTGTGGTCGTCGAGGACGAAGGTGAGGCAGCCATCGGTGTGGCCGGGGGTGGCGCGCACCTCCACGTGGCGGCCGCCGAAGAGGACGCGATCGCCGTGCTTCAGGGGACGGGTGACGTTCTCGGCTCCGACGCAGGCGGCCAGGCCGATGGCGCAGCCGGTGGCTTCGTGCATCAGCCAGCTGCCCGTCACGTGGTCGGCGTGGGCATGGGTGTCGATCGAGGCCACCAGCTCGACCCCCAGCTCGCGGATCAGGGAGAGGTCACGGTCGTGCTGCTCGAAGACCGAATCGATCAGCAGGGCCTTGCGGCTGGCCACATCCGCCAGCAGGTAGGTGAAGGTGCCGGTATCGGCGTCGAACAGCTGGCGGAACAGCAGTGGGCTTCCCCCTGCGGCGGCGGCGAGGCAGAGGGAGGGCGCGGGCGCGACAGCCATGGGTACTCAGACATCAACTGCTATGAGTATAGCCGCATAACAGTGAAATGGTCACGCCGGTGCGGGTACCGCCGCCGAGCTCAGCAGCTTCTGGACGATGGCCACACCGCTGATGGCCTGCCAGCCGAACAGCAGCAGCACCCCGCCGTTGAGCGCGATGTGCAGCCCCCGGGCCCAGTCCTTGCCCTTCTGCAGGGAGGGTCCCAGGGAGGCGGTGGCCACCACGAGCACGGCAACGGCCAGGCCGACGAACAGGTGGGGTCCGAGGATCAGCTTGCCGTTCTTCAGGAACGTGGCCCCCATCCCGCCGGCGGCGCCGAGCAGGGTGAGACCCAGAATCACCACCCCGAGCTGGGCATGGCGCTGCCCGAAGTGCAGGGGCAGCATCGCCTTGCGTTCCTCCGGGCCCACCTTGCGGATCTGGCTGGCCTTGAGTCCGAGGTAGCCCGAATAGAGCATCAGGCCCAGCAGCCCCCACATCAGGACGGGGTGGACGAAGTTGAGGGCAAAGGGCATCACACCAGGGCGAGGGAATGGATCCGCGCCGGCGGCATCCACCCCACTCTCGCCAGGGGTTCCTGGGGTGATTCCGCAGCCAACCTGGAGATTGACGGCGGCCGCGATTGGCTCTCAGGGCGCCAGCCGCTCGATGGTCCAGGCCGTCGCGCCGCCCCCCTCCCCGGCAGGCTCAGCGGGCCTGTAGCGGAACCGATCGTGCAGACGGTTGCTGCGGCCCTGCCAGAACTCGAATTCGAACGGCACCACCCGCAGCCCGCCCCAGGCCGGCGGCAGCGGCACCTCGCCATCGGCGAAACGGCGCTTCATGGTTTCCCACTGCATCTCCAGGATCGAGCGGGAGCCGATCACGGCGCTCTGCTGCGACACCCAGGCCCCCAGCCTGCTGCCGATGGGGCGCGAGAGGAAGTAGGCCAGCGATTCGGCGGCGCTGATCCGCTCGGTCCGGCCCAGGATGGCCACCTGCCGCTCCAGCCCGTACCAGGGAAACAGCAGGCTCACCTCCGGATGGGCGGCGATCTCGGTGGCCTTGCGACTTTCGTAATGGGTGAAGAAGACGAAGCCCCTTTCGTCGAAGGCCTTGAGCAGCACCGTGCGGGCGCTCGGGCGCACACCGTCGCTGGTGCCCAGCACCATGGCGTTGGGCTCGTCCAGAGCGGCGGCCACCGCCTGATCGAACCAGCGTCGGAACTGCGCCACAGGATCGTCGGCCAGATCCCCCCGCCGCAGCTCCTGGCGCCGATAGTCGCGGCGCAGCTGGGCGGGATCGGTGGGGTTGGCTGGATCGCTCATGGCCAGCCGTCGCGCGGCGTCGTGCTTGCCCCAGCCTGGGGCCTGCGGCGCGATGGGTCAGCCCTCCTATCGTGTTACATGTAACCGTAGGCGGGAGTCCATGGATCCAGCGACGAATCCCGACGACCTCCGGCTGGCGGCCACGCGACTGAAGGTGCGTGCCCATCGCCAGCGGCTGCGTTCCCAGGGGTTGCGGCCGATCCAGATCTGGGTACCCGACGTGCGCTCGCCCCGGTTCACCACCGAGGCCCGTCGCCAGAGTCTTCTGGCCAATGCCGGCTCCCATGAGGCCGAAGACCAGGCCTTTGTGGACGCCATCTCCCTCTGGCCGGATCAGGTTCAGGAATGAATCGCGGTGAGATCTGGACCGTGGCGGGCGGGCCGGCCTACGCCAGCAAGCCCCGTCCAGCGGTGATCGTGCAGGACGATGCCTTCGCCGCCAGGGATTCGGTGACCATCTGTCCGCTCACGGGCCAGACCACGGACCTCCCCCTGTTCCGCATTCCGGTGGAACCCTCCCCCATCAATGGTCTGGCCGTCACCAGTTGCCTGATGGTCGACAAGCTCACCACCGTGCCCCGTGCACGGGTGGGCCGAAGGATCGGGCTCCTCGATGACGCGCTTCTGGTGCGGCTGAATCGCTCCATCCTGGTCTTCCTGGGCCTGGCCCGCTGATCGTCTTCGGTGAAGGCATGGCCACAGGCCAGGTGCGAGACCTGCACTGTGCCCAGTGGCTGTGATTCAGCGCAGCACCAGCCGCTGAGACACCGGTGGCACTTCCCTGTGCAGCCGCCCCAGCCCCTTGGCCACCCGCGCCGTCTACTCGTTCACCGGCTTTCCCGGCGTGCCGGAGCGCCACCTCTATCTCCACCACGACGGCTACCCCACCGGCGCCGCCTGGCGTTTCGCCACGGCCCTGCGCCAGCAGCCGGAGCCGGAGGCCTTTGCGGCCGCCTTCCTGGCCAGCCAGCCAGGCGCCGAACCCCTGGCCTCCCCTGCCCAGGCTGCCGATGCCGAGTACCGCTACCGGGTGCAGCTGCTGGCCGGCGGCGCTGCTCTGCAGGTGGCCTGCTGGCGGCGGCTGCCGGGCGGCGCCACCTGGCAGTCCCGCTGCGGGCCGATGGCCCTGGAGCTGTTCATCCGGCGCTTCCTGCCGGGGGAGTCGCTGTGAACCGATTTTGAGCCGGTGTCAGGGCACGGCGTGCTCCAACGGGCTTGCAACCTCGGGGAAAGCCCGCAGCAGTTGGCGATCGGAGGTGATCAAGCGGGTCTGGAGCGCCAGGGCGGCCGCCACGAACTCACAGTCGTAGGCGCTGCAGTCGCTCGCCTCCACCAGCCGGAACACGTCGGCGGAATCCACCGGGACTTCCGAACCTTGCAACAACCCTTCCGCCTGGTCCTGGAGCCTCAGCGCCTGCTCGCGATCCAGCTGCCCGCGTCTCAGGTAACCGCTGAGCACGTTGCGCAGTTCGCTTCGCCAGAGCGCCGGAGCGGCCCATTCAGGGTCATGAAGCAGCAGCGCCTCAGCCTTCTCGGTCTGTGGACCACCCAGCAACAGATAGGCCACCACATTGGTGTCCACCACGATCATGGGCGGCCCTCGCGCTTGAAGGCATCGATCTGGTCGGGCGTGAACGCCGCTTCCGTCGGCAGGCTGTGGCGCAGGGACCGGATCTGCTCCAGTCGCTCGGCGGCGGTGATGGACTGCGGCGGAAGGGCCGCTTCCAGGCACACGATCGCTTCGTTGTTGAGGCTGCGCCGATGCTGCTGGGCCGCTTGCTTCAGGCGGCCGTAGAGGTCGTCGGGGAGATTCTTGAGGGTGAGGCTCCTGGCCATCGCCGTTGACGAGGCAGTGGCAACCATTGTGCAACCGAAACGGTGGCACTGGAACCTCATCCAAGCGTCAGGAGGATCCCCTTTCGCGATCGGCCAGCTCCTGCGGGGCGACAGCCCGATCAATCAGTTGGCGGGCCTCCGCTGTGGCACGGACTTCAAGGCACCG
>NZ_JAGQBG010000152.1 GCF_024345515.1 Cyanobium sp. N5-Cardenillas
CAGTCCCCCACCTGCAGGGCATCGGAATTACCCAGGGGAGCCACGGGCCAGGGCCCGGCCCCCACCAGCCGCACCACGGCCAGGTCGGTGAGCTTGTCGAGGCCCACGACCCGGCCCTCATAGCGCCGGCCGTTCTCCAGGCCCACGGTCACCCGGTCGATCTGATCCACCACGTGGGCGTTGGTGAGCACCAGGCCATCGGACTGCAGGATCACGCCGCTGCCCTGGCCCCGCTCGGTGCGCCGCGAGGGCGCCCCCTGCTGGGGGATGCCGAAGAACTGACGGAACAGGGGGTCGTTCATCAGCCCCCGTGGCAGGCCGCCACCGCCGCCGGCGGATTGCACCGTGCGCTCCGTGTCGATGGTGACCACGGCCGGGCCCGCCCGGCGGATCGCCGCCGCCACGAAGGATTGCCGCCCGAGCACGGCTCCGGCCGGCTGGGCGAGGCCAGGGGGGGTGAGGGTCGGGCTGATCAGGGCCGTGGTCGCCATGACCGTGGCCGTGGCCGCCGCCGTGGCCGTGGCAAGCCCGGCGGCGGCCGCGGCAAGAACGCGGGAGGAAGGCATCGCGAAAGGGATCGGCAGTGACAAAACCGTAGACACCTCCCCGGAAAGGAGGAAGGGGAGGCAAACCGGCCTGATCGGCTAGGATTTGTAAACTTTCTTATCTGTTCATGGACACCAGCCGCTTGCTTCTGGCCTTTCTCGCCTTCGGAGCCGCCTGCACCTCTCTCTGGGCCTGGATGCTGGCCACCGCCACCGCTCCTTCAGACGGGTGATGATGGGGGAGACTCCGCAGCATGCGGAGTTCCCATCGCGCCATGACCTCCCTCCTCTCGCAGATCCTCCCGATCCTTTATGGGGCCTGCTTCGTCCTGCTTCTCTGGCAGGCTTTCCGGGTCATGGGACGGGGGTTCGCAGCCGTGCCACGGCCGGGCGATCCGGGGACGGCCGCGAGCGACCAAGACGGCCCAAGGGGTGATCGCACCGGTCGGCTCACCATCCATCCGGAGCTCCTCGACGCCGATGGCCAGCTCACCCAGGAGGACCTCTTGACGGTTCGTTTCAGCGGCGACAACGAGCAGCCCGCCTTCCCCGCCGATCCGAACTGACCCCGCCAGGCCGGCCGCTGAATAGGCTCCCTGAGGTGAACGCGCTCAAAGGCGGAGATCGATGGTGGATCAGAGAACGCGAATCGTGGCGGCCGTGCTCGGGGCACTGAAATTGCCACCTCGTTTTCGCCTCAAGATGGTGAAGGACGATCCCATCCGGCTCGAGCTGAGCATCACCCCCTCCTACGGGAAGGACCCGATCCTGGTGGGCATCGTCGAATCCCAGGATCTGGTGGCCCGGCGGGATCGGGAGGGCCGGATTCCCCGCGATCTCCAGGGCACCTGGGACTGGACGGTGCGTCACGGCAAGGTCACCACCGGGGGCTGGAACCCCTATCTCAAGGAGGCCCTCCAGACCATGTTCGAAACGGGCCTGCCGGCGATCGTCTACGAGGAAACCACCGGTGAGGCTTACCACCCGGTGGACGGCCTCCGCCACGTGCGCTGACGTCGCCCCTGCCCATTGACGGCCGCCTCGCGGCCATCACCGCCGCCCTGGGGCCCGGGGCCACCCTGCTGCTCCAGGCCGAACCCGGCGCGGGCAAAACCACCCGGGTCCCCCTGGCCCTGCTGGAGCGCTTCGGCCAGGAGGGCCGGCTCCTGATGCTGGAGCCGCGCCGGCTGGCGGCCCGCTCCGCCGCCGACCGCCTGGCGGCCAACCTGGGCGAAACCCTCGGCGGCCGGGTGGGGTACAGCGTCCGGCTGGAATCGCGCACCTCGGCGGACACCCGTCTGGAGGTGGTCACCGCCGGCCTGTTCCTGCGCCGGCTCCAGGCCGATCCCGCCCTCGAAGGGGTGGCCTGCGTGATCTTTGACGAATTCCATGAGCGCCAGGCCGAAGCGGATCTGGCCCTGGCCTTGGTGCGTCAGGCCCGCAGCCTGCTGCGCCCGGAGCTGCGGCTGCTGGTGATGTCGGCCACCCTCGATCTGGAACCTTTGGCCGCCGAGCTGGATGGGGCCAGCGTGATCAGCTGCGAGGGCCGCAGCCATCCGGTCACGGTCTCCTACCAACCGCCGCGGCCGGAGGAGCGGCTGGAGCGCCAGGTGCTGCGGGCCCTCGAAGGCCACTGGTTGGACCAGCCCCGGCCCCGGGGCACCGTGCTGGTCTTCCTGCCGGGCCTCGGGGAGCTGGAGGCGACGCGCCGGGCCATCGAAGCCACCGCCTGGGGGGCCGAGGTCGACTGCGTCCTGCTGCATGGCCAGCTGCCGCTGGCGGCCCAGGGCCGGGCCATCGCGGCGACCCACCAGGCGGCCGGCAAGGTGGTGCTGGCCACGGCGGTGGCGGAGAGTTCGCTCACGATCGCGGGGGTGACCCTGGTGATCGACAGCGGCCTGAGCCGCCTGAGTCGCTTCGATCCGGCCACGGGCATGGACGGCCTGGTCACCCAGCCCGCCAGCCAGGCCAGTGCCGAGCAGCGCCGCGGCCGGGCCGGACGGCTCGGACCCGGCCACTGCCTGCGGCTCTGGTCCCCGGCGGAACAGCAGCGACGCCCCGCCTTCGATCCCCCGGAACTGCTGGAGGTCGATCCTCTGCCGATCGCCCTGCAGCTGGCGGAATGGGGTGGGGCGGCGGACGACACGCTGCCTTGGATCACCGCGCCGCCCAAACGCTCCCTCGTGGAGGCCCGCAGCCTGCTGCGTCAGCTGGGGGCCATCGACGGCGACGGGCGCATCACCGGCCACGGGCGGGCGATGGCCCGGCTGGGGGTCCATCCACGCCTGGCCCACATGCTGCTGCGGGCCAGGGAACGGGGCTGGGACTCCCTGGCCTGTGCCGTGGCCGTGCTGCTGAGCGAACGGGATCCCCTCGATCGCCGCGAGGCGGGCAGCGATCTGATGCGGCGGCTCGACTGGCTGCAGCGCCGTGACGCAGGACCCGGGGGCGAGGGCCGCTCGGGCGCCCGGCTTCCCTGGCGAGATCTCCAGTCCCAGCTGCTGCGCCAGCTCACCGCCAGCCATGGCCCACAACCGTCGGCACCCAGCCGCTCAGGCCGCGATGCCGCCTCCGGCTCCGAGGATGCCCGGGCGGCCCAGCTACTGGCCTGGGCCTACCCGGAACGGCTGGCCCTGGGCCGGGGCCGGGGCGATGGGCGCTTCCTGATGCGCAGCGGTCGCGGCGCCGTTCTGCCCCCGGGGGACCCCCTGGCCGGCGCCGAAGCCCTGGCGATCGCCAGCGTCGACGGCCAGGGCCAGGAGGCCCGGGTGCGGCTGGCGGTGGCCCTCTCCCGTCAGGGGCTGGAAGAGCTGCTGGCGGACGGGGTCGAGGAGGGCACCGAAGCCCGCTGGGATGGCCACGACCAGCGGGTGCGCTGCGAACGGCTGCGGCGCGCCGGGGCGCTGGTGCTGGAGCGTCGCCCCTGGCCCGAAGCCACCGGGGAGGTGGTGGAGCGGGCGCTGCTGGAGGGTCTGGACAGTCTGGGGTTGGAGGTGCTGCCCTGGTGCCGCAGCAGCCGCCAGCTGCAGCAGCGTCTGATGCTGGCCCACCGCCACCTGGGGGCGCCCTGGCCGGACCGTTCGCCGGAGCGGCTGCAGCAGGATCCGGGGTCATGGCTGGGGTCCCACCTGGGCGGCCTGCGCAGCCTCCAGGATCTGCAGCAGCTCGACCTGGCGGAGATCCTCTGGGGCGATCTGGACTGGTCCCTGCGCCGGGAGCTGGAGCGGCTGTTGCCCCTCACCCAGCCGGTCCCGTCCGGCCGTCGGGTGCCGTTGGACTACGGCAGCGGCACCCCTGTGCTGGCGGTGAAGCTGCAGGAGATGTTCGGCTGCCTCGAAGGGCCGAAGGTGCTGGACGGACGGCTGGCGGTGAGGGTGGCGCTGCTGTCACCGGCAGGACGCCCGGCGGCGGTCACCAGCGACCTGGCCGGCTTCTGGAGCCAGGGCTACGCCGAGGTGCGCCGGGAGCTGCGTGGCCGTTACCCCCGCCACCCCTGGCCGGAGGACCCCCGCCAGGGCATCGCCAGTGCCCGCACCAAGGCCGCCCTGGCCCGGGAGGGGCGCAGCCAGGCCCCGGAGCGTTGATCCAGCCGGTCTGCCCAGACGGAGCCCCCCCAGGAAGGGCCCCGGCGCAAACCCCTCAGACCAGGCCGTGCAACAGATGGCCGAAGCCGAAATGGCGCAGTCCCTCCAGGATGCCCGCGCCACCATGGCCTCGGGCGCGGTAGGTGCGGGGCAGGCCCGGCAGGGCGCGCACCAGGCCCGGCTCGGCATTGCCCACCATCACGCTCTGAAGCCCCGTTTCGAACATGGCCAGATCGTTGAGAGAATCCCCCGCCGTGACCACCAGGGCGGGATCCAGCTCCAGCCACTCCAGCAACCCCAGCAGGGTGCTGCCCTTGTTGACACCAGCCGGCAGCACGTCCAGGTACTTGTCGCCGGAGACGAGACAATCCACCCCATGGGCCTCGATCGCCGGCAATCGGCTGCGATCGAGCCGGCGGGGGTCGATGGCGTAGGCCAGGCGCCGATCGCTGCTGAGGGGCTCGGCGGACAGACCCGGGAGGCCGGCCAGCAGGGGAAGCACCTGTGCCGCCCGTCCGCGCCAGAGGGCTTCGATCGGCTCCAGCGCCAGGGGCGAGGGGGTGAGGGAGGCGCCGCAGGCCACGGTGCAACCCACATCACCGATCACCAGGTGGGGAGCTTGGAGGCCAAGGGCGGCCTCGGCGGCCAGCAACCGGGCGACGGAACGCAGGTCCCGCCCCGTGCTGAAGACCTGCAGGATCCGGTGGCGCTGGGAACCCAGCCAGCGGTAGAGGCGACGGCGGGACGGGGCGCTCCCCTCCAGCAGGGTGCCATCGAGATCGGTGACCAGCACCAACTCGGTCGCCCCGGGCAGCGGCGCCTTGAGGTGCTGCTGGAAATGGGCCCGGGGCGCCCGGCGGTGCTCCACCGTTCCAGGCCCCCAGAGGGAACCCCGGCCGGGGCCGAAGGCCGGCAGCGGCTTCAAGCCCATCGCAGAGCACGCCTGTCAACCGTGCAACCCACACCCGGGTTTGTAGTCCCTGCCACTGTCAAGATCCCTCCATGTTTCGTTACACTGGGGTCTCCCCTGAGGGTTCCTTCCATGTCTGACGCTTCCCAGCCCCGCTTCGGTTTCGTCAACTTCGCCGAAACCTGGAACGGCCGCCTGGCCATGATGGGCTTCGTGATCGGCCTGGCGACCGAAATTCTCACCGGCCAAGGCATTCTGGCCCAGGTTGGCCTCGGTTGAAGGCCGGCCGCCAAGCCATCCCGCCAACCCTTGAACCGCATCTGTGGCCTTGGCCGCCGGTCCCACCGGCGGCTTTTTCATGCCCCCGGCTGCGGTCCTAGGTTGGGTGGCTTGCAGGCCTGCGCCCCCCGATGGCACCGAACGCCACCGTTTCCCGCTTCTATGTCGGCAATCGCCGCGACGGCTCCCGGCTGCTCAGCAGCGCCTTGGTGATCACCGGGGCAGGCCTGATCCGCGTCGACCATCCCATCGGGAGGGCCGTGGCCCTGGTGGCCGGTCTGTTGAGCCTCTACTGGTGGCTCTGCTATCGCAAGCTCCAGCACTGACCCCATGCTCACGCTCCCTGGCAGCACCGCTTCTAGCGGCCAGCACGACGGCATTCCCCCTTTCACCGTCGCCGAGCTCAACCAGGCCATCGGCACCTTGCTCGAGAGGGGGTTCGCGCCCCGCTTCCTTCTGGAGGCCACCGTGGGCCGTCCCCAGCAGAAGAAGGGCCATCTCTGGCTGAGCCTGCACGATGGCCAGGCCAGCATCCAGGGGGTGATCTGGTCGTCGCAGCTGCAGAAACTCAGCTTCATCCCCCAGGAAGGCGATGGGGTGGTGGTGGTTGGCAAGCTCAACTTCTGGGCCGCCCGGGCCAGCCTCACCGTGCAGGTGCTGGATGTACGCCCCAGCCTGACCACCGTTCTGCGTCAGTTCGAGCAGGTGCGCAGCCGGCTGGAGCCGGAAGGACTGTTCGATCCTGAACGCAAATGCGCGCTGCCGCCCTGGCCCCGCCGTCTCGCCCTGCTCACCAGCGTCCCTAGCGCCGCCCTGGCCGACATGCTGCGCACGGCCCGCGAACGCTGGCCCGCCACGGACCTGCTGGTGGTGCCGATTCCGGTCCAGGGGAACGTGGAATCCGAGATCGTTCTGGCCATCGAGCGCCTCTGCCGCCAGGCCGCCAGCCTCGGCATCGACGCCCTCGTGCTGGCCCGAGGCGGTGGCAGCAGGGAGGATCTGGCCGTCTTCGACGGCGAGCAGCTGGCCCGCTGCCTGGCGGCGGCGGCGTTGCCCGTGATCTGCGGGATCGGCCACGAGGATGACGTCACCATCGCCGACCTGGTGGCCGACTACCGGGCCGCCACACCGACGGCCGCCCTGGTGGCCGTGCTGCCGGAGCGCAGCCAGGTGCTCCGCTCCCTGGCCCAGGAACGGGGCCATCTGCAGCGCACGCTCTCTCTGCGCATCGCCTCAGCCCGGCAACGGCTGAGCACGCGGCAGGAGCAGTTGCGGCAGCTGCACCCGAGCCGGCTGCTGGAACAGCGGCAGCAATGGCTGGCCCAGCAACGGCAGCTGCTGCGGGCCCTGTCTCCGGCGCACCTGCTGGCCAGGGGCTTCAGCCTGCTGCGGGATCGCGACGGACGCCTGCTGCGTTCCGTGGTCCAGCTGCAGCCAGGCGATGCGGTGTTCGCCGAGCTGGCGGATGGCCGGGTGGCCCTGCGGGTGGAGGGGAGCGAACCAGCTGCAGCCCCCCCTCCTGATGCATCCCCCGGCAACAGCAGCGCCCCAGCCGGCTGAGTCTCATCCGGCTTTTCCCACCACGCACCCAACCCATGGCCAGGCCCACGACCAGATCCAGCCCTTCTCCCCAGGAGTCCTCCGAACCCGCGACCGTGGCCAAGGATCTGAGCTTTCGCGAATCCCAGACGGCCCTCGAACTCTGTCTGGCCCAGCTGCAGGACGAAGAACTGGATGTGGAGTCGATGGCCGATCTCTACCGCAGAGCCCTGGCCTACGCCGAGCGCTGCGAGTCGGTGCTGCAGCAGGTGGAACAGCAGGTGATGCAATGGGATCCCAGCCAACCTGACCTGGCGCCGACGCCCTACGCCCCATGAGCCAAGCCGCACGCCCCACGCCGGATGGTCCCGGCGGCCTCAGCCGGATCGCCTGGCTCTATCTGGCCCTGGCCGTGGCGGGGGGGATTCTCCCCTGGCTCGCCAATCTGGACTTCATCCGGGCGGAAGGGGCGGCCTTTGACCTGGGTCTGTTCGTTCGCCAGGCGAATGCCAACCCGGCGGCCCGTTCCCTGTCCAGCGATCTGGCGGTCGGGGTAACGGCCGTCACGATCTGGATGGTGCACGAAAGTCGCCGGCTCGGCATGCGGGGACTGGGCTGGGTGCTGCTCGGCTGCGTCACGATCGCCTTTGCCTTCGGAGCGCCCCTGTTCCTGCATCTGCGCGAACGGCGGCTGCTGGAGCTGTCCCGCCTTGGCCAGGAGAGTCCCGTCATCAACGGATGAGCTGATTCGTCAGGGGGGTTCCTTGTCCCCGACGGCAGCCTCGGCGGGCCCGGAGGCCTCCAGATCAACGGCCTCCACGTTGATGGTGACATCGCGGGCATCGATCTCCCCG
>NZ_JAGQBG010000153.1 GCF_024345515.1 Cyanobium sp. N5-Cardenillas
CAACATCTGTTTTTTGACCTTAACGCGCAAGCCAGAGCCGCCGCGAGCCGTTGCCCTGCCCGTGATCAAGAGAAACGCGTCGCCTCAAGTCCGGCAGCCTGAACCAGGGCACCGCCGGGTAGGCATGGTGCTCCCAGTGGTAGCCGAAGTGGTAACAAGCCAGCAGGGAGAGGAGGTGGGAATACCCCAGACTTCGTACCGCATGGCTGCCGGCAGGAAGACATCCTTGGCTGCGGTGGGGAAGATAGGTGCCGAAGAGAAACAGCTGAAACGAGCTCAGCACCAACGGCAGCACCCAGAACGCAATCACATTGATCGCCCGTTGGGGGTCGAGCGCCAGCAGCAGTGCCGCTGCGGTGATCCAGGTGATCAGGAGCGGGGCCAACTGCTTCCAGGAGAGATAGTTGCCCATGAAACGCCTATACCAGCGCAGGGCACCATCGCCGCTGGCGAATCGGAAATCGGGATCCCGGAGGCTGCCAGGCGAGCGGTGATGGCGCAGATGCTGGCGACGACAGCGGCCAAAGGGCAAGCCGGCGTAAAGCACCAGGGCCAGGAGGCCCAGCCCATCGTTGAGGGCAGGGCGCCCGGGCACCAGGGTACGGTGCATGGCGTCGTGACCCAGGATGAACAGGCCGGTCTGGAGGAACGTCCGCCCTGCGACAGCCAGCAGGATGGCCGGTGCCGGCCACTGGGCCGGAAGGGCCAGCAGCAAGGCGACGAGGCTCGCCAACCAGGCCCAGAAGATGAGCATCCCTAGCCAGAAACCCCTGCCCAGGGGGGCAGGGGAAACGGAACGGACCTTCGCCTCGTCCGGCATCTGGCCAGGCTGGCTGCGGGAGTCCGTCAGGGTGCGAACCGTCAGCGTGCGAATTTGAGGAGCTCGGCCGGGGATGCCAGCAGGTCAATCGCCACGAAATAAATCCGGTTTTCGGGATCCAGCAGGAAGCGCCAGGCCACGTTCATGCCGACACCGGCGCCGAACCAGGGGGTCTGGACCTTGCCGGTGACCTTGATCTGGGTGAAGCCACCTTCGGAGGGCTCACTCACGCCAGTTTCGGGAAGAAGCTTGAGGTTCTGGCAGTCTTCGCGGAAGAAGCGCAGGACGGCATCGGTGCCGACAATCGGACGCTGGAAGGGGGGCTGCAGGGCGCCGTCGGGAAGGAACAGCTTGATCAGCTGGTCGAAATCGTTGGCGTTAAGCAGATCCATGTAGGACAGGATCGTGGCGTTGTCGATTCCCGCGATCGACACCTTGGTGCGCTGCTCAGGAGCGGTGGGCAGCACGATCGGCTCGGCGATGCGCTCGGCCCCGTCCACCTTGCTGGGGTCGAAGCCCATGTCGACGACGAAGTTGCGCAGCACGGTGATCTGCTGACCGGCATCAATGCCTTTCAGTGAGGACAGCACCGAAGCGGCATTGGCGGAGAGCTGGTAACCCTCGGGGATGGGGGCGACGATGCCTTCCTCCATCCACTCGCCCAGGCGATACCAGAACCCCAGCTTGATGTTGACCGACCAGATGGCGTAGGTGCGGCAGATGTCGGTGTCGGCCCTGTTGGCCAGATCCACCATCACCTGGCTCTGCTCGGCAAAGGTCATGGCCTTGATCCGGTTGAGCACCGGCTCGGCGAACTGCATGCGGGCCGCTCCGGGGGCCGCGATGGTGATCGTCTTGCCCATCTCGAGGTAGGCGAACCAGATCAGCGCCAGCTGGTCCTCGGCGCTCAGCAGGGCGAACCGAGCGGTGAGGGCGGGCACCACATCGGCGGAAAGGGTGTCCGGAAAAATCTGGGAGGCCTTGTCGAGCGTGAACATGGCAGGAAGTCTCCGGAGGTCAAGAAATCTTTACAAATCCTAATGCATGGTGGCGCCGATGCTGGCGTTGCGGGCACCTGCAACCAAGGAAAGCACGATTCCGTGTCTGTCAACACAGCGGGCAACAGGCCTACAACCACTGCAGGAATTCGGGAAAGTCCCTGGGGGCAGAACGCCCCCAGGGACCCCCGATCACTGCGCTGCGGTGCTCAGCATCGCTGCCGCCGTCCACAGCACCAGGCCCGTGATTGCAAAGCCTCCGGCCGTGACCAATCCCTGCCAGATCTTGCGTGCCAGGGGAGAGGGCTGCTCGCCGAGCCAGGCGGCGCGGGGGGTACCCGGCGACCAGGGGGTGGTGCCACGGGGCGCCCTGGCGGCGATCACATCGCGCCAGCGGCCGTCGTAGCGGGGAGCCTGCTGGTTGAAGGGGCGCTCGCCCTGCGCCCGACCCGGCAACACCCGGGAGCGCTGGTAGGGCACCGTGTCGTAACCGAAGGCTTCGAGATACTCGGCCGAGTCGAGCAGGGCATCCACCAGGGTGACGAGCCCATGCTGGGCAATCAGGATCGAATACCTGATGCGTTCCTGTTCGCCATAGACGGGCCGGCCCAGAACCCTGCCGACCAGCTGCTCCACCAGCCGATAGTTGCTGTTGCAGTCATAGAAACCTTCACGGAATCGCCTGGAAAGCAACAAGCCACGGATGAAATCCCTCATGGTGATCTGTCCGCTGCGGAGCTGGGATTCCAGCACCACTTCGCGATCCACCTTGAAGGCATGAAAGAAGATCTGGCGGTAGGCCTGCTCGATCTGAACATCAAGACCGAGGCGATCCCCGGCGGTCTTGCCCGTCTCCAGGCTGGCGACAGCCTGGCGGGGGGATTCCTCACTGGCGATCGCGAAACTCGGCACCCTGGCGTTGAGGCTCGAGGGTCGGGCGGCGAGCAGGGGAAGGGCCATGAAGGGCATCAGGGAGAACGACCCGGAAAGATACCGAAGATCAAAAGTGGCCCAGGGCCTGCGGCCAGATCCCTCACACAGCGTTACTTACCTGGCCGACCACGGGGGGCTCCTGGATGGCCTGGGGCATCGGGGGAGCGGGAAGCGAGGAGGGCTCACAGTCCAGCCTGAGCACCCGCTCAAGGGTCTGGTTGCGGTAATTGCGGAGACAGTACTTACACCCGCCGGTGGTCTGGAGATGGCGCTCAGGCGTGATCACCACCTCCCGGACGGGATGCTCAACGCAACGAATCTTGATGGGAGTGCGATAACTCTTATAGGTCATCTGGGAATAGTCGTATCTCGCGCCGAATCGGGAAATGGCTCGCTCCAGAAACGTGGCTTCATCAATCCGTAAACCCATGGTTCAGTCCGCAGGAATCGATTCATAGGGCCCAAGGGAACCTCGGTCCTGGTCCCACCTCCGGGGATGGGGGACCGACGGGCTCTCGTGGGGCAGGGGTGCTTGAGCCGACTGGCATCGGAACCGCTCGAGATGGTCGAGGATCCCGGAACTGCCGGGATTCTGCACCCTGCGCCACGCGGGCAGACCCGGCGCATGATTTCTCCACATTTCACCGCCGTTGCCGGCGGTTGCGGCGGCCCGGACTGATGCGCCGGGCCTCAGTGGGGGGCGCTCCCGGAGGGGGCCAACTCCTCCGTGATGACGCGGAACCCGGTGAGTTGGTGATCACCGAAGGAGCGCAGGAAGGGCACATCCGCCGCATCCCGGCCCCGGGCGATCAGCACCCGGCCGATGCGCGGGGTGTTGTGGCGGGCATCAAAGACGTGCCAGCGATCCTCGAGAAACGCCTCGAACCAGGCCGAGTAGTCGATCGGATCCGGCAGGGCGGTCACGCCCGAGTAACCCAGGTAGCCGGTGCAGTAACGCGCCGGGATGTTGAGGCAACGGCAGAGACTGATCGCCAGGTGGGCGAAATCCCGGCAGACGCCGCGCCCCTCCCGCAGGGCATCGTGGGCGGTCTTGTCGCTGCGGGCGGCGCCGTAGTCGAAACGGAGCTGCTCATGCACCCAGTCACAGATGGCCTGCACCCGCGACCAGCCCGGCCGGACACCGCCGAAGCGGCCCCAGGCCACCTGGGCCAGGCGGTCGGTGTCGCAGTAGCGGCTGGGGTTGAGGTAGGGGTAGGTGACGATCGGCAGCGCCCCCACCGGGCATTCGCCCACATCCGCCGCCACCGGATCGGGATGGCCGCCATCGGCCACCACCACCTCGAACCCCAGCGTCGTGCTGCCGGAGGAGGCCATGAAACGGCAGGCCCGGTTGCCGTCAGCGTCGGTGAGCACCTCGGCGATGCGATCCGGGCTCAGCCACAACCGCTCCGGGCCGCGCCGATCCTCCAGGCGGCTGCCATGGGGATGGACAAGGGCCAACACCGGTGTCGGGGCCCAGCAGGAGAGGGTCAGTTCGCAACCAAGCCGGATCAGCATGGCGAAGGCATGACGGACGACACCACCCCGGTGGACGATTGTGGCCCCCCGGCGGGGATTCCGTGGCGGCTCAGGCCGAAAACCGCTAGTACAGTTGTACTGCACACCTGGCCATGTCCTTCACCCCGCAAACACCCCTGGCTCCCACCGCCTGGCCCTATCTGGGGCCGGAGCGTCTGCTGCCCAGCCGCAGCCGTCAGGTCTGCCTCACCTGCCACTGGTTCCGCCACCAGGCCGGCGCCGACGGCATCCCCCTGCTGAGCTGCCAGTGGCACCAGGCCCTGATCTGCCACGGTGACCATCTCACCCAGCGCTGTACGAGCTGGCTCGAGCCGCTGCAGGGGAGCTCCGGCTGGTGCCCGGAGTCCGCCTGACGTCCTCCCTGCCGCCACACCCTCGATAGGGTGGCTTGCGCTCCGAGCCCGTCCGCATGGCCATCGTCCGCGCGCAGGGCCTCGGCAAGACCTACCGGGTGGCCGACAAGCAACCCGGACTGGCCGGCACCCTGCGTCACTTCGTGAACCGCCGCGAGCGCCTGATCGCAGCCGTGCAGGAGGTGAGCTTCTCGATCGAGCCGGGCGAGTTCGTCGGCTTCCTGGGGGCCAACGGCGCCGGCAAGACCACCACCCTCAAGATGCTCACGGGGCTGATCCACCCCACCAGCGGCACGGTGGAGGTGGCGGGCCACCAGCCCCAGCGCCGCGAGGCGGACTTCCTGGGCCAGATCACCCTGGTGATGGGCCAGAAGCAGCAGCTGATCTGGGATCTGCCACCGCTGGATTCTCTGCGGGTCAACGCCGCCGTCTACGGCATCCCCCCGGCGGAGAGCCGCCGCCGCATCGCCGAGCTGGCGGAGATGCTCGAGCTGGGGGATGAGCTGCGCCGGCCGGTGCGCAAGCTCTCCCTCGGCCAGCGGATGAAGGCGGAGCTGCTGGCGGCCCTGCTGCACCGGCCATCGGTGCTGTTCCTCGACGAACCCACCCTGGGGCTGGATGTCAACGCCCAGGCCCGGGTGCGCAGCTTCCTGGCCGATTACAACCGCCGCTTCGGGGCCACCGTGCTGCTCACCAGCCACTACATGGCCGACATCACCGCCCTCTGTCCGCGGGTGCTGCTGATCCACGAGGGCCGCCTCTTCTACGACGGCAGCCTCGAGACCCTCACCCAGCGGCTGGCGCCCTGCCGGGAGGTGCGCCTGGAGCTGCATGCGCCCCTAGGGGCCGAGGCCTTCGCCAGCTACGGCGAGGTGGAGACCATCGAGGGCCGGGAGGTGCGGCTGCTGATCCCGCGGGAGCGGCTCACCGAGCAGGTGGGACGGCTGCTGGCCGATCTGGCGGTGGTCGATCTGTCGGTGTCCGACCCGCCGATCGAGGACATCATCGGCCGGCTGTTCCACCAGGGGGCCCTGGCATGAGCCGCCCCCTGCGCCAGCGGCTGGCCCACGCCCGCCGCATCGCCACCGTGCTGCTCTCCAGCCAGTACGCCTACATGCTCGAGTACCGGGCCGAGATCGTGCTCTGGGCGCTCTCGGGGGTGCTGCCCTTCATCATGCTGGGCCTGTGGAGCGCCGTCGATGCCGCTGGCGGGCTGGGGATGGACTCCCTGCAGCTGGCCCGCTACTTCCTGTCGGCCTTCGTGGTGCGCCAGTTCACGATCGTGTGGGTGATGTACACCTTCGAGGAGGACAACCTCAACGGCCGCCTGTCGCCCTACCTGCTCCAGCCCCTGCCGCTGGTGTGGCGCTACGTGGCCGCCCACCTCTCGGAGCAGGCCACCCGACTCCCCTTCGTGGCGATGCTGGTGGGACTGTTCTTCCTTCTGTATCCCGCTGCCTTCTGGTGGCCCTCCATCTCGTCGCTGCTGCTGGCGGTGCTGGCCACCCTGGCCGCCTTCGCCCTGCGCTTCCTGATGCAGTTCACCCTGACGATGGTGTGCTTCTGGAGCGAGAAAGCCACCGCACTGGAGCGCCTCCTCTATCTGCCCTACCTCTATCTCTCCGGGCTGGTGGCCCCCCTGGCCCTCTATCCCGAGTCGGTGCGGACCTTCGCCTTCTGGACCCCCTTCCCTTACATGGTCGATGTGCCCGCCAGGATCCTGGCCGGTGAGTCCGTGCCGGTGCTGCAGAGCTTCGCGGCCATGGCCGCCTGGGCCGCCCTGCTGCTGCCGATCAACCTGCTGCTCTGGCGGCGGGGCCTGCGCCACTATTCAGCGATGGGGGCGTGATGGGCCGCTATCTCACCACCCTGCGGGTGTTCTGGATCGCCTCGCTGACGGCGGAACTGGAATACCAGGCCAATTTCCTGATCGAGCTGGTGGCCACCGCCGGCAATCTGGTCGGCAGCATCTTCGTGCTGTCGCTGTTCTACGGGCGTGGCCAGTCGCTGGGGGGCTGGAGCTGGGAAGGGGCCCTGGTGGTGCTGGGCATCTACACCCTGCTGGAGGGGATCACCAGCACCCTGCTGCAGCCCAACCTCAGCACGATCGTGGCCCACGTGCGCACCGGCAGCCTCGATTTCGTGCTGCTCAAGCCGATCGACAGCCAGTTCTGGCTCTCGGCCCGCACCTTCTCCCCCTGGGGTCTGCCCGGCATCGCCCTGGGGGCCGGCCTGATCGGCTACGCCGCCTGGAAGGCCGGCGCCACCCCGACGCCCCTCACCCTGCTGGGGGCGGCCCTGATGCTGGTGGCCAGCCTGATGATTCTGTACAGCCTCTGGTTCGTGCTGGCGGCCAGCAGCATCTGGTTCGTGAAGATCTGGAACGCCACCGAGGTGCTGCGCAGCGTGCTGGTGGCGGGCCGCTTTCCGGTGAGTGCCTTCCCCGCCGGCCTGCGGGCCTTCTTCACCTTCATCGTGCCGGTGGCCTTCCTCACCACCGTGCCGGCCGAGGCGATCCTGGGGCGGGCCTCCGGCCCCTGGCTGCTGGCCGGGGGGGCTGTCGCCATCGCCTCGGTGGTGCTGAGCCGCTGGTTCTGGACGTTCGCCCTGCGCTTCTACACCTCCGCCTCCAGCTGAATGGAGCCCCTCGTCCCCCTGCCCCTGGAGTCGCTGCCGGACCTGCCCCCGCTGGCCCTGGCGGTGGTGGGCCATGTGGAGATGGTGAGCTTCGTCGGCGTGGACCATCTGCCGGCGGCCGGCGAGATCCTCCATGCCGACGACTTCTGTGAGCTCCCCGCCGGCGGCGGCGCCGTGGTGGCCGTGCAGATGGCGCGACTGACGGGAGAGCGAATTCCCTTCTTCACGGCCCTGGGCGACGACCCCCTCGGCCACAGGGCCGCCGAAGAGCTCGCGGGCCTGGGGCTGGAGCTGCACATCGCCTGGCGGGAGGCCCCGACCCGGCGGGGGATCACCTTCATCGACGGCGGCGGCGAGCGCACGATCACGGTGATCGGCGAGCGGCTGATGCCCACCGGCGCCGATGGGCTGCCGTGGCAG
>NZ_JAGQBG010000154.1 GCF_024345515.1 Cyanobium sp. N5-Cardenillas
GCATCGCCGCGCCGCTCCAGCAACGGCCCGATCACCTCCCGCACGAACAGCGGAGCCTCGACAAGCCGGTCGGCCACCGGGACCGGTGGCGGCAGGTCGTCCTCGGCCGGCAACTGGCGCCAGTCGAGCGGCTGCAGGTGCTCGAGGGTGGCATCGAGGGCGCGCAGGTTCATGGCCACCACCGCCTCCCCCTTGCGGCCGTAGGTCTTGCGCAGGGAGGCGCGGATCTGCTCGATCGCCTCCTGGCGCGGCAGCACGCCGCTGACGGCGAAGAAGCAGGCCTGCATCACCGTGTTGATGTGCTGGCCCATGCCGGCCTCCCGCGCCACCCGGTAGGCATTGATCACCCACACCGAGAGGTCCCGCTCGCGGATGCCGCTGCGCAGCGAGGCCGGCATCCGCCGCCAGCTCTCCTCGATCGGGAAGGGGCTGTTGAGCAGCAGCACCCCACCGGCGTCCAGGCCGGCCAGCAGGTCGAAGCGATCGCCGAAATCCCACTGGTGGCAGGCCACCAGGGTGGGGCGCTCGATCAGGTACGGGGCGCGGATCGGCCGGGGGCCGAAGCGCAGGTGCGACACCGTGACCGAGCCCGATTTCTTGGAGTCGTAGACGAAGTAGGCCTGGGCGAACAGGTCGGTCTGCTCGCCGATGATCTTGATCGTGGCCTTGTTGCCCCCCACAGTGCCGTCCGAGCCCAGGCCGTAGAACACGGCGCGCACCTGGTCGGTCCCGTCGACGTGGAAGTCCGCCGTCACGGGCAGCGAGCGGTGGGTGACGTCGTCGTCGATGCCGACCGTGAAGTGGTTGCGGGGGTGGGGCAGCAGGAGGTTGTCGAACACCGCCTTGACCATCGCCGGAGTGAACTCCTTGGAGGAGAGGCCGTAGCGGCCGCCCACAACTTGCGGCAGGGGACGATCGCCGTGGCAGGGGCGCCACTCCTCACTCAGGGCCGCCACCGCATCAAGGTAGAGCGGTTCACCGCCGGCCCCCGGCTCCTTGCAGCGGTCAAGCACCGCCAGAGTCCGCACCGTGGGCGGCAGGGCGGCGGCGAACAGGGCCGCCACAAAGGGCCGGAACAGGCGCACCTTGAGCACCCCCACCCGCTCGCCGGCCGCTACAAGGGCCTGCACCGTCTCCTCGGCAGTCTCGCAGCCGGAGCCCATCAGCACCACCACCCGCTCGGCATCGTCGGCCCCCACGTACTCGTAGGGGCCATAGCGGCGGCCGGTGAGGCCGGCGAAGCGCTCCATCGCCTCCACCAGATGGCCGGGGAGGGCGTCGTAGAAGCGGTTCACCGACTCCCGCGCCTGGAAGTAGACATCCGGGTTCTGGGCCGTGCCCCGCAGCACCGGATGGTCTGGGGAGAGGGCCCGATGGCGGTGGTCCGCCACAGCCTGCATCGGCATCAGGGCGTGGAGCACCGCGTCGGCGATGGGCTCGATCTTCTGGATCTCGTGGGAGGTGCGGAAGCCGTCGAACATGTGCAGGACCGGCAGCCTCCCCAGCAGGCTCGCCCGGGTGGCGATGGCGGCGAAGTCGCCCGCCTCCTGCACCGAAGCGGAGCAGAGGATGACGCAGCCCGTGCCGCGGCAGGCCATCACGTCGCTGTGGTCGCCGAAAATCGAAAGCCCCTGGGCCGCCAGGGAGCGGGCCGCCACGTGCAGCACGGCGGGCGTCAGCTCGCCGGCCAGCTTGTAGAGGTTGGGCACCATCAGCAGCAGCCCCTGGGAGGCCGTGAAGGTGGTGGTCAGCACCCCCGCCTGCAGGGCGCCGTGCACGGTGCCGGCGGCGCCGGCCTCGCTCTGCAGCTCCACCACCGCCGGGACCGTGCCCCAGAGGTTGGGGCGGCCTTCGGTGCTCCAGGCATCGGCCCACTCCCCCATCGGCGAGGCGGGGGTGATCGGGTAAATGGCGATGGCCTCGTTGAGGCGGTAGGCCACCAGGGCCACGGCCTCATTGCCGTCGACGGTGATGGTCATGCGGGATCGTCATCGACGAGGCTGAGGGCCAGGCCCACGTGCACCAGCACCCGATCGCCCACGGTCGCCTCCGGCAGGCAGGCCAGGCTCACCTGCTGGCGCACCCCACCGAAATCCACCTCGGCCATGCGCCAGAGGCCGTCGTCGGTGGCGGCTTCGGCCCCGGAGGGCTCAGGCGCCCCCGGCGGCGGCTGGACCCGGATCGAGAGGATGCGAGCCGGCACGGCCAGGCACATGGGGAGGGTACGGCTCGGGGGCACTCCACCCGGTTGTAGGCGCGCCGGCCGGATCTGCCCACGGACCGCTCGCCGCCCAGACCTGCCCCAGGGCCAGCCCGCCGTCGCTGCAGGGCACCACCTCCGGCCAGAACGGCCGCAGGCCCCTGGCCCGCAGCGCCGCGATCGCGGCCTCCAGGAGCAGCCGGTTCTGGAAACAGCCCCCGGCCAGGGCCACCGGCACCCCACCCGCCCCAGCGGCGAGGGTGGCCGTCCCGGCCAGAGCCTCCACCAGGGTGTGGTGGAACCGGGCGGCGCAGAGGGCCGGCGGCGTGCCGGCGGCGATCGCCGCCAGCAGGGCGTCCAGCAGCGGTTCCCAGTCGAGCCAGCCCAGGGTCGGCCCACGGGCGGTGGCGCCCGTCGCGACGGCCCCGGGCGGCAACAGCGGGAGGGGCCAGCGCCCGGGCTTCGGGGGTGCGGCGGCGGCGGCTCCTTCCAGGCGCAGCCCCCCCTCGCCCTCGTAGCTCTGCACCTGCACCAGGTCCAGCAGGGAGGCGACCGCATCGAACAGCCGGCCCACGCTGGTGCTCAGGGGGCTGTTGCAGCCGCTGGCGATGGCCTGCAGCAGCAGGCGTTGCTCACCGGCCGCGAAGGCGGCGAGGCTGTGGCGGGCCCCGGGGTGCGCCAGCGCCCAGGACCCGGCGGCGGCCAGGAGGCCCAGGGCCGCCCGGCGGGGTTCGGCCATGGCCCGCTCACCGCCCGGCAACGGAAAGGGCCGCAGGGCCACCAGTCGCTGGCAGGGGGGGGCGCCGGGCCCGCCCAGCAGCAACAGTTCTCCGCCCCAAAGCTGGGCACCGCCATCGGCGGCAGGGGCTGGGGCGTAGCCAAGCCCATCCCAGGTGACGGCCAGCAGCGGGAACGGCAGCCCGTGCTCGGCCAGCACGGCCAGACCGTGGGCCCGGTGGTGCTGCACCGTTTGCCGCGGCCACGGCTGACCGGCGGCGAGCTGGTGGCTGAGGTAGCCGGGGTGGGCATCACACACGATCCGCGTCAGCCGCCCGCCCCAGCGCCGCTCGATCGCCGCCAGACCATCGGCCAGCCGGGAGAGCAGGCGGCCCTCGCCCAGGTCCCCCAGGTGGGGAGCCAGCCACAGCCGCCCATCCAGCGCCAGGGCCGGCGCACTCTTGAGATCCCCCCCAAGCGCCACCACGCCATCGGGCACCCCGCCAGGACCTGCCGGCAGCACCAGGGGCTCCGGGGCATAGCCCCGGGCCCGTCGCAGCAGGGCCGGCCGGCCATCGATCAGCTGCAACACCGAGTCGTCCAGGGGCCGGGCAATGGCGCGGTCGTGCACCAGGAAGGCATCGGCGATCGGTTCACCGGCCGCACCCCCCAGCCGCTCCAGGGCCTCGAGGGGATCGGTGCACAGCGGCTCGCCGCTGGGGTTGCCGCTGGTGGCCACCAGCGGCCGCCCGAAGGCTCGCGCCAGCAGGTGGTGCAAGGGCGACGCCGGCAGCATCACCCCCAGGGATGGACTGCCCGGGGCCACGCCCGGCAGGGCGTCGGTGGCGGCCAGGCGGCGCCGCAGCAGCACGATCGGGGCGGCGGGATCCGCCAGGACCCGCCGCTCGGCGGCGTCGATGACGCAGAAGGGGGCGAGGGTCTCGGCCTCGGCCACCAGCAGGGCGAAGGGCTTGGCGGGCCGTCGCTTGCGCCGCCGCAGCCGCGCCACCGCCGCCACGTTGGTGGCATCCACCAGCAGCTGGAAACCGCCCACCCCCTGCAGGGCCAGGACCTTCCCGGCCGTGAGCAGATCGCTGCAGGACCGAATCAAGGCGGCGGGGCTGGCGCCGTCGCCGGCGGCGGAGCCCGCCAGGGGCGCCCCGGACCCATCGAGGAGCGCCAGCCGCGGCCCGCACGCCGGGCAGGCGATCGTCTCGGCATGGAAGCGGCGATCGGAGGGATCCTCGAACTCCCGGCGGCAGGCGGGGCAGAGCGGGAACGGGGCCAGGGTGGTGTGGGCCCGGGTCCAGGGCTCGGCGGTGGCGATGCTGAAGCGGGGGCCGCAGTCGCAGCAGCTGATGAAGGGGTAGCCGAAGCGGCGATCGGCGGGATCGGCCAGCTCGGCCCGGCAGGCGCGGCAGGGGGCGCGATCGGCCACCAGGGACGCAGCCACCAGGTCGATGCCGAGGCGCTCCGCCCCCCCGGCCAGGATTCGGACCCCTGCGGGGGGCCCACCCCCTGGCCCCCCCGGGGCCGGCAGCCAGAGCGGATCCAACCGCTCCAGCCGGGCCCCGGGAGGGAGCTGCAGCGGCAGGCGCTGCAGGAAGGCGTCCAGGGCAGGGCGCTCCCCCTCCAGCTGCATCCGCACAACGCCGGGGCCGTTCTCCACTTCCCCGGAGAGGTTGAGTTCGGAGGCCAGCCGGTGCACCAGGGGCCGGAAGCCCACGCCCTGGACCACGCCGCGGCATTCCAGGTGCAGCCGGGCCCGTCCGGCCAGCGATGGCATCGTCAGCCGGCGACGGCCACCCGCTCCAGGCCGAGGGCCGCCAGCAGCGCGGCGATGCCCTCACCGGTGCGGGCGGAGACCTCCACGATCCGGGCCTGGGGGGCCACCCGGGCCACGTTGCGGCGGGCCTGGGGGGCATCGAAACCGCAGGCTCCGGCCAGATCCCCCTTGCTGATCACCACCACATCGGCGGAGTGGAAGGTGGCCGGGTACTTCAAGGGCTTGTCCTCCCCTTCGGTGACCGACAGCAGCACCACCCGCTGGCTCTCGCCCAGGTCGAAGGCGGCCGGGCAGACCAGGTTGCCCACGTTCTCGATCACCAGCAGCTCCAGACCGGCCAGGGGATGGCCGAGGTGGTCAAGGTCGTGCAGGGCCCGGTGCACCATCGCCGCCTCCAGGTGGCAGGCCTGGCCGGTGGTGATCTGCAGGGCCGGCACCCCGGCAGCCCGCAGCCGACGGGCGTCGTTGTCGGTGGCCAGATCCCCCACGATCACCGCCATCGGATGGCGCGCCGCCGCCGAAGACGGGGCGAGCTCCAGGGCCAGCCGCTCCAGCAGGGCGGTCTTGCCGGAGCCGGGGGAGGAGAGCAGGTTGATCACCCGGACGCCGGCGGCGGCGAAATGGGCCCGGTTGGCCGCCGCCTGGGCCTCGTTGTGCACCAGCAGGCGCTGGCCCAGCTCCAGGTGGCGGGGGGCTTCGGTGGTGGCGGCCACCGGTTGGCCGCAATGGCAGTCGGCACACATCGCAGGATCGACCCCCAGACAGGAGAGCGGCACGGAAAAGCCCCGCCGGGGCCCGGCCTCGCCCGAAGGCTAGGCACGGAGCTCCAACGGGGCCTCGCTGATCAGGAGGATCAGGCCGGCGTGATCACCAGAGGCCGCGGATCGGCGCGGGGGCCGGTTCGGGCTGGAAGACCGGCGCAGGAGCCGGTGCGGGCTGCATGACGGGTTCCGGCTCCGGTGCGGGGGCGGCCGCCACAGGGCGGGCACCGAAGCGGTAGCGGAAGCCGATCTTGCCGCCGAAGCTGTTGAAGGCGTCGAAGGTCAGGTTCTCGGAGGAATAGCCGCCGGCACCTTGATAGACGCCCTCAAGGTAGACATCGGAGTTGTAGCTCATGGCGTAGCTGACACCCACCTTGGCCTGCCAGCCGAACAGCCCCTTGTTGACGCTGTTGGTGGGGAAACCGTTGAGGCTGAAGCTCGGAGTGCTCAGGTTGGTGTACCCGATGCCACCGCCGATGTAGGGCGTCCAGCGGCTGTTGGTCTCGATGTCGTAGTAGAGGCTGGCCAGCACATCATTCTTGTTGATGATGCCGGAGACGTTGTTGGTGAAGGGCACGATGCCGAAGGCCCCGAAGCCGATCGAATTGGCCGCACCAACGGCGTTCAGGCTGGCCCGGCTATAGCCGTAGGTGAGCTCGGCGCGCAGGGCACCGAAGTCGTAACCAACGCCGACGTCACCGGAGAAACCACCGCCAAGATCAAGCTTGGTGGAGTTGTTGTTGCCGAAGTTGTACACCAGGGGGGTGAAGAACGGTGAAACCAGCGTGCCGTTGCTGTTGACCGTCTGGTCGCTCGGGGTCTGGGCACCGGCACCGATGGTGAGGTACCAGCCCTGGGCGGAATAGACTTCCTTCACCACGGGCTGCGGGAAGGTCTGGGCGATGAGGGTGGCGTCCTGGGTGGCGGCCAGCGGAGTCGGGAGCTCAGCGGCGGACACGGGGCTGGGGCCAGCTTCCACCAGAGCCGGGACAGTGGTGGAGGATTCCGCGGCTACCACATCTGTAAGGGCTTCGGACCGCTCGGTTGACGGTCTCAGTTCCGCCATAGCGGACCCACCGAACAGCAGGCTTCCGGTTGCAGCGACGCCCACACCACGGAGAAAAGTCCGCCTGAACGTGCTTGCGAAATGAGTCATGGGGGTTGCGTTCCTCTCACTCATAAAGGAATAAGCCCACGCGGTGGATGAATTATCTACTCATGGACAGCAAAAGGCCTGGCACAGAGTGGTACAAAAAGTAGAAAACCTGCACAGGATCAAGGTTCATTCTAGAAATTGCCCCTGCGCTGTCGGTGTACGTAGAATCTTCTGAATGTGACGGCGTCACTGGCCGGCGGGGCCCTGCTCAGTCGAGCTCCAGGGAGGCCAGCTGCAGCTCCCGGCCCCGCAGCAGCTCCCGGCTGATGCGGCCGCAACACGGGCAATCGCAGCAGCCATCGCGCGCCGGGAACGGCTGACCACAGGCGGCGCAGAAACACACGGCCGGCACCGCCTCGATCACCAGCCGGGAGCCGGCGGCGATCGTGTCCGCCATCACCACCGTGTGGGCCAGGCGCAGGGCCTCGATCTCCACCCCCGCCAGGCTGCCCACCCGCAGGGTGATGGCGGCGATACGGCGGGCGCCATGCAGGGCGGCCTGCTCCAGGGCCTGCTCCCGAACGGCATCCATGAGGCTCAACTCATGCATGGGGCACCGTCCCCTCCTGCAACCAGCCCCGCAGCAGCCGGCGCGCCCGGGGCAGCTGGCGCCGCAGCTGCGGGGAGAAGCGCTCGCCCCAGGAGAAGTCGAAGGCCGGCACCAGCAGCTCGTGGGCCGGCACGCAGCCGCCGAACAGCTGCTCGGCCAGGGCCAGCAGCCGGGCCGGCGCCACCCGGTGCGTGTCCCGCTCCCAGCCGCCTGAGGCCACCAGGGGCCGCAGCAGGCAGCGGCTCCGGGGCGGCGCCAGCCAGGCATCGACGATCAGCAGGCGATCGGCGGCCGCCACCGCCTCGGCCAGCTCCGGCGTCAGCTGATGGCGCTGCAGACCCAGGCCCTCCACCAGGTGCCAGCCCACCCCGTCATCGCCCCGCAGGGGGTTGCCGATGCCGATCAGCAAGGCCTGGCCGGGGCCACTCATCCCCGCAGGCGTTCGG
>NZ_JAGQBG010000155.1 GCF_024345515.1 Cyanobium sp. N5-Cardenillas
ACGAGCTAGGGGTAGTAGCCCAGGCCCAGCTGGCCGGCCAGCTGGGCAAAGGACTGGTCGAAGACGAACTCCCCGTAGCTGTGACCCTTCAGATACAGGGGCGCCAGAGCCACCAGCCGCCCCTGGCGCCAGAGCCCCAGATGGCAGGGCTGCCAGCCCTGGCGGGGCACGATGCTGCCACTGGCCTCCAGATGGTGCAACCAGCGCCAGCCATAGAAGGGGCGATCCACGGCCTCTTCCGGCGCCCCGCCGTCGCCCCCCACCAACGTCTGCCACTGGTCTTCAGGGATGTCCTGCGTTGCCTTGTGCCAGCGGACTTGCAGCTCGGCCATGGCCGGTGGCGACACAGGGGGACAGGGCAGGCGCAAAACTAACGGTTGATTCCCTGCGACCGAGCGTCTTTCCCCCGCCATGGCCAAGCCCCTGCGGATCCTGATGCTCCTGACGGCGGCCATGGCGCTGGTCCTGCCCCCGGTGCCGGCCAGGGCCGGGCTGCTGCGGCCGGTGCTGATGCTGCTGCGTCCCCAGCTGGAGAACCAGCTGACCCGGGTCTGCGTGGAGACGGCCTCCGCCGGCCGAACGGATCTGGTGAAGAGCCTGCAGGATCCCTGCCGCAAGCTGGCGGTGCCCACCAGCAAATGCCTGATCGAGGAGACCGACAACAGCGGCCGCAGCCTGGGGGTGCTCACCGAGATGGTGAGCGGCCGCTTCGGCGATGACAGCGAGGAGGTGGTCAAACGCTGCCTGGCCAGAATGTTCGGCCTCCCCACTGACAGCCTGCGGGACATGCCGCTGCGGGAACTGGGCAAGCGTTTTGGCAGCGGCAGCCTCGGCCTTCAGGAGGTCGCGCCCTGATCCCCGGGGCGCCGCCAGCGCAGCAGCAGTTCGTCCCCCGGCAGCGCCCGGTGCTCCACCAACCGCCAGCCCGTCCGGGCCTCCGGCGCTACCTGGGCCTCGACCGGCAACCAGCCATGGACGCCTCCGAGCAGCCGGGGGCAGACGGTGAGCTGGAGTTCGTCGAGGAGGTCTTCGGCCGCCAGGGAGGCCGCCAGCTGCGCCCCCCCCAGCACCACGAGCCGTCGTAGCCCCAGCCCGCCCAGAGTCTCCAGGGCCTGGCTCCAGCTCTGCAGGGGCAGGTGGTGCTCGAAACCCGGCGCAGGGGCCGCGGGGGGCAGCGGAGCAGCCTGCAGCAGCCAGCGAACCAGGGGCTGGCGGAAGAAGGGCAGGGCGGCGGGCAGGCGGCCGCTGCGGCTGACGGCGATGGCGATCGGCTGGGGGGAGCGTCCCTGGCAACGCCGGTCCTCGACCAGCGCGGGCCGGTGGATCAGGCAGGTGCTGCCGTGGCGCCTCAGGGTCTCGGCCCCCACCAGGGCGGCATCGGCCCAGGCCAGGGCCTCCTCCAGCACCTGCCGGTCACCGGCGCCCCCCAGCTGGGCGGCACCCCCATCAGCCGGGGCGAGGCGGCCATCGAGGCTCACCGCCAGCACGAGCCGCAGCTCCGGGGTCGCCGCCGGACTCAAACGGCCGCAAGGGCTTCGATGGCCGCCGGCAGCATCTCCAGCTGCGGCGTCTCGGCGAAGACCTCGGCGGCGTTGTTGGGGCTCTCCTGCAGGCGCACCTTGTGCAGCCGGGCGCCGGTGGTGGCGATGGGGGCGCTGAGCAGGTCGGCGATGTGGAGGGCGATGTTCTCGGCCGTGGGAACGCAGCCGGCGAAGTGCTCCACGTCCTTGTTCAGGAAGGTGTGGTCGAAGGGCTCCACCACCAGGTCGGCCACCAGCTGCTGCAGCTCGGCCAGGTCGCAGACCATGCCGGTGCGCGCATCGATCGGACCCCGCACGGTCACATCGAGCAGGTAGTTGTGGCCGTGGCCGTGGGGGCGGGCGCACTTGCCGTAGATGGCCTCGTTCTCGCTCTGGCTGAGTTCGGGGCGGGCCAGGCGGTGGGCCGCGGCGAAGTGGGTGCGGATCGAGAGGAAGGCTTCCATGGGATCAATGGTGGGACCGCAGAGCACGTCGGCCCAGAGGTTGGTTTGTTCGTGGAGCCGCAGGGCCACCAGCGGCAGATGGGGGGCGAGCCGCTCGCGGATGGCCAGCAGCAGGGCTTCGGTGGTGGGCAGCCGCCCGTCGGGCCTGGAGAGGTCGAACTCGGGCCAGACGTCGTTGAGGAAACGGAAGTCGAGGGGGTCACTGACTTCCCGCCGGATGGCGTGCTTGACGTCGGAGAGGTTGAGCACCATGCCGTCGCCGTCGAGGGGACCGCCCATCGCGACGGTGAGCTCGTAGTTGTGGCCATGGCCCGGGGCCAGGCTGCAGCGGCCGAAGCGACGGGCGTTCTCGGCCTCGTCCAGCTCGGGCAGCCGGTAGAGATGGCTGGCACTGAAGGTGGCCCGGCGCGTGATCACACAGGGCCGGCCGCGCCCGTGGGCGGGGCTGGTGGGGGAAGGTGCCGCGGAAGAGGCGGTCAACCGGGTTGCGGTCATCGCCGGGGGCCAGGGGACGCCCATCCTAGAAACGGGGTCAGGAATGCCGCCGACCGCGCCCGCATGGCCCCTGACCCCGCCGCCACCCCCAGCCACCGGGCCCTGGCCCGCCGCCTTGATGGGCTCAATATCTACCTGGTGGGGATGATGGGGGCCGGCAAGAGCGCCGTGGGGCGGCCCCTGGCCGAGGCCCTCGGCTATCGCTTCATCGATGCCGACGCCACCCTCACCGAGGCCGCCGGCCGGCCGATCGATGCGATCTTCGCCAGCGATGGCGAGGAGGCCTTCCGCGCCCTCGAGACCAGCGTGCTCAATGGCATCGCCAGCTGGCATTCCCTTGTGGTGGCCACCGGCGGTGGGGCGGTGACCCGACCGGAGAACTGGGGGCACATGCGCCAGGGGGTGGTGGTGTGGCTGGATGCCCCCGAGGCGGAGCTGCTGCGGCGTCTGGCCGCCGATCCCACCCGGCGGCCCCTGCTCGACGCTGCCGATCCGGCCGGCCGCCTGCAGGCCCTGCTGCAGGAGCGACGGCCGCTGTACGCCCAGGCCGACCTGGCCGTGGTGCAGAAAGGGGGCCAGCCCTCCGAAGTGGCGCTGCAGGTGCTGGAGGCCCTGCCCTCGGTGCTGCGCGACCCCCGTCAGCCCCCTGACGCCCCCGACTGAGCACCAGCGGCTCCCTCAGCCGGGGGGCTCGAGCCGCACCGCGAACCACTGGATCGCGCAACCCGGCGCCAGCTCCAGCTCACAGGCGGTGTCGATCAGCCGGCCGGCGCGGGCTTCCGGATCGGCCAGGTCTGCCAGGTCGGCCGGTGGATCCCCCAGGGCCTCCACGTGGCCAGCCAGCCAGAGCAGGGTTTCGGCGGCGGTGAGGATGCGCTCCCCCTGGCCAGGCTCCAGCACCACGTAATGGTCGAGCTCCCGCAGCAGCGGATCGGACAAGGCCAGGACACCAGCGAAGCCCATCCTGGCGGGTGCGGGGACCGATGCGGTGCCGGGCCTCAGTCCCGGCCCACCGCGGCAAGCAGCTGGTCGCGCCAGGCGAACAGGGGCTCGAGCACGGGGTTGTCGGCGATGCCTTCGACGCCCCGCCCGGCGAGGGGGGCACCCGCACAGACGGGAAACTTCAGCAGGTACAGCTGGGCCGCCACGGCGAGGTCGGCCAGGGAGAGGGCATCGCCCTCCAGGTAGGGACGCTCGGCCACCAGCAGGGCGAGCTGCTCGAGGCTGCGGTGCAGCTGCCGCACCTCGCAGGGCCCGAGCAGGTCGCGCATCGCCTCGGTGGCGGAGCCGAGCAGGCCACCCGGCAGGGCCCCCACCAGGTCACGCAGGGGCGCCGGGGTGGCCTCGGGCAGCAGGGCCGCCCGCAGCAGCGGGTCGGCGGCCGCGGCCTGGAGCAGGGCCAGGCGGGCGCCCCGGGCCAGGGCGGTGTCGGCCCAGTCCTCCAGCAGCAGCACCCTGGCGCGGGCGATCGGATCGGCCGGCAGCAGGGGTGGCTGCGGGTGGGAGGCCTCCAGGTGCAGGGCAATGGCCGTGGAATCGGGGATCACCTCACCGCCGTCGACCAGCACCGGCACCTGCCGCTGGCCGGAGAGACGGAACAGCTCCAGCTGCCCCAGGCCGGGGGTCACCTCGACGATCGTGGCCTCCACCCCCTTGTAGGCCAGCAGCAGGCGCACCTTCTCGCAGAAGGCGGAATGTCTGAACTGATGCAGCTCCATGGACCCTCGATGACGGCTGGACGTGGCCCCGGGCGGCAGAGTAGCCAGCATCCGACCAGGACCGCCGCCGAGGCCATGAAAGAGTTTTTCGTCAATGTGACCCGCTATCCGCGCTACCTGATCGCCTTCAGCCTGGGGGTGTTCAACTCGGTGTTCGAGCCCCTGGCCCGGCGGCGCAGCAACCCGGTCACGGCGGTGGCCCTGGTGGGCGCCCTGGTCAGCGGCATGATCAGCCTCACCCTGGTGCTGCGTGCCATGGTGCAGACCGGGCCGGTTTCGTAGTCATGGCACAGAGCCGACGGGTGGAACGGGTGGCGGCCCTGATCCGCCGGGAAGTGAGCGAGCTGCTGATCAGCGGCATCAAGGACGAGCGGGTCCAGCACGGCATGGTGAGTGTCACCAGCGTAGAAGTGGCCGGCGATCTGCAGCACTGCAAGATCTTCGTGAGCATCTTCGGCAGCACCGAGGATCGGGAGGTGGCCATGGCCGGCCTGCAGGCGGCCGCCGTCTACGTGAAGGGGGAGCTGGGCCGCCGCCTCAAGATGCGCCGCACACCGGAGGTGGCCTTCGTTCTCGACCGGGGCCTGGAGAAGGGCAACACGGTGCTGGGGCTGCTGCAGCGCCTGGAGGCGGAACGGCGCGAGCGCGGTGACGGGGAGGGCCCGGCGGATCCCGCCGACGACCCCGAGACCGACAGCGACACCGAGGTCTGACCCGCCCCATGGCGCCATCGATCGAGCAGCAGCAGGCCCTGGACCGCGCCGTCGCCGCCCTGCTGGTGGTGCGCTGCAGCGGCCATCCGGCCGATGGCCAGCGGCGCTATCCCCGCTGGGAGCTGGACAATGCCAGCCTGCAGCGCCTGCTCAAGCGCGGCGTGGGTGGCGTGATCCTGCTGGGGGGCAGCGCCGCCGAACTGCGGCTGCGCACCCGCCAGCTGTCGGCCTGGGCCAGCGAGCCCCTGCTGCTCTGCGCCGACGTCGAGGAGGGGGTGGGCCAGCGCTTCGAGGGGGCCAGCTGGCTGGTGCCGCCCCTTGCCCTGGCCCGGATTCACGCCGCCGATCCCACCCTGGCCCTGGATCTGGCCCGGCGTTACGGGGCCTGCACGGGCCGGGAGGCCCGCCAGCTCGGACTCAACTGGCTGCTTGCCCCGGTCTGCGACGTCAACAACAACCCGGCCAACCCGGTGATCAACGTGCGGGCCTGGGGGGAAGACCCGGCCACCGCCGGTGCCCTGGCGGCCGCCTTCTGCCGTGGCGCCCAGGCCGAAGGGGTGCTCACCTGCGCCAAGCATTTCCCCGGCCACGGCGACACCGCCAGCGACTCCCACCTGGAGCTGCCCCTGCTGCCGCACAGCCGCGCCCGCCTGGAGGCCGTGGAGCTGCCGCCGTTCCGCGACGCCATCGCCGCCGAGGTGGCCGCAGTGATGACCGCCCACCTGCTGCTGCCGGCCCTCGACGGCGAGCACCCTGCCACCCTGTCGCGGCCGGTGCTCACCGGGCTGCTGCGCGACGAGCTCGGTTTCGAGGGGCTGATCGTCACCGATGCCCTGGTGATGGAGGCGATCGCCGGCCGCTACGGCGCCTCGGAAGCCGCCGTGCTGGCCCTGGAGGCGGGGGCCGACCTGGTGCTGATGCCCGGCGATGCGGAGGGGGCGATCGACGCCATCGTCGCGGCCGTCCACAGCGGCAGGCTGGCCCTGGAGCGGCTGCAGGCCAGCCTGGAGCGGCGGCGCCTGGCCCTGGGGCGCTGCCCCGCCGGCGACGCCCCCAGCGCCTCCGCCCCCCTGGGCCAGCTCAGCAATGGCCCCTCCCCCTCCGACCAGGCCCTGGCCCTGGAGCTGGTGCAACGCAGCCTGGAGCAACAGGGACAGGGCCCGGTGCGCGGCCCCGGGGTGAACCTGATCCGGCTCGACAACAGCCTGGCCTGCCCCTTCCTGCCGGCGACCGCTCCGGCCCTGGCCCTGCCGGCGGCCGCGGGATGGCGGGCCTGCCTGATTGACGGCCAGGGGCCCTCCCCCTGGAGCGGGGATGGGGAGGCCCCCCTGGCCCTGGAGCGGCTGGGCGAGGGTCCGGTGCTGCTGCAGCTGTTCGTGCGCGGCAATCCGTTCCGCGGCAGGGCCGACGGTCCGGATCCCTGGCCGGCGGTGATCCGCCAGCTGCAGGCCGCCGGCCGACTGGCGGGCCTGGCGGTCTACGGCAGCCCCTATGCCTGGCAGGCCCTGCAGCCGCTGCTGGGGCCAGGCATTCCGGCCGCCTGGTCCCCGGGCCAGATGGCCCTGGCCCAGGGCGAACTGCTGGGGCGCCTCGGCCTCGGCCCCGGCGCGGCAGTCGACGCGGACTTCACCGACTGAGCCCTCACCGGCGCCTAGCCTCCTGGCACGACCGTCCTGCCCCGCAGCGTCCGATGCTGAGCCTGTCGATGATCGTGCGCAACGAAGCAGAGCGCCTGGAGCGCTGCCTGGCTTCGGTGGCCGGCTTCGTCGACGAGATGGTGGTGGTGGACACCGGCTCCGACGACGGCACCGCTGGGATCGCCGCCCGCTGCGGGGCCAGCGTGCACCATCTGGCCTGGCCGGGGGATTTCGCCCCTGCCCGCAACCACGCCCTGGATCTGGTGCGGGGCGACTGGGTGCTGGTGCTGGATGCCGATGAGTGGCTGCGGCCCGAGGCGTGCGCGCCGCTGCGCGCCCTGATGGCGCAGCCGCAGGTGCTGCTGATCAACCTGCTGCGCCAGGAAGTGGGGGCCGCCCAGTCCCCCTTCTCCAGCGTCAGCCGCCTGTTCCGGCGCCATGCCGCGATCCGCTGGAGCCGCCGCTACCACGCCATGGTCGACGACAGTGTGGCCGCGCTGCTGGAGCAGGAGCCCCATTGGCAGGTGCTGGCCTGCGGGGAACCGGCCCTGGTGCACGAGGGCTACCGCCCGGATCTGCTGGCGGCCTCCGGCAAGGCGGCACGCCTGCGCCAGGCCATGGAGGCGGAACTGGCCGCCAGGCCCGGCGACCCCTACGCCTGCGCCAAGCTCGGCGCCCTGGAGGTGAGCCAGGGCCATCACGCCAGGGGCATCGCCCTGCTGGAGGAGGGATTGGCCCGGGTCGGTCCCGGATCCCTTGCGGAACGCTATGAGCTGTTGCTCCATCTCGCCATCGCCCGCAGCCCTGGGGAGCCTGACGCCGCGACCGCCCTCTACCGCCAGGCCCTGGAGCTGCCCCTGGACGGGCGGCTCAGCATCGGAGCCCGGCTCAACCTCGGGGCCCTGCTCTTGCGCCAGGGGACCCTGGAAGAGGCGGCAGCCCTGACGGCAGCGGTGACCCGCCTCTCCCCGGAGCTTGCCCTGGCCTGGTTCAACCTGGGCCTGATCGAACGCCAGCGGGGCCGCCTGCTGGAGGCGATCGCCGCCTACCGGCAGGCCCTGGCCCT
>NZ_JAGQBG010000156.1 GCF_024345515.1 Cyanobium sp. N5-Cardenillas
TGGAGAAGTACCTGGAGCTGGTGCCCTGTGAAAGCTGCCACGGCCTGCGGCTGCGGCCCGAAGCCCTGGCCGTGCGGGTGGGGCCCTACGCCATCCACGAGCTCACCTCCGTGAGCGTGGCCGTCACCCTGGAGCGCATCGAGGCCCTGATGGGGGTGGGGGCCAGCGAAGGGGCGGAGCCCCTGCTCAGCAGCCGCCAGATCCAGATCGGTGACCTGGTGCTGCGGGAGATCCGCATGCGCCTGCGCTTCCTGCTCGATGTGGGCCTCGATTACCTGAGCCTGGATCGCCCCGCCATGACCCTCTCGGGCGGGGAGGCCCAGCGGATCCGCCTCGCCACCCAGATCGGCGCCGGCCTCACCGGCGTCCTGTACGTGCTCGACGAGCCCAGCATCGGCCTGCACCAGCGTGACAACGACCGCCTGCTCGCCACCCTCACCAAGCTGCGCGACCTGGGCAACACCCTGATCGTGGTGGAGCACGACGAGGACACGATCCGCGCCGCCGATTACCTGGTGGACATCGGACCCGGTGCCGGCGTCCATGGCGGCCACATCGTGGCCGAGGGCTCCCTCGACGACCTGCTCAACGCCGAGGACTCGCTCACCGGGGCCTACCTGAGCGGTCGCCGCTCCATCCCCACCCCCGCCGAACGCCGCGATGCCGGCAGCCGCCGGCTCACCCTGGCCAACTGCACCCGCAACAACCTCCAGGGTATCGACGTGGAGATCCCCCTCGGCCGGCTGGTGTGCGTCACCGGGGTGAGCGGCAGCGGCAAGAGCACCCTGGTGAACGAGCTGCTGCACCCGGCCCTCGAGAACCGCCTCGGCATGAAGGTGCCCTTCCCCTCCGGGCTGGAGGAGCTGCGGGGTATCAAGGCAATCGACAAGGTGATCGTCATCGACCAGTCGCCGATCGGCCGCACCCCCCGCTCCAACCCCGCCACCTACACCGGCGCCTTCGATCCGATCCGCCAGGTGTTCGCCGCCACGGTGGAGGCCAAGGCCCGCGGCTACCAGGTGGGCCAGTTCAGCTTCAACGTCAAGGGGGGGCGCTGCGAGGCCTGCAGCGGCCAGGGGGTGAACGTGATCGAGATGAACTTCCTGCCTGACGTCTACGTCCAGTGCGACGTCTGCAAGGGGGCCCGCTACAACCGCGAGACCCTGCAGGTCACCTTCCGGGGCCACACCATCGCCGATGTGCTGGAGATGACGGTGGAGCAGGCCGCCGAGGTGTTCGCCGCCATTCCCCAGGCCGGCGACCGGCTCAGCACCCTGGTGGATGTGGGCCTCGGCTACATCAAGCTGGGCCAGCCGGCGCCCACCCTCTCCGGCGGAGAGGCCCAGCGGGTGAAGCTGGCCACCGAGCTCTCCCGCCGTGCCACCGGCAAGACCCTCTACCTGATCGACGAACCCACCACGGGCCTCAGCTTCTACGACGTCCACAAGCTGATGGACGTGATGCAGCGCCTGGTCGACAAGGGCAACTCGATCCTGGTGATCGAGCACAACCTCGATGTGATCCGCTGCGCCGACTGGCTGATCGACCTCGGACCAGAGGGCGGGGACAAGGGCGGCCACATCGTCGCCATCGGCACCCCCGAGTCCGTGGCCGAGAATGCCGCCAGCCACACCGGCCGCTACCTGCGGCACGTGCTGGAGCAGCATCCCCCCATTCCCCTTGCGGCCTGACCCATGGCTGAACTCACCGCCGCCCAGGCGGCCCTGCTGCGCATCGTCTGCACCGTCGCCTGGGCCGACGGCGAATGCTCCACCGCCGAGCGGGAGTTGCTGGCCGAGCAGGTGGCCACCCATCTCCACGGCGACAGCCCCAGTGGCCTCGGTGAAGCGCAGCTGGAGGCCTTCCTGGCCGAGCGGCTGCCGGTGGCCGGCCTGGACGCTCTGGTAAGCCAGCTCAGCGGCGGCGATGCCCGCCAGCTGGCCCTGAAGCTCAGCTACATGATGGTGCGGGTGGGGCGGCGCTCACCGGCCGAGCCCAGCATCAACGCCCAGGAGCGGGTGGCCTACCGCCACCTGGTGGAACTGCTGGGCCTGGATGACGCCAGGATCCAGGAGATCGAGTGGGCTGCCGAAGCCGATCTGCCCAGGAAGCAGGGTCTGGCCCAGCTGCTGGCCGAACTGACCGCCGGCTGGCGCAGCCCCGACGACGGCCGCGGCCCCACCTGAACCGTCCTCAGGGGAGGGGCTCGTCGCCGCTGCCGCTGGGGTGGACCTGGTTGCTGTCGGGCATCCAGTAACTGAGGTCGTTGTGCCAGTAGAGCCGGCCCGGCACCCGCTGGGTGCTCAGCTTGCTCCGGCCGAGGGCTGACATCAGCTGGGTCATCTCGATCGGCGAGAGGTCGGTGACCATGTCGTTGCCGGCGATCTCCAGCAGGGCCGGCAGCCTGGCGATCGTGGCGGGATCCGCCAGCTTGCGGAACACCTGGGCCATGACCTGCCGCTGGCGCTCCATGCGGCCCAGGTCGCCCTGTTCGTCGTGGCGGAAGCGCAGGAAACCCTCCAGGTCGTTGCCCTTGAGAACTTGCCTGCCGGGGTAGAGATCGATGTAGAGCCCCTGGGCGTTGTCGACGTAGTACATCCGCTTGGGCACGTCCACCTCCACCCCACCGAGGGCCTCGGCGAGCTTGCTGACCGCATCCAGGTTCACCTTCAGGTAGCGGTCGATGGGAGCTGACAGCAGCTGGCCCACCTCGTCCTTCGCGGTCTGGATGCCACCAAGGGCGAACAGGGAGTTGGCCTTCACCACCCCCAGCTGGGGGGACTCGATGAAGGTGTCCCGCGGCACCTGGGTGATGTGGGTGATGTCGCCGTCGAGCCGCACGGTGAACATCACATCGGTGTTCTCGCCCACCGAGTCACGGCCGAGCACGAGGATGCGGCGGTTTTCGACGGAGAGGGGATTCAGCACCGCTCCGATGCCGCGGGAGGTGGGAATCAGGCCGGCCAGGAACGGGGCCAGGCGCGCCGGCAGCGGTCCGGCCAGGAGGGCACCCACGGCGATGCCCAGCCCGAAGGTCACCAGGGGGCGGCGCCGGGACCTCTGCTGGGCCGGGGGCCGAGGCTTCGGATCGGTCCTGGGGGCCTCAGGAAGCGCCACAGCCCCCAGGTCCCGTCGCTCCCGGGTCTTCCGGGAACGGGAGAGCTTGGAGGTTGGATGGGCCTGAGACATGATGCTACCCGCAGGGGCGCACCATAGAGCTCGAAGCCGTGCAAAGCCAGTGGTGGCCGACGGTTCAACCGCTGGTCTGCACCTGCACGAGCACGGCGGCCCCATCGGCGCGCCGGCGGGCGTCCGTCTCATCGTCGCCGCGGGCCAGGGCCACCCCCATCCGCCGCCAGGGCCGGGTATCGGGTTTACCGAAAATGAGCACCTGGGTGTCCGGTACCGTCAGGGCCTGCTCCAAACCCAGGTAGCTCGGTGTTCCGGGCCCGCCGGGGGCTTCCGGTCCGGCCAGGATCACCCGGGAGGCCGCCGCTCCAAGGCTGCGGATCTCGGGGATCGGCAGTCCCAGGACCGCCCGCAGGTGCAGCTCGAATTCGCTCAGGTTCTGGCCCACCAGCGTCACCAGGCCCGTGTCGTGGGGCCGGGGCGAGAGCTCGGAGAACACCACCTCCTCGGCACCGGGCTCGCCGCAGAGGAAGAACTCCACCCCGAACAGGCCGGCGCCGCCGAGGTCGTCGGTGACGGCCTTCGCCATCGCCTGGGCCGCCGCCAGCTGGGCCTCCCCCAGCCGGGCGGGCTGCCAGCTGCACTGGTAGTCGCCCCGCTCCTGGATGTGGCCGATCGGCGGGCAGAACAGGGTGGGGCCCTGCCACTGGCGCACCGTCAGCAGGGTGATCTCCAGGCTGAAGCGCAGGAATTCCTCCACGATCACCCGCGCCCCGGTCCCCCGCGCTCCGGCCATGGCCCCGTCCCAGGCGGCTTCGATGTCGTCGGGCCCCTGCACCACGCTCTGCCCCTTGCCGGAGGAGCTCATCACCGGTTTCACCACCACGGGCCAGCCCAGGGGTGCCGCCGCCGCCGCCAGTTCGGCGGCGCTTTCGGCGTAGGCGAATCGGGCGGTGCGCAGCCCCAGGCCCCGGGCGGCCAGGTCGCGGATGCGGTCGCGGTTCATGGTCACCGCCGTGGCCCGGGCGGTGGGAATCACGGTGAGGCCCTCCGCCTCCAGCTCCGCCAGGGCGTCCACCGCCAGGGCCTCGATCTCCGGGATCACCACGTCGGGGCGATGGCGCCGCACCACCGCCTTTAGGGCGTCGGGGTCGGCCATGGCCACCACCTCGCTCACCTGCGCCACTGCCATGGCGGGGGCATCGGCGTAGCGGTCGACGGCGATCACCCGGCAACCCAGCCGCTGGGCGGCGATGGCCACCTCCTTGCCGAGTTCGCCGCTGCCCAGCAGCATCACCGTCCGCGGGAAAGGGGAAGGGCCTGGTGCCATGGAGAAGGAGCGGCTGGGGCGATCCTGACGCGGCGCGAGCCCGTTCCCCTAACGTGCCGCGATGCTTCCGGCTCTCCTCTCCCCTCTTCCTGGCGTGGGCCCCCTCGCTTTCAGCACCGCCGGTGACGCGGCCAACGGGGTGCTGCCCTTCGGCTGGGATGTGGCCGGCTTCCAGACATGGACGCTGGTCTACCTGGGCGTCTCCTCCCTGGCCTTCGTGGTGGTGTGGCTGGTGGGCTACCTGCGCCGCTGAGGGTCCTGGCCGACACCGGCCTGACGGGGCTCAGGCGCCGGGCTCGTCCAGCAGGGTGAGCTGGCTTTCGGCCGATTCCTCGCTCACGAACCCGTAGGCCCCGAACACGGTGGGATCGGGGTGGGTGATGCGCTGGCCCTCCGGGTGGCGCTCCACCTTGAAGCCCTCGCCGGCCATGCGGCGCATCAGGGCCGCCGCCTCTTCAAACCGTGCCGCCATGGCCTCCAGGCTGGCGCAGTCGGCGGTGAGGCCCGTTTCCTTCCAGGTGAAAAACGCCATGGGCCCGGGTGCGACGGAGCGGTCGGCGGGGTCGCCGTGATCGACGACAGTCAGGGGCTGCTCAGGGAAGCAGCACCAATCCCACCAGCACCAGTATCAGGCTGACGCCCCACAGACCGAGCACCACCCGCTGCTCCGGCAGTCCCCCCAGTTCGAAATGGTGGTGCAGCGGGGCCATGCGGAACAGGCGCCGCCCCTGGCCGTCGGGGCCCTTGGTGGCCTTGAACACCCCCACCTGCAGGATCACCGACAGGGATTCGGCCAGGAACACCCCGCCCATCAGCAGCAGGGGCCAGAGGCTGTCGGTCAGCAGGGCCACCGAGGACAGGGCGGCCCCCATGGCCAGGGAGCCCGTGTCGCCCATGAACACCCTGGCCGGGTGGCGGTTCTGGCTGAGGAAGCCGAGCCAGCAGCCCGCCATGGCCGTGCAGAAGGCGGCCAGCACCGGATCCCCCCCGTGGCCCCGCAGCATCAGCTGCAGCCCCATGCCGGTGAACACGATGGCGCCACAGCCGGCGGCCAGGCCATCGAGGCCATCGGTGAGGTTGGTGGCGTTGCTTTCGGCCAGGAACACGAACAGGCCCAGGGGCCAGATCAGCAACCCGAGGGTGAGCACCCGGCCGAAGGGCAGACCCAGATCGCCGGGCACGCCGCCCCCCAGCCAGCCGCCCTGGTGGGCCCAGACCAGGAAGCCCACCGCGGCGAGGGCCTGGAGCAGCAGCTTGCCCCGGGGGCTCAGGCCCGTGTTGGTGCGGCGGGTGAGGCTGCGCCAGTCGTCGACGGCACCGATCGCCATGTAGGCCAGGGTGACCGCCGCCACCGCCAGCAGGCGGGGATCCTGCGGGCTGATCAGCCCGCCCACCAGTACCCCCACGGGCACCACCAGCAGGCCCCCCATCGTGGGCGTGCCGGCCTTGCTGTGGTGGGCCTGGGGGCCCTCATCGCGGATCACCTGGCCCAGTTTCAGGGCCCGCAGGCCGGGCACCCCGAGGGCCGCCACCCCCGCGCTGACCAGGGCCGCCACCACCAGCGGCAGGGTCAGCATGGAGTTGGCCACCAGGGCGTCGCTGGCCAGGCAGGCGGCCAGCAGGATCAGGGCGAGCAGGGCCGCAGGCGTGCGGCCGTCGCGGGAGGCCATCGGAGGGGCTGCAGGGTGGCGACGGATCGGACCGTCAGTCCTCCCAGTCTTCCTCGGAGGGCTCGTCGGCCGGGCTGTAATCCTCTTTCTCGCCCATCAGCGCCGACAGCTCCTCCTCTTCCACCGTGCTCACATCGGTGCTGGCCGTTTCCTCATCGGCCACCAGGCGGCCGCTGGCCTCCAGCAGGCTCAGCAGATCGGGCTCATCCCGCAGCGGCAGCACCGGCGCCGGCTCGTTGCGCCGGTAGCGGGTCAGGGAGGGGTTGATCGTGTCGAGAATGCTCATGCCGTCAGGCTGGGTCGTCAAGGACCGACTCAACACCCTACCGCGCCGACCATGACCATTGCCAAGATCCTGGACGTGGGCCGTCTCTGGTCGGCGGCCCTCGTGCTCAGCACCCTGCTGGCAGCGGCCGCCGTCCGCTGGCCCCAGCCCCTGCCGATCGTGCCGGCGGTGGTGGCGGCCCTGGTGCTCGGGCCTCCCCTGCTGCTGGCCCTGGTGGTCCTGCTCCGCTGGCGCCTGCCATCGGCGGACCAGGGGGGAGAATGGCCCCAGGCGACAGAATCGGTCGCCACAGAGCAGGAGCGCCACGGATGAGCGAGATAGGGCATCTGGCGGGCGGGGCATCGCCGACAGGAACGCCGCGTGCCGAGCGGGTGGTGCTCGCCTATTCCGGTGGTGTCGACACCAGCGTCTGCATCCCCTACCTGATGCGCGAGTGGGGGGTGAAGGAGGTGATCACCTTCGCCGCCGACCTCGGCCAGGGGGACGAGCTCGAGCCGATCCGCCTCAAGGCCCTGGCGGCCGGCGCCAGCCAGTCGCGGGTGGACGACCTGATCGAACCCTTCATCCGCGAGTTCGCCTTCCCGGCGATCCGCGCCAATGCCCTCTATGAGGGGCGCTACCCCCTCTCCACCGCCCTGGCCCGCCCCCTGATCGCCCGTCGCCTCGTGGAGGTGGCCCGGGAGGTGGGGGCCGATGCGGTGGCCCACGGCTGCACCGGCAAGGGCAACGATCAGGTGCGCTTCGATGTGGCCATCGGCGCCCTGGCCCCCGACCTCAAGGTGCTGGCACCGGCGCGGGAATGGGGCATGAGCCGCCAGGAGACGATCGCCTACGGCGAGCGCTGTGACATCCCGGCGCCGGTGAGCAAGAAATCCCCCTATTCGATCGACCTCAACCTGCTGGGCCGCAGCATCGAGGCCGGCCCCCTGGAGGATCCGATGGTGGAGCCGCCGGAGGAGGTCTTTGCCATGACCCGCTCCGTGGCGGACGCCCCGGCTGAGGGGCAGGTGGTGGAGATCGCCTTCGAGCAGGGC
>NZ_JAGQBG010000157.1 GCF_024345515.1 Cyanobium sp. N5-Cardenillas
AGGATTGCAAATCCTTTATCCCCAGTTCGAATCTGGGTGCCGCCTCTGCAACAACCGACGTTCTCCTGCTCGCCCCGCTGCGCAGGAGTCACGGCCCAACGGCAGGCCATCGATGGCAGACTGCGATTGACTTGCCAATGAGGACTGAGGTGGGAGTCAACTCCACGGAAGAGCCGGATCCGTTCGTGGCGCTGCTCAGCGAAGACTGCCTGGCGATGATTGAAAAGATCCAGGCCTATCGCGAAAGAATCCAGCTTCCGTCCACCCCCACGGCGATTCTCGAAGATGCCATCATCGAGTACTACACCGCCCTGAAAAGGGTCGGCAACTGGTGACAATGTCGCACCAGGTCTTTCAGCAGATCTCGCAGCAGGATAACAGCCTGGTCCTGATTCATTCCTGCTGAGTTCCAGGCCTGCGCTGCGGCTGGCGTTCTCCGGCTCCGAGGATCAATTCCGCCCGTTTCCTGTGCAGGCTCATCGAGGCTTCGGTGAGCACCACCCATTGCGCCAGGGTGGAGCAATGCTCCTCAAAGGGAGGCAGGTCCAGCCGCAGCGGCCGCCAGGCTCCTGCGTCGATGTCCCGGTTGAGCTCCGCGTGGGGCAGATCGTCGTTGGTGATGATCAGCCAGCGGTAGTGGGCCTTGAAATGGTCGAGATACTCCCGCACCAATTGGTTGGGAAGGTGTTGAAGCACATCCTTCACCAGAATCAGATCGGCGGGCGGCAGGCTGGCCAGGTCCTCGAAGAGCTGGAAGCGAATCGAGTCGCTGGCGTGGAGGTCACTGTTGGCTGCCACCACGGAGTCGACGATGTCAATCCCGGTGTAGGTGATGTCGCCCCAGTGGATCAGGCGGGAAAACTGCCAGTCGCCACAGCCGAAATCGACGACGCTGCGGATGTCATTGAGCCGCAGAAAGCGCTGCAGGGTGGCGATGTACTCGCCGTTGAACTCAGGTCTGGAACCCTGGCCCGAGCCTCCCCCCCACGTGTCGCGTTGATAGATGCGTGTGAAGGCGTCCTTGGTCGACATGCCGGATGGTAAGTGGCGGCACCCTAGCGGCGGCGTCCCTTCGGCCACCCGCCACGGCTCAGGGAAGGACGCCCAGGAGCAGGGAGATCAGGGCGAACCCGACGACGCCCACCAGGGCCAGCAGCGATGCGGACTGGGGCATGACCATCACCCGAACGAACGAATAATAAAGAGAACCTGAAGAAGGTCAGGGTTGTCTGTGGCGTTCGTTGCCGATCGTCATTTCCCCCGCCCGCCCGGCTCGTAGGCCCGCTCAGGGAGAGGCTTCCGCCTGCCACCGCTCCCCTTCCGAGCCGACGGCCTCGCAGCGGAAGGCGCGGCCGTCCAGCTGGCAGTGGCCGCTGGCGAGCTGGGCCCTGGTCAGCCCCAGGGCCGCCGTGGCCTCGCCGAAGCCCGCCTGGCCCACGGCACTCACGCGCAGCCGCAGGGGCCAACGCGGCTCGCAGCGGCTCGCCTGGCATTGCATGCCCCTGGTGCCTTCCGCCAGAACCCCGGCGAAGACCAGCTGGTGATCCAGGAAGGCGCCGCTGCCGGCCGGTTGCAGAAACCGGACCGTGAGGAGTCCCTCCATCTGCTGATCCAGGCGCAGCATCCTGCAGCTGCTCGTCTGCTGCTGTGGGGCCTGGCGGGACGTGCTGACGATGCGGCAGCGCCGCAGGCCCCCTTCCCAGCGGCCGAAATCCTCGCCCGGCAGCCCCTGGCCCACCAGGGGCGCCCAGGGGCCAATGAGGTCCAGCAGCAGCAGGCCTGCGGGCCATCCCCGGCCAAGCCACCGCTTCAATAGCCCGAGTCGGCAACGCAGATCCCCTGGCAGCTGATGCCGTTGCTGGCTGTGCGACCGCAATGGGAGCAGAGCACCGGCTCGGGGGCGGGCGCGGTTGGCGTGCTGCCGGCGGCCAACGGGATGGGGGTGTTCGCTCCGGCGGTGGGCAGAGGCGGCCGGCCGCCGGGATGGGTGGTCATCACAGGCCCCCTGGGGACGGTTCGGTCCGATCATGGCAACAGCGTGAGAGTGCCGCGATCGACTGGGCCGACCCTGCCTCCCCCGTGTCCTCGCACGGGCCGTCAGCTGCCCCCGGCATCGGGGTGGGCACCTGGGCCTGGGGCAACCAGTTTCTCTGGGGCTACGACCCGGCCCAGGACACGGAGCTGGCCGCCTGTTTCCACCGGGCGGTGGACCTGGGGCTGACCCTGTTCGACACGGCGGATTCCTACGGCACCGGTCGCTTCGGAGGCCGCAGCGAGTCGTTACTGGGCGGCTTCGTCGCCGATCTGCCGCCGGCCCGGCGCCAGGGGCTCACCGTGGCCACCAAGCTGGCCCCCTTCCCCTGGCGCCTGGGCCGCCGTGGATTCGCGGAGGCCTTCGAAGCCTCCCGGCACCGGTTGGGGGGCCATCTCGATCGGGTTCAGCTGCACTGGAGCACGGCCCGCTACGCCCCCTGGCAGGAGGGGCCCCTCCTGGAGGGGCTGGCGGATCTGCTCGAACAGGGCCGGGTGGGCAGCCTGGGGGTGTCCAACCTGGGCCCTCGCCGGTTGCGCCTGGTGCACGAAAGGCTGGCCCGGCGGGGACTGCGGTTGTCCAGCCTGCAGGTGCAGCTGTCCCTGCTGGCGCCCGATGCGCTCGCGGCTGACGGCGTGGCGTCGGTTTGCCGGGAGCTGGGCATTGACCTGCTGGCCTACAGCCCCCTGGCCCTCGGTCTCCTGGGCCGACCCCCGGGGGAGGACCAGGGACGGCCTGCCGGACCCCGGGGCCTGCTGTTCCGCCGGCTGCAGCCCCGCATCCAGCCCCTGCTGCAGACCATGCAGCGGATCGCCCATGCCCACGACGCCCCCATGGCGGCCGTGGCGATCAACTGGTGCCGGGCCCATGGGGCCATTCCCCTGGTTGGGTTGCGCCGCGTGGACCAGGCCGAAGCGGCGGCCGCGGCGGCCAGTTGGTGCCTGGACGACGGGGAGCGACGGGATCTGGACCGGGTGGCGCAGCGGTGTGAGGGGCGCATGCCCGCCAACCCGTTTCAGAGCGCCTGAGGCCCTCAGGCGCTGAGGGCGTCGCTGGGATCCGGGCTCAGCACCACCGGCAGGGCGGCGGGGCGAGGCTGGGGGGCCTCGGCCCGCTGCAGCAGCCTCACCACCTGGGGGTCGGCCGTTTCGCCGGCGAGGGCGCCGTCTTCGCCGGGGCCGCAAGCACTGAGGGCCTCCTGCAGCAGGGAATCGAAGGTGGAGCCGGGCAGCCGGTGGCGGGCCAGTTCCAGGAAGGCGCGGGAGAGGGATTCGCCCGCGGCCGCCCTCAGGGCCGGGTTGGAGCGGCGCAGTTCCTGCTCCTGGGCGATCGAGTTGAGGAACCGCTGGGTGATGTCCCGTTTGGTGGTGGCCCGGATACGGGTGTCCTGGTCGGCCTCGCTGAGGAAGGTCTGGGCCTCCAGTTCCTGCAGGCGGCGGTTGAGGCTGTCGAGGACGTCCTGGGCTTCCTTATTGATATGGGTGAGCTGGCCGTCGGATAGGCGGGGCAGGTCGGCCACATAGACCTTGCCGTGGTCCCTCAGGGTCAGGAAGGTTGGCCGCTGGCCACCGTTGCCCTCGCGCTGCTGGACCATGGCGGCGCCGTCGCGCAGGCGGGGGCGCGGCTGCTGGGGGCGCTGGGGCGGCATCGGGCCTGCGGAACTGCGGCGGCGGGTGATGCGTCTGGACGTATCGAACATCGGGCAGCGAAATCTATGGAGCGTCTTGGGAGCGTTTGGGGCCTGGCCGAGGCGGAAATGACGCCAACGACCTTAGGGAAAGCGGTGGATCAGGGCCGGCGTCCTCTCAGTGCGGCAATCCGGCCAGGGGGTGTTCCCCCGGCTCGCCCACCGCGATGCTGCCGAGCTCCCAGGCCTGATGGCCCGAGGAACGGCAGATTTCGATGATGCCAGCTGAGGCCGCCGCTGGCACCACCAGGCAGAAACCGACCCCCAGGTTGAAGGTGTTCCACAGATCGGTCTCCGGCACCTGGCCCCGCTCCTGCAGCCAGCGGAACAGGGGCGGACGCTCCCAGCTGCCGGGGTCGACCACCGCGTGGACCCCCGCCGGCAGGCAGCGGGGCAGGTTTTCCGGCAGACCGCCGCCGGTGATGTGGGCCATGGCATGGAGCGGCAAACCGGAGCGGCGCAGGTCCTTCACCAGGGCGGCATAGAGAAGGGTGGGGGTCAGCAGGGCGTCGATCAGCCCCTGGCCGGTGGCTGGCAGCGGCGTGCCGGCGTCGACGGCCTCGGCCTCCAGGATGCGCCGCACCAGGCTGAAGCCATTGCTGTGGACCCCGCTGCTGGCCACGGCGACGATCCGGTCGCCCGCGCTCACCCGTGTGCCGTCGATCCGCTCGTCCTCCTCCACCACCGCCACGCAGAACCCGGCCAGGTCGTAGCGGCCGGCGCCGTAGAAGCCGGGCATCTCGGCGGTTTCGCCGCCCAGCAGGGCGCAGCCGCACTGGCGGCAGCCGTCGGCGATGCCTTCCACCACCTCGGCCATGGCCTCGGGGCCGAGCTTGCCGGTGGCGAGGTAATCAAGGAAAAAGAGGGGTTCGGCGCCGCTGGTGATCACGTCGTTGACGCACATGGCCACCAGGTCGATGCCGACACCGTGGTGGCCGCCATGGGCCTGGGCGAGCTCGAGCTTGGTGCCCACCCCGTCGGTGCCGGCCACCAGCAGGGGACGTTTCATCCCGGCCGGCAGGCGGCAGAGCCCGCCGAAGCCCCCCAGTCCACCGACCACCTCAGGCCGTCGAGTTGTCTCGACACTGGTTCGGATGCGTTCCACGAAGGCGCGGCCGGCGGCGACGTCCACGCCGGCAGAGCGGTAGTCCATGGGCCAAGGGTCAGCGCTGCACCGATCCTGCATCGGCACGGGGCCGCCGGGGGCGCCTGGAGCGCTCTGGGCATGGACGACTGCTCGATTGGCACACATTCCCATCGGCTGGACTTATGCCATCGATCAAATCCACTGATGTTTCGCTAGCGCCGGTGGGCCAGTCAGGCCAGTGGACGCCTGGAAGGGTGGTAAAGATGATGAAAACTGATCAGTCCTGAGGCCTGTCTGCAGCACATTTTTGCCCTGTCCAGTTCGGATAGTTTTCCGCTGTTGTCATTTTCTCTTAGGAATTCGCCAGGTCATTTCGGTCACGTTCGACTCAGTCACCATTGTTTCTGGTTCGGTTGACGTCAACGCCCGAATGCCGTCTTCAGGTCACACCATGTCCTGATGACGCGCTGAACCGGTGTCTTTCGCTTGTTATGCGAGTCACTCAACTCCTGGGCGCCGCCGCCCTCCTCTTCACCAGCAGCATCGCTCCGGCCCAGGCCGGCTCCCTTACTGCCCAGCAGGCCCCTGGGAGTTCCGTTGCCATCCGCCCCGCCGACTTTCCCTCCACCTGGGACCGCTTCGTTGAAGACATCCGCACTGTTCCCACGGCAAGCAATCTGATCGCCTCCGCCGGCAAGGTCAGCACCGGTCAGGCCAGCTGGTACGGCCCCGGCTTCTTCGGCAACCGCACCGCCAGTGGCGAAGTGTTCCGCCCCGGCACCCTCACCGCCGCCCATCGCACCCTTCCCTTCGGCACCAAGGTGCGCGTCACCAACCTCTGGAACGGACGTTCCACCGTGGTGCGCATCAATGACCGTGGTCCTTTTCATGGCAACCGGGTGATCGACCTGGCCCACGGAGCAGCCCAGGAACTGGGCCTCACCTCGAGTGGCGTCGCCCAGGTGAAGCTCGAAGTGCTCCCCTGACACGTTCAGGCGGCTCGGTCCGTCCCGTGTTCTTCCAGCCCATCCGCCAATCTGGCGGGTGGGCTTTCTTTCTGTGCCGGTGCAACTGCTTCAGACCCTGGCCGAGCTGAACGACTGGCGCCGCGAGCAGGTCGGCCGGCCGCTCCACTTCGTGCCCACCATGGGCAGCCTGCACGAGGGCCATCAGCAGCTGCTGCGGCGGGCGTCGGCGGCCGTCCCCGCCGGCCGGCCCGCGGTGCTGCTCAGCGTGTTCGTCAACCCGCTCCAGTTCGGACCGGCTGAAGATTTCGACCGTTATCCCAGGGATCTGGCCGCCGATGCCGCCCTGGGGGAGGCGGCCGGAGCCGAGGCCCTGTTGGCCCCATCGGTGCAGGAGCTGTTCCCTGGCGGCGAGGCGGAACTCACCGGGGTGGTCCCCCCGGCCTCCCTGCGCCAGACCCTGTGTGGTCCGGGTCGGCCCGGCCATTTCGAGGGTGTGGCCACGGTGGTCTGCCGGCTGCTGGCCCTGGTGCGCCCGGATCGGCTTCTGCTCGGGGAGAAGGACTGGCAGCAGCTGACGATCCTGCGCCGCGTGGTGGCCGACCTGGCCCTGCCGGTGACGGTGCAGGGCTGCGCCACCGTGCGGGAGGCCGATGGGCTCGCCTGCAGTTCCCGCCATCGCTACCTGAGCGACAGCGAGCGCAATCAGGCGGCGGCCCTGCCGGCGGCCCTGCTGGCGGCGCAGACGCTCTGGAGCGACGACACCGCCAGAGCCGCCCTGCTAACCGAATCGGTCCGCCGCGACCTGGAGACGGCGGGCCTGACCGTGGAGTACGTGCAGCTTGTGCAGCCCTCTACCCTGAGCCCCATGACCGCCACCGCTGGCGGCCTCTCGCTGCTGGCCGCGGCCGCCCGTTGCGGCAGCACGCGACTGATCGACCATGTCTTCCTGATGCACCGCCCGCCGATCGTCGCCATCGATGGCCCCGCCGGGGCGGGCAAGAGCACCGTCACCCGGGCCTTCGCCAGTCGCCTCGGCCTCCTCTATCTCGACACCGGCGCCATGTACCGGGCCCTCACCTGGTGGGTGCTGCACCGGGGTGTGGACCCGGCCGATGCCGCCGCCATCGCCCCCCTGCTCGACGACCTCGATCTGCAGCTGGAGAGCGCCGCCGGCGGGGAGCAGCGGGTGCGGGTGAACGGCCACGAGGTGAGCGAGGCGATCCGGGGCCCCGAGGTCACCGCTGCGGTGTCCACCGTGGCGGCCCATGCCTGCGTGCGGGTGGCCCTCACCGGGCAGCAGCGGGCCATGGGGCAGCGGGGTGGTCTGGTGGCGGAAGGACGCGACATCGGCACCGCTGTCTTTCCGGAGGCGGAGTGCAAGGTGTTCCTCACCGCCACGGTGGCGGAGCGGGCCCGCCGGCGGGCGGCGGATCTGGCCCAGCGGGGCTTCACCGTGCCGCCCCTGGCGGAACTGGAAGCCCAGATCGCCGAGCGGGATCGGCTGGATTCCAGCCGGGTCGAGGCCCCCCTGTGTCAGGCGGCCGATGCGGTGGAGCTGGTCACTGACGGCCTCGGCATCGACGCCGTGATCCAGCGCCTGGTGGATCTGTTCCGCGAGCGGGTGCCGGAGGATGCCTGGCCCGGCCC
>NZ_JAGQBG010000158.1 GCF_024345515.1 Cyanobium sp. N5-Cardenillas
CGTTTCTTCGAAGACGTGTTATTGGCCACAGGCGTAAGGGCGCTGACTCGGCAAACGCGGATCCTACCTCCTGGGGCCTGGTCGGTCCCTGGCCCTAATTTTGTGACAGTCCTCCGCCTCAGGCACCGCCCCGTGGTTGCATCCACCCCCACCAGCCGCAGCCCCGCCGCTGACGCCCCTGCGGCCCTGCCGCCGCTGCGGATCGCCTGTCTGCGGGATGGGCAGCTGGCCGGTGAACGGCTCGAAGCGATCGCCGCCCGCACCGAGGGCGATCAGATGCAGCAGCAAGAGGCCAACGTCGCGGCGATCCTGGCCGGGGTGCGCCAGCGCGGCGATGCGGCCCTGCTGGAGTTCAGCGAGCGCTTCGATGGCCAGCGGCCCGATCCCCTTCGGGTGCCGCCCGAGAGCCTGGCCCAGGCCTGGCGGGTCTGCCCCGAGCCCCTGCGCCGGGCCCTCGACCTGGCCCACGACCGCATCCTCGATTTCCACCGCCGCCAGATGCCTTCGGATCTGGCCGTGGTTGGCCCCCAGGGCGAGCGGCTGGGTCGCCGCTGGCGTCCGGTGCAGCGGGCGGGGATCTACGTCCCCGGCGGCCGGGCCTCCTACCCCAGCACGGTGCTGATGAATGCGATTCCCGCCCGGGTGGCCGGCGTGGAACGTCTGGTGATGGTGACCCCGCCCGGCCCCGGCGGCGAGCCGAACGTCACCGTGCTGGCGGCCGCCCACCGGGCCGGGGTGGAGGAGGTGTACCGGGTGGGGGGCGCCCAGGCGATCGCGGCCCTGGCCTACGGCACCGAAACGATCCCCGCCGTTGATGTGATCAGCGGCCCCGGCAACCTCTACGTGACCCTGGCCAAGAAGGCGGTCTACGGCAGGGTCGGCATCGACTCCCTGGCCGGCCCCAGCGAGGTGCTGGTGATCGCCGACCACACCGCCCAGCCCGCCCAGGTGGCCGCCGATCTGATGGCCCAGGCGGAGCACGATCCCCTGGCGGCCGCCATCCTGATCACCACCAGCGAGGGGCTGGCCGCGGCCCTGCCGGCCGCCATCGAAGCCCAGCTGGAGGGGCATCCACGGGCCGCCATCACCCTGCAGGCCCTCAACGACTGGGGCCTGATCGTGGTCTGCGGCGATCTGACCGAAGCGGCGGCCCTCAGCGACCGCTTCGCCCCGGAGCACCTCGAACTGCTGGTGGCGGATCCCGAAGCCCTGGCCGATCGGATCCGCCATGCCGGCGCCATCTTCCTCGGCCCCTGGTCGCCCGAGGCGGTGGGCGACTACCTGGCCGGGCCCAACCACACCCTGCCCACGTCCGGCACGGCCCGCTTCGCCGGCGCCCTCAGCGTCGAGACCTTCCTGCGCCACACCAGCCTGATCCAGTTCAACCGGGCGGCCCTGGAGGCGACCGGCGCCGCCGTCATCACCCTGGCCGAGAGCGAGGGGCTGCACAGCCACGCCGAGTCCGTGCGTCAGCGGCTCTCGCCCGACTGACGCCGGGGCGGATCAACGCCGGGGCAGATCCCGCACCCGGGGTTCGCCGGCTTCGATCTCACCCACCAGCACCTGATCGGCGAGGTTCACGAACAGGCCGTTCTCCAGCACACCGGGGATGTTGTTGATCGTCGCCTCCAGGGCAGCCGGGTCGCCGATGCCGCCCTCGAAGGCCACATCCAGCACCAGGTTGCCCTGGTCGGTGACCACCGGACCGGCCTTGCGCACCGCCATCCGCAGCTCAACCGAACTCCCCATGGCGGTGAGTTCCTCGCGCACCTGGCGCCAGGCGCCGGGCAGCACTTCCACCGGCAGCAGGAAGCCGAGGTTGAGGCGCTCCACCAGCTTGGTGGCATCCACCACGATCACGAAGCGATCGGCCCGGCGGGCCACCAGCTTCTCCTGCACATGGCAGGCGCCGCCCCCCTTGATCAGCTGGAAGGACGGATCCACCTCATCGGCGCCGTCGATGGCCAGATCGATGCTGGACACGGCGTTGAGGGCCATCAGCGGGATGCCCAGTTCGGCCGCCAGCACCTCCCCCTGGAACGACGTGGTGACGCCGACGATGCCCTTGCGTTCGCCCTGGCGCAGCTTCTGACCCAGGGCACGGATCATCAGCGCGGCCGTGGAACCGGAACCCAGCCCCACCACCATGCCGTCGCGGATCTGATCCACCGCCGCCGTGGCCACGGCCTCCTTCATGCGGTCCTGGAGATCGGACATGGGGGATCGGGCGGCAATCGGGCCAGACCGTAGCAAGGGGAACTGCCCCGGCTGCCTGGGCCTAGCCCGCCTGGGGCAGGGCCGCCGGCCGGATCGACAGCTGCAGCTCCCGCTGGCCCCGGACCACCCGCAGCGGCAGAGGTTGGCCCACCTGGGCCTGCTCCACCTGCTGCAGCAGCGCCGAAGGGGTGTTGACCGGCTGCTCGGCGATGGACACCACCAGATCGCCGCGGTGCAGCCCGGCCGCCTCAGCCGGACTTTCCGGCAGCACCCGCTGCACTAGGGCCCCATCCCGCTCGGGCAGCTGCAGCAGAGCATCGGGGTCCCTGTTGTTGTCCCGGGCCATCCTGGCCGTGAGCGGCACCAGCTGGAGGCCCAGGTAGGGATGGACCACCGTGCCCCCGTCGCCGAGCTGGTCGGCCACCCGCTTGGCCAGGTTGATGGGGATGGCGAAGCCGAGCCCGGCCCCCGGCCCGGAACGCACCAGGGTGTTGATGCCGATCACCTCACCGGAGGCGTTGATGAGCGGGCCGCCGGAGTTGCCGGGGTTGATCGCCGCGTCCGTCTGGATCAGGTCGAGGCGCTTGTCGGCGAAGCCGAGGCTGTTGATGTCCCGGTGCAGGCTGCTGACGATCCCCAGGGTGACGGTGCGCTCCAGGCCATAGGGACTGCCCAGGGCAATGGCCCAGTCGCCCACTTCGAGGGCTTCAGAATCCCCCAGGGGAGCCGCCCTCAGGGGCACCTTGCCGGTGATGTGCACCACCGCCAGATCGGTGACCGGATCGGTGCCGACCACCGCGCCATCCAGTTGGCGGCCATCCGCCAGGGTCACGGTCACCGCGTCCACCCTCTCCACCACATGGGCATTGGTGAGCACAAGGGCGCGGCGCTCATCGAAGACGACTCCCGAGCCCTGGCCCCGTTCCCGCGTGCTGCTGGAGGGGTCGCCGAACAGGTCACGCAGCAGGGGATCCAGCAGGGTGGGATCGAAGGGGGGCCTGGCGACATTGCGCTCGGTGTCGATCCGCACCACCGCCGGGCCCACCCGCCGGGCGGCGTCGGCCACGAAGCTGTGGGGGGTCAGGGCCGGGGGATCCGCCTCGAGGGCCGCCGCGGGCAGGGGAAGTGCCGTGATCGCCAGCAGCAGGGCCAGCGCCATCAGGCCCCGCAGCTGCCGGCCCAGGTACGTCAGGGGGAGGAAGCGTTGCATCCGCCGAGGCTAGGGCCGTCGACGGGAGCCCAGCGCAGCAACCGCTGCCGCAGGACACCGTCCTCGCCGATCTCCAGCCAGCGCCCACCGGGGTCGTGCGGACGTTCCAGGGGGCAGCGCTGCACGGGGGGGAAGCTGCGCAGGGTGGAGGGGCAGCCCAGCAGGGGCACCTCCGGCCGGCCGGGCAGCTCCCCTTGCCAGTGCTGGTGGACATGGCCGAAGACCAGCCCCCGCAGCCCGGACAGCGGCCGCAGCCCATCGAGCAGGGCCGCGCCATCCCGCAGCCGGATGGCATCCATGGCGGCGTCGCCGATCGGAACCGGGGGATGGTGCACGGCCACCAGCAGTGGCTGGCCCCCGGCGGGCGCCTCGGCGGCGAGCTGGCGCTGCAGCCAGTCCAGCTGGAGCGGGCCCAGTTCGCCGGCGGTGTCACCGCTGCGGTGGCTGTCGAGCAGCAGCAACCAGCCCTGGCCGCAGCGCACCAGGGCCGGAGCGATCACGGCGCGGCGCCCCAGGGCGGCCCGCAGCAGGGCGGGCTGGTCGTGGTTGCCCGCCAGCAACGCCACCGGCAGCGGCAGCGTCTGCAGCACGTCCCCCAGTCGGAGATAACCGCCCCAGCTCTCGTCATCGCAGAGGTCACCGCTGATCAGCAGCAGATCGGGGGCCTCCCCGAGCGCCCGAAGCTGGCCGAGGGCCTCCTGGAGCCCATGGCGCAGCAGGTCCAGCGCCGGCCGGCCACGGCAGCGGCCGGCGGGATCGGCGAGCAGATGGGGATCGCTCAGTTGAAGAATTCGCATCGGAGACCGCTCCGCCCGGCCCCGGGCAGGACCGCTTGACCTGAATCGGCTTAACTTTGCCCCCAGTCCTCCCCGAGGCCATGGCCACAATCCCTCCCGGCACCCGGCAGCGCTGCACCCTCTGCAAGGTGGAGATCCAGGGGATGGCCGGAGGCAACGACCTGGTGCACTTCAGCCAGGGGGCTCCCGGCAGCCGCGCCAAGCTCTGGGCCCGGGTCTGCCAGTTCCTGCGCACGCCTGAGCAGTGCGGCCAGTGCCTCAACCAGGACCTCAGCCAGCGGGGCGAGGTCAGCGCCAACGACTACTACGCCGAGGCGCCTGTCCTGGAGCTGCCCAGCCCCCCGGGGGCCAATCCCTTAGGGTGAGGCAATGCCCGCCGGGCATCACCCTTTTCCCGGATGACGTTCCCCCTGACAGGGGCATCGCCGCTGGTTGGGGGCAGTGAACACTGCAGCGCACGGCGGACCCTCCCGCCCGCGTTGCCTGTCCTTGCCCCATCCCCTCACCGACGACCTGGAGACGCTGGCCCGGCCGGTGGTCCAGGAAGCGCACCTCACGGTGCAGTCGGTGGAGGTGCTGGCCCATCGCATCCCCCTCACGGTCGTGGTGCGGGTGCAGCGGGCCGACGGCACCGATGTGAACCTGGACGAGTGCGCCGCCGTGAGCAGTCCCCTCGCCGAGGCCCTTGAGGCATCGGGACTGCTGACCATGGCCTACGTCCTCGAGGTGAGCAGCCCCGGCATCGGCGAGGAGCTCCTCACCGACCGGGACTTCGTCAGCTTCCGGGGCTTCCCGGTGGAGCTGATTCGCCAGGAGGCCGGCGGCGCGGAGGTGCGCCGCACGGGCCTGCTGCTGGGCCGGGATGACCAGGTGGTGCAGCTCAATGAGCGCGGCCGCATCCTGCGTATCCCCCGCGGGGAGGTGCGGCGGGTACGGCTCACCGAAACTCCGCCCGATTCCTGAGCCGCTCCGGTTCGTCCTTCCTTCCCTTCTTTTTTCCCACCTGCCCCCGAGTCCATGGCCCTGGTTCTGCTCCCCGGTCTCAACAACCTGATCGAGGACATCAGCGACGAGAAGAAGCTGGCTCCCCAGGTGGTGGAGGCGGCCCTGCGGGAGGCGCTGCTCAAGGGCTACGAGCGTTACCGCCGCACCCTCTACCTGGGCATCAGCGAGGACCCCTTCGAGGAGGACTACTTCAGCAACTTCGATGTGGCGCTCGATCTCGAGGAGGAGGGCTATCGGGTGCTGGCCAGCAAGATCATCGTCGAGGAGGTGGAGAGCGACGACCACCAGATCGCCATCGAGGAGGTGCGCCAGGTGGCGGAGGACGCCCAGATCGGCGACACGGTGGTCCTGGACGTGACGCCGGAGAAGGATGATTTCGGCCGCATGGCCGCCGCCACCACCAAGCAGGTGCTGGCCCAGAAGCTGCGCGACCAGCAGCGCCGCATGATCCAGGAGGAATTCGCCGACCTGGAGGATCCGGTGCTCACCGCCCGGGTGATCCGGTTCGAGCGCCAGAGCGTGATCATGGCCGTGAGCAGCGGCCTGGGCCGGCCGGAGGTGGAGGCGGAACTGCCCCGCCGCGACCAGCTCCCCAACGACAACTACCGCGCCAACGCCACCTTCAAGGTGTTTCTCAAGGAGGTCAGCGAGGTGCCCCGTCGTGGTCCCCAGCTGTTCGTCTCCCGGGCCAATGCGGGCCTGGTGGTCTACCTGTTCGAGAACGAGGTGCCGGAGATCCAGGAGGGCTCGGTGCGGATCGTCGCCGTGGCCAGGGAAGCCAACCCCCCCTCCCGTGCCGTCGGCCCCCGCACCAAGGTCGCGGTCGACAGCGTGGAGAGGGAAGTGGATCCGGTGGGGGCCTGCATCGGCGCCCGCGGCTCCCGCATTCAGCAGGTGGTGAACGAGCTGCGGGGCGAGAAGATCGACGTGATCCGCTGGTCGCCGGATCCGGCCCAGTACCTGGCCAACTCCCTCAGCCCGGCGCGGGTGGAGATGGTCCGCCTGGTGGACCCCGAAGGGCACCACGCCCACGTGCTCGTGCCCCACGACCAGCTCAGCCTGGCCATCGGCCGGGAGGGACAGAACGTGCGCCTGGCGGCCCGTCTGACCGGCTGGAAGATCGACATCAAGAATGCCCAGGAGTACGACCAGGTCAGCGAGGACCAGACGGTGGCGGCCCTGATCGCCCAGCGCCAGGAGGAGGAGGCCCTGCAGGCCGAAGCCGAGGCCCGCCTGGAGGCCGAGCAGGCCACCCGGGCCGAGGAGGATGCCCGCCTGCGGGAGCTTTACCCCCTGCCCGAGGACGAGGAGTCCTACGACCTCGAGGAGGGCGAGGAGCCATCCGATGCCCAGGCCGAAAGCCAGCCTGCGGAGCCCGCCGACGTTCCCATCGAGGCCGGCGACGACGACGAGCTCCCTGGTGAGGACGTCCGGTGACGTCGAACGCGAGGCGCCCGGTGCTGCGCCGATGCGTCTCCTGCCGCCGCCTCTGCGACCGCAGCCAGCTGTGGCGTGTGGTGCGTCAGGCCGACGGGAGCGTGAGCCTGGATCAGGGAATGGGTCGCTCGGCCTATCTGTGCCCAGAACCGAGCTGCCTGGAGGAAGCCCGCCGCCGCCGCCGTCTCCAGCGCGGCCTGCGTTGCGCCGTCAGCGAGGCCATCCTCGCCAGCCTCGAGGCACGTCTCGAGCGATCGGCCCCGCGACCTCTGAGGCAAGATGAACCATGGTCGCCACGTGCGTGCGGCCCCGGGGCCCTTTCGGCCCCACCGTACGGAGACCTTTCTGAATGACCAGCAGCGGCAACGTGAGAATCTACGAGCTGTCGAAGGACCTGGGCCTGGACAACAAGGACGTGCTCGATGCCGCCGAGAAGCTCTCCATTGCGGCCAAGAGTCACAGCAGTTCGATCAGTGATGACGAGGCGACCCGCATCCGCTCCCTGATCGGCGTCAATGGCGACGGCGGCCCGGCCCCGTCGCGGCCCGAACCTCCGGCGCCCACCCCCCCGGCCAAGGCGATCCTGGCGGTCAAGAAGGCCGCCCCGGCACCCGTGGCGGCCCCCCGGGCCAGCGCTCCGCCGCCGGCTCCAACGGCCCCCGCCGCCCCGGCCCCGCCCGCGAGCCGCCCCCCGGCAACGCGGCCGACGGCGGCCGCCGCACCCGCCCCCGCCCCCGCCCGCCCC
>NZ_JAGQBG010000159.1 GCF_024345515.1 Cyanobium sp. N5-Cardenillas
CAGGGCCTGGACCCAAGCTCCGCCACCGCGAAGAACCAAGGCCGGAGCGATGGCATGGGTCTGCAGGGAATCCATCATGGCCGCCTTCTCATCCTTGAAATGTAGAAGTCGGCCGAACGAGGTCGCGACGACTCAGGCGCTGGCTCCCGCCAGCTCCGGCAACGGAGGGGTGATGGACTGCTTGCGGATCACCACCTGCTTGTCATCGTCGACATCCACCAGACAGGCGTCGCCGTCTCCGATCCGGCCGGAAAGGAATTCCTCCGCCAACGAATCCTCGAGCAGACGCATCACAGCGCGACGCAGGGGCCGGGCTCCGTAGCTGGGGTTGTAGCCCTCCTCCACGAGTCGCTCCTTGAAGGCCTCGGTGACGGACATGCCGATCCCCTTGTCCTGCATGCGGGCGAAGACCTCCCGCAGCATGATCTCGGCGATCAACTTGACTTCGTCACGGGTGAGCTGACGGAAAACGATGATCTCGTCGAGACGGTTGAGGAACTCGGGGCGGAAGTACTGCTTGAGCTCCTCGTTGACGAGGGACCGGATGCGGTTGTACTGGGTTTCCTCCACATCGCCGCCGCCGAACTCGAAGCCCAGGCCTCCGCCGCCCTTCTCGATCACCTTCGAACCGATGTTTGAGGTCATGATGATCAGGGTGTTCTTGAAGTCGACCGTCCGGCCCTTGGAGTCGGTGAGCCGGCCGTCTTCCAGCAGCTGCAGCAGCAGGTTGAACACATCGGGGTGGGCCTTCTCGATCTCGTCGAACAGCACCACGGTGTAGGGACGGCGCCGTACGGCCTCGGTGAGCTGGCCGCCCTCGTTGAAGCCCACGTAGCCAGGAGGCGAACCGATCAGCTTGCTGACGGTGTGGCGCTCCATGAATTCGCTCATGTCCAGGCGGATCATGGCGTCTTCGCTGCCGAAGAAATAGGCCGCCAGGGCCTTGGTGAGTTCCGTCTTGCCGACGCCGGTGGGGCCGGAGAAGATGAAGCTGGCGATGGGGCGGTTGGGGTTCTTGAGGCCGACGCGGGCCCGGCGGATGGCCCGGGACACAGCCTTGACCGCCTCGTCCTGGCCGATCAGGCGCTGGTGGAGGGTTTCCTCCATGTTGAGCAGCTTCACCGACTCGCTCTCGGTGAGCTTCTGCACGGGCACACCGGTCCATGAGGCGACGATCTGGGCGATGTCCTCCTCGGTGACCAGGGGGGCGCGGCTTTCATCGGTGCCACCGTCGTCGGCGGGCGCGATGCCGGCAAAGGAGGACCCCTGCGCTTCGGCAGCTGCAGGGACGGCGGCGGCGGGTTCGTCGTCGCGGCGGGCCTGGAGGATCGAGCGGATCTGGTCGCGCAGTTCCACTTCCTTGTCGCGCAATTCACCGGCCTTGGTGAAGTCCTGCTGGCGGACGGCGTCCTCCTTCTCCTTCTGCACGCCACGCAGCTGCTTGTCGACCTCCTTGGCCGCCGGGGGCAGCTTGGAGTTGAGCAGCCGCACCCGGCTGCCGGCCTCGTCGATCAGGTCGATGGCCTTGTCGGGCAGGAAGCGGTCGCTGATGTAGCGGTCGCCCAGGGTGGCGGCGGCGACGAGGGCCTCATCGCTGATCTTGAGGCGGTGGTGCTGCTCGTAGCGCTCCCGCAGACCCTTGAGGATCTCGATCGTGTCGACGACGGAAGGCTCGCCCACCATCACCGGCTGGAAACGGCGCTCCAGGGCCGCATCACGCTCAATGTGCTTGCGGTACTCGTCGAGCGTGGTGGCGCCGATGCACTGCAGCTCACCCCTGGCCAGGGCGGGCTTGAGGATGTTGGCGGCATCGATGGCGCCCTCGGCGGCGCCGGCACCGATCAGGGTGTGCACCTCGTCGATCACCAGGATCACGTTCCCGGCGGAGCGGATCTCCTCCATGATCTTCTTCAGGCGTTCCTCGAACTCACCGCGGTACTTGGTGCCGGCCACCAGCAGGCCGATGTCGAGGGTGAGGACCCGCTTGTCCTCAAGAATGTCGGGGATCTCGCCCTGGGTGATGCGCTGGGCCAGGCCCTCGGCGATGGCGGTCTTGCCGACGCCCGGCTCGCCGATCAGCACGGGGTTGTTCTTGGTGCGGCGGCCCAGGATCTGGATCACCCGATCGATCTCGTTGTGGCGGCCCACGACCGGATCGAGCTTGGACTCGGCGGCCAGCTGGGTGAGGTTGCTGCCGAATTCGTCGAGGGTGGGGGTCTTGGTGGATCCCTTGCCCGAGCTGCCGGAGGCCACTTCGGCCGTCTCACCCAGCATGCGGATCACCTGGGTGCGGACCTTGGCCAGGTCGACGCCGAGGTTTTCGAGCACGCGGGCCGCGACGCCCTCACCTTCGCGGATGAGCCCGAGCAGGAGGTGCTCGGTGCCGATGTAGTTGTGCCCAAGCTGGCGGGCTTCCTCAAGGGAGAGCTCCAGAACCCGCTTGGCCCGCGGGGTGAAGGGGATCTCGACGGCGACGAAGCCGGAACCGCGGCCGATGATCTTCTCGACCTCGACCCGGGCGTCCTTGAGGTTGACCCCCATCGACTTGAGGACCTTGGCGGCGACACCGGTGCCTTCGCCGATCAGGCCCAGCAGGATCTGCTCGGTGCCGACGAAGTTGTGGCCGAGGCGGCGGGCCTCTTCCTGGGCCAGCATGATCACCTTGATGGCCTTCTCGGTAAACCGCTCGAACATGGGGCGGGACCTGATGCAAGTGCACCCAACCTATCAGGATTGAAGGGCTGCGTGGGAGGCCGGGGGCACTCTCAGGCCAAAGCGTTGCGCCGCAGGCGCTCAGGGGAAGCTGAAAACAAACAACGCATCCAGATCTATGGGATGTAGGTATAGATATCTACGGTTATCCGCACCCTTTCACCTCTTCAGGTTGATCCATTGGATCAGGGCATCCTCCCCACTGCGGTAGTAACCATGACGGATACCGGCGGTGCGAAACCCCAGGGCCTCATACAGCCCCTTCCCCGGCCCGTTCCCGGCCCCCACCTCGAGGGTGGCCCGGGAGGCGCCGCTGCGCAGCCCGGCCCCCATCAATTCCTGAAGGATCCGGCGTCCCAGTCCCCGGCGGCGGTGGCCAGGGGCCACCGCCACCAGGGTGATGTGCAGCTCGTCGACCACCAGCCAGCCGCAGGCCATGGCCAGCAGCTCATCTCCATGGCGCAACCCCAGGCCTGGCCGTGCCTCCTCCTCCAGCTCCCGCTGCCACTGGGCCAGGCTCCAGATCCCGCCGAGGGCGGCCCGATCCAGCTCCAGGCAGGCGCCGGCGTGCTTCGGGGCCAGCTGGATCAGCGTCGGGGCCGGCGGCGGTGACGGGGACAGCACAGCCGGCGCGCGCAGGGATCCTTACGATCAGACATCTTGAACCCTTCCCCGGGCAGGCCGTCATGCTGACCAGCGCATCTCCGGCGACCGACGCGGTCGTCCCTGCCGCCGGGGAAGCAGCGGCGCCGTTCGAGCAGGGATTCGATCGCGACAGCCCCAACCGCAACCTGGCCCCGCTCAGCGCCCGCCTCGATGCCCTCGGACGGCTGGAGGTGGGGGGCTGCCTGCTGAGCGATCTGGCCCGCACCTACGGCACGCCGCTCTACGTGCTCGACGAGGCCACCCTGCGGGCCACCTGCCGGGCCTACCGGGAGGCGCTGGCCGCCCACTACCCCGGCGAGGCCCTGGCCCTCTACGCCTCCAAGGCGAACAGCTCCCTGGCGATCACCGCGCTGGTGGCCTCCGAGGGGCTGGGCCTCGATGCCGTCTCGGCCGGCGAACTGCTCACGGCCCTGCAGGGCGGCATGCCGGCCGAGCGGATCGTCTTCCACGGCAACAACAAATCCGCCGAGGAGCACCAGCTCGCCGTCGACCGGGGGGTGACGGTGATCCTCGACAACTGGAACGACATCACCCTGCTCGCCACCCTGGCGGCCGGGCGGCCCGCGCCGGTGCGGGTGCTGGTGCGGTTCACCCCGGGCATCGAATGCCACACCCACGAGTACATCCGCACCGGCCACCTCGACAGCAAGTTCGGCTTCGACCCCGACCAGCTGGAGGCGGTGCTGCGGCACCTGGCCGGCTGCCCCTGGGCCCGGGTGGATGGGCTGCATGCCCACATCGGCTCCCAGATCTTCGAACTGGAACCCCACCGCGACCTGGCCGCGGTGATGGCCGAGGCCCTGGCCCTGGCCCGTTCCCTCGGCCACCCCTGCGGCGACCTCAACGTCGGCGGCGGCCTGGGAATCCGCTACGTGGGCTCCGATGATCCACCGAGCATCCAGGAGTGGGTGCGGGTGGTGGCGACGGCGGTGGCCGAGGCCTGCCGCCAGCGCCAGCTGGTGCTGCCGCGGCTGCTGTGCGAACCCGGCCGCTCCCTGGTGGCCACCTCCGGTCTGACCCTCTACACGGTGGGCAGCCGCAAGCAGATTCCGGGCCTGCGCACCTACCTGTCGGTGGATGGCGGCATGAGCGACAACCCCCGCCCGATCACCTACCAATCCCTATACACGGCCGTGCTGGCCGACCGCCCCCTGGCCGAGGGCACCGACCTGGTGACCGTCGCCGGCAAGCACTGCGAGTCCGGTGACGTGCTGCTGCACGACGTCCGTCTCCCGGCCACCGCCCCCGGCGACGTGCTCGCCGTGTTGGCCACCGGAGCCTACAACGCGGCGATGGGGTCCAACTACAACCGCATCCCGAGGCCGGCGGCGGTGCTGGTCCACGACGGCGTGGCCGAGGTGGTGCAGCGGCGGGAACAGCCGGAAGACCTACTGCGCTACGACGTTCTGCCCCACCGATTGCTGCCGGTATCCTGAGCCCGTCAGGCGGCCCTGCGTTGAACCGGCCTGCCCCTCTTCAGCGTTGTGATCTGGCTGCGGCTCATCGACTTCCGCCTGCTGCTCGATCTTCTGTTCGCCTCCCTGCTCGGGCTGCTCCTGCTCGGCCGGGTCACCGAAGCCCGCACACTCTGGCTGCTGCGGGGCTATCTGTTTCTGGTGGCGCTGGCCTGGTTCGTGCAGCGCTACGCCAACCTGCCGCTCACCAGCAGCCTGGTGGACGCCCTGGTGCTCGCCTGCAGCCTCGCCCTGGCCATCCTGTGGCAGGGGGAGCTGCGGCGCCTGATGGAACTGTTGGGCACCGGTCGCCTCGGGGTGCTGTTCGCCGACCGCAGCCGTGATCAGCTGGCCTCGGGGTCGGTGAGCATGATCACGGAGGCCGCCGGCCGCCTCTCCCAGGCCCGTTGCGGGGCCCTGATCGTGCTCGATCTGGGCAGCGACCTCAGGCCCGAGGACTTCCTCAACCCCGGCATCCGCATCGACGCCCATCTCTCGGTCGAGCTGATGCTGAACCTCTTCGCCGTGGACACGCCCCTGCACGACGGCGCCGTGCTGGTCCAGAAGAACCGCATCGTGGCGGCCGGCGTGATTCTGCCCCTCTCCCGCCAGGGGCTGAACCGCTATGGCACCCGCCACCTGGCCGCCATGGGGCTGACCGAGCGCCACGACGGCTGCTTCTGCATCGTCGTCTCCGAGGAGACGGGCACCCTGTCGCTGGCCTCCCAGGGGCGGCTGGAGCGGCCGATCACCAGTAGCCGGCTCCACGACCTGCTCACCGAGGCCCTGGCCTCCGCGCCCACGGGGCGTAGCGTGGCTGCGGACCCGCCGGAACATCGCGGATGAGTCGCGCCCTGGCGACCACTCCATCGTCCGATCCCGACCAGCTGCCCGCCCAGCTGGATCCGGCTCGGCTGCCCCGTCATGTGGCGGTGATCATGGACGGCAACGGCCGTTGGGCACGGCAGCGGGGTCTGCCGAGGGCCATGGGTCACCGGGCCGGGGTGGAGACGCTCAAGCGCACCCTGCGCCACTGCAGCGACTGGGGCATCGGCGCCCTCTCGGCCTACGCCTTCTCCACCGAGAACTGGACCCGACCCGGCGAAGAAGTGGCCTTCCTGATGGCCCTGTTCGAACGGGTGCTTGCCCGGGAGCTGGAAGCGCTCGAACGCCAGCAGGTGCGCATCCGCTTTCTCGGCGATCTGGAGCCCCTGCCGGAGGGCCTCAAGGAGCTGATCACGGATGCCACCGAGCGCACCGCCGCCAACACCGGCATCCATTTCAACGTCTGCACCAATTACGGCGGCCGCAGCGAGCTGGTGCGGGCGGCCCGGCACCTGGCGGAGCGAGCGGCCCGCGGCGACCTCGATCCGGCCAGCATCAGTGAGGACCTGTTCGCCGCCGAGCTGTTCACCGCCGGTGATGCCGACCCCGACCTGCTGATCCGCACCAGCGGCGAGCAGCGCATCAGCAACTTCCTGCTCTGGCAGCTGGCCTATGCCGAGCTGCACATCACCGAGGTGCTCTGGCCCGACTTCGACACCGGGGCCCTGCTGGCGGCGTTGCTTGATTATCAGGGTCGTCAACGCCGCTTCGGTGGCGTGCAGAGTGGCGTCCAGAACGGTGTGGAGAACGCCCCATGACCCTGCGCCACGACTGGTCCCGCCAGGAGATCCAGGCCCTGCTCGACCTGCCCCTGATGGATCTGCTCTGGCAGGCCCAGGGCGTGCACCGGAGCGCCAACCCCGGCTACCACGTGCAGCTGGCCTCGCTGCTGAGCGTCAAGACCGGAGGCTGCGAGGAGGACTGCGCCTACTGCCCCCAGTCGATGCACCACCCCAGCGATGTGGGCGGCGGGCCGCAGCTGGAGGTGGCCCCGGTGCTGGAGAGGGCCCGGCAGGCTCGGGACGCCGGTGCGCACCGCTTCTGCATGGGCTGGGCCTGGCGTGAGATCCGCGACGGCGCGCCGTTCGAGGCGATGCTCGCCATGGTGCGGGGGGTGCGGGAGCTGGTCCTGGAGGCCTGCGTCACCGCCGGCATGCTCACAGGCGACCAGGCGGCCCGGCTGGCGGAGGCGGGGCTCACCGCCTACAACCACAACCTCGACACCAGTCCCGAGCACTACGAGCGGATCATTTCCACCCGCACCTACCAGGAGCGGCTCGACACCCTGCAGCGGGTGCGCAGCGCCGGCATCGACCTCTGCTGCGGCGGCATCATCGGGCTGGGGGAGGGCCCCGAAGACCGGGCCGGACTGCTGCAGGTGCTGGCCAGCCTGGATCCCCACCCCGAGAGCGTGCCGATCAACGCCCTGGTGGCGGTGGAGGGCACCCCGCTCGAGGAACATCCCGCGGTTGACCCCCTGGAGCTGGTGCGGATGGTGGCCACCGCCCGCATCCTCATGCCCCACAGCCGCGTGCGGCTCAGCGCCGGGCGCGAGCAGCTGGGGCGTGAAGCCCAGATCCTCTGCCTGCTGGCGGGC
>NZ_JAGQBG010000016.1 GCF_024345515.1 Cyanobium sp. N5-Cardenillas
AGCGCCGTGCCGCAGTGGTTCTCCCCCTTCGGTGGCCCCTGCCTGATGCCGGGCCGGGTCGAGTCCCTGCGGCGCCGCCAGCCCCTCGACAATCTGCTCGCGGAACTGGAGAACCGGGGAACGCTGCAGGTGGTGGATCTGTTCGACCTCTTCTGCCCCGAAGGGGCCTGCACCTACCGCTCGGCCGATGGGGAGATCCTCTACCGGGACGAGCATTCCCATCCCTCCAAGCAGGCGGTGAAGCTCGCCGCCCCGGTGATCCGCCGGGTGCTGACATCGGCGCCGAGCGGTCAAAGTTCGCCAGAACAACGGCCCATGGGCAGGGCTGGCGCGCAGGGCCCATGAACGATGCCCCCGTCATCGTCTTCTCCAGGGGAACCTGGTGAAAGCGATGACGGGGGCTCTCGCCGGGTCCGCTCTGGCGCGGAACCGATGGATCAGGAGTCAGCAGCCGTGATTAGCCGGCATTCTCCGCGATCAGCAGACCCTGGATGGGACAACTTGGGGTCATGGACACCTCCTCCTGTGGGTTGGATGCCAGCCGGCGACGCCTTCGGGACGGATTGGAACGATCAGCGGGGAAACCCCGGGGCCACATCCGAATCCGTCGCCACGCCACTGCTGACAGGACGTCGCAATCATAACGACTTTTTGCACCTTCCCGCCCGTGAATCCCGCAGGGAGGTTCGGATGGCGAGGCGAGAACCAGGCCGGAGAGCTTTCAAGAGCAGGCCTGTGATACATCCGTACCGCTCCGGCATTCTGCGGCAACGGCCTCGCCACTGGCGCAGGGCTTGAGAGAGGAATCGAAAGCCATCAATTCATGGCGTTGATACAACATTCAGGTAGGTTTCAGAACTCATACCCCTTCCTAGTTGCCCCTTTGATGATGCCATTCGCCCTTGCGTCCTTGGCCAATCAACTGGCCATGGTTGTCGGTTTCGTCCTTTTCAGTTTTGGTCTGCTCACAGCAACAAGGCTGGCGACGAGCTTCCGACCCAGCGTCGATGGTCAAGCATGGAAGGTCTGTGAAGAGCGCAACGACGGCCTTGACCTGTTGGCCGGCCTCATCGCCTTTGGCGTGGGCTGCAACATTCTGCTGATTTTGCCGGCCCTGATGGAGCTGCTGAGCGGATCTGGCGAACTGCCGATACTGATGATCCATCGGTTCTGCAGCGGCCTCACCACGGCAGCGGCGCTGTTGCTGGCGCTCCTCGGAGGCCTGGCCCTGCTGCAGGGAAGCCGCTGGCCCGGCCTCAAGACTCTCCAATCCATTCCATCGCCACTGGCCTCACGCTTCGGGATAGGGGCCATCAGCCCGATCCATGGAGCGACCCTGCGCGTGCTCAGCTTCGTGCCAGCTCTTTACCTTCTCTGTGCTCCCCACTTAGGATTGCAATATGATACTGGGCTCTATCATTTGCCTTCCCTTCTTCATTTCCAAGCCTTCGGCCCCGAGATAGGCCTTGCCAACTTTCATTTCAGCTTCGGCTTTTTCAACCTGCAGCAGTTCGCCCAGGTCTCGCTGCAAAATCTGAGCCCTTCCAGGTTCATTCTCTCTCCCTCTCTCAACCTCATTTTCCTGGAAGCATTCATTCTCACGGTCGTCTCCAGCCTTTCCGAAATTCAAAAGCCAGAGGCGCCTCATGGAGCCAGACAGATAACAACAAGAGCACTCCTCTTTCTTTGCACGGGGCTCATCTTTGGCGTTCAGTCACTGAATTCGCTGGTGTCTTTTGATGCGGACTTAGCCGTTTCAATGACAACATTGATGCTGGTTTACGTCCTCTACTTCTGCCGTCCTGGCCAGCGACGCGCCCAGGCTCTGGCCCTGTCTCTTTTTCTGCCACTGCTGAAGCTTTCCGGAGCCTTGGGCCTCATCCTGATTTTCCTGCTGGAGTTTCTGCATCAGATGTGCGGACTCAGATTCCGTCGCCCGCGAGGAGTCTTTGGTGTCGTCAGCCTCTGCCGGCGGGAACTCAAAAAAAGACGGGCCTTGGCAGGCACATTCCTGTTGGCCTACGCCTCCATGGTCGCAACAAACCTGATCACATCCGGCTACCTCATCTTTCCCATACCCTTCACCGGGCCGTGGGGAGACCATGCTGTTCCATTGGCGTCAGTCAAGTTCATCAGAAGTGCACTGGTTACAAATTATGCTCGATTTGAAGATACTGGTTCACTGTCAGCGAGCCTCTACCCAAAACATCTTTCACTATCAGATTGGCTGCCGGGATTCCTGTCTACATCCCGTGGTCAGCTGATGACCTTCTGGGTTATTTCTGCCATGGCACTTTTCCTGGTCCTCGCAGCCATGGTAATGGCAAACAGGCGATGGATACGCGAACGCAGGCTCATGCACCTCAGCATCTGCCTGCTACCCATAGCATTTCTTGCCCTGCTGGTACTACCTCCAAATCCACGGTTTTTTCCCTGGATCGGCTCTCTGATCGGGTTTGAATTCACCGAGCTGGTGATTCTCTATCCAGCACTCTCTCTGCTTACATCGGCGATACTGATGTCACTGCTGAGCATCCGTTTTCAGCGGCCGCTCCTCAAGTCCACCGGTCCCGAACCCTACTCCGTCAGGTCGGTTCCCAACCATCAACTGTATGGATGGCACTCAAGGCAGGAATCAGCTGCAGATTCCAAGGGTATTCCCATTCGCTCCCCACGGAAGGACAAGTGCTGGTCAATTCAACCTCCTTGCACCCCTTACCTCCCATCAGCTGAGGGAAAATCCAAAGCGACCACTACGTGGTGATCAGCAGGGTGGGAAACCAAGGATTGGGGAAGCGAGCGGCAGCCGACAGCAAGCCAGAGGACAAAAAAAGTGCCCTCCAAGGAGGGCACTGGGGTCAAACAAGAAAGGGAATTCAGAACGAGCCGATCAAAGGGCGTTGCCGCGCGGCAGAACCTCTTCAGGGAAGATGAAGTTTTCGTGCGGTTGGTCGGCGGGCGCCATCCAGGCACGCAGACCTTCGTTGAGCAGGATGTTCTTGGTGTAGAACGTCTCGAATTCAGGATCCTCCGCCGCGCGGATCTCCTGGCTCACGAAGTCGTAGGCCCGCAGGTTGAGGGCCAGGCCGATGATGCCGATGCTGCTGGTCCACAGACCCATCACCGGCACGAACAGCATGAAGAAGTGCAGCCAGCGCTTGTTGGAGAAGGCGATCCCGAAGATCTGGCTCCAGAAGCGGTTGGCGGTGACCATCGAGTAGGTCTCCTCCTCCTGGGTGGGCTCGAACGCCTTGAAGGTGTTGGCCTGGTCGCTGTCCTCAAACAGCGTGTTCTCCACCGTCGCGCCGTGGATGGCGCACAGCAGGGCACCACCGAGGATGCCGGCCACGCCCATCATGTGGAACGGGTTCAGGGTCCAGTTATGGAAGCCCTGCAGGAACAGCAGGAAGCGGAAGATCGCCGCCACACCGAAGGACGGCGCGAAGAACCAGCTGCTCTGACCCAGCGGGTACATCAGGAAGACGCTGACGAACACCGCGATCGGGCCGGAGAAGGCGATGGCGTTGTAGGGACGGATGCCGACGAGACGGGCGATCTCGAACTGACGCAGCATGAAGCCGATCAGGGCGAAGGCGCCGTGCAGCGCCACGAAGGGCCAGAGGCCGCCGAGCTGGATCCAGCGGACGAAGTCACCCTGGGCTTCCGGGCCCCAGAGCAGCAGCAGGCTGTGCCCCATGGCATCCGCCGGGGTGCTGACAGCAGCGGTGAGGAAGTTGCATCCCTCCAGGTAGCTGCTGGCAATGCCGTGGGTGTACCAGGAGGTGGCGAAGGTGGTGCCGGTGAGCCAGCCGCCCAGGGCCAGATAGGCCGTGGGGAACAGCAGCAGACCGGACCACCCCACGAAAACGAAGCGGTCGCGCTTGAGCCAGTCGTCGAGGACGTCGAACCATCCACGCGTGGCCGGTGCACGCCCTAGGGCGATCGTCATGGGTGAAAGCGGTGCGGATGACCCGCAGGGCTGTGGGTTACCGGGGGATGGTAACAACGTTGATCCGCCCCCCGTGCCAGGCGACACGGGCTGAAACTGACGCCTCCGGCATGCTTCACGGCAGGATGGCGGGCCACTGCCCTTTCATCCCGCATGGCTTCGCCCGGCGTCGCTTCCCCTTCGGCCGACGAGCAGGTGCTGGAGCAACCGGTGCTCGGCTCCCGCCGTCTCTCCAATCTGCTGGTGGCGGCCGCCGTCAGCGTCGGTGGCCTTGGCTTCGTGCTCACGAGCGCCTCCAGTCGCTTCGGCCGCGATCTGCTGCCCATCGGCCACCCCGCCGCCCTGGTCTGGGTGCCCCAGGGTCTGGTGATGGGGCTCTATGGCGTCGCGGCGTTGCTACTGGCCACCTATCTCTGGCTGGTGATCAGCATCGATGTGGGGTCGGGCCTCAACCGTTTCGATCGGGGGGCCGGCGAGGCCCGCATCAGCCGCCGTGGCTTCCGAAAGCTGATCGAGGTGGTGATCCCCCTGCGGGAGATCCAGGCGGTCAAGGTGGAGGTGCGGGATGGCCTCAGTCCCCAGCGGCGCCTGGCTCTGCGGGTGCAGGGCCGGCGGGACATGCCCCTGACCCGGGTGGGCGAGCCGATGCCCCTGGCCGATCTGGAGCTGGCGGGTGCCCGCCTGGCCCGCTTTCTTGGCGTTCCTCTGGAGGGCCTTTGAGATGGATCAGCGAGGCAAGCAACGGCGCACGACCCCTGCATCCCTTGGCTGGAGGCTGCTGCTCCTGCTGGTTCTGGGGCTGACGCCCCTCGGCCTGGCGGCCTGCGCCGCCGATAACGGCAAACAACCGCTGGGCTGTGAGGCGGCCACCACCCCCTGCCTGCAGGGCACGGCGGTGGTGGCCATGGAGACCAGCAAAGGACCGGTGGAAGTGAGCCTGGACGGCGCCGCGGCCCCGCTCACGGCGGGCAACTTCGTCGATCTGGTGCGGCGCGGGGTCTACAACGGCACGGTGTTTCACCGGGTGGTGCGCGAGCCCGTGCCCTTCGTGGTGCAGGGTGGCGACCCCAGCAGCGCCGATCCCAAGGTGGCCCCCAGCGACTACGGCTCGGGCGGTTTCGTCGACCCCGCCAGTGGCGAGTCCCGGCGCATTCCCCTGGAGCTCAAGCTCGGTGGCACCCAGGAACCCCGCTACGGCGAGGAGATCACCACCCCCACCGCCACGCGCCAGCTGGCCCTCACCCATGAGCGCGGCGCCATCGCCATGGCCCGCTCCAGCGACCCCAATTCCGCCAGCGCCCAGTTCTACGTGGCCCTGCAGGCCCTGCCTGAGCTGGATGGCCGCTACGCGGTCTTCGGCCGGGTGACCAAGGGGATGGAGGTGATCGACAAGATCCAGCAGGGGGACAAGCTGATCCGGGCCCAGGTGATTGAAGGGGGCACGCTGGTCAAGAAGAAGCCCTGAGGCCCGCTCAGGCGGGGACGCGCTTGCCCGTTCAGGCGGGGACGCGTTTGTCGGAGACGGTGGCCTTGAGCAGCTCGGTGTTCACCCCCGAGGCCCGCTCCAGGGCCACCTTGCCCGTGCGGGCGATCTCCAGGATCCCGTAGGCCTCGAGCAGGCGCTCCAGGGCCACCAGCTTGCCAGGGTCCCCCACCACCTCCAGGGTGAGGGCGTCGTCGGCCACGTCCACCACCTTGGCCCGGAAGACCTGCACCAGATCGAAGATGGCGCCGCGGTTCTCCGCCGGTGCCGACACTTTCAGGAGCATCAGCTCGCGCTCCACCGCCGGAATGGTGGAGAGGTCGATCACGCCGAGCACGTTGATCAGCTTGTTGAGCTGCTTGGTCATCTGCTCGAGGGTGCGGTCGTCCCCTTCCACCACCATGGTGAGGCGCGACATGCCGCGGTGCTCGGCCGGCCCCACCGCCAGGCTCTCGATGTTGAAGCCCCGCCGGGCGAACAGACCGGAGATGCGGCTGAGGGCGCCCGATTCGTCTTCCACCAGCACCGAGAGGGTGTGCTTCATGTCGGGCTCGTGATCGGGGTGCGGCGGGGGACCGGGGGGAAAGCCGGCATGGTCTAACCAAGGTACGCGCCAGGGGCGGCCTTCCCTTCAGCCCGTCGGCAGCCGCTCCAGCCAGCGGAGCACCAGGCCATGGAAGGCGTCGGGGGTCTCATCGTGGGGACAGTGGCCGCAGGAAGGGACCACGTGCAGGTCGAGGTCGGGCCGCAGCCGCAGGCACTGCTCGGAGACCTCCACCGGCACCAGCCGGTCCTGCGCGCCCCAGATCAGCAGGGTGGGCCGGCCCGGCCGTTGCAGCAAGGCGACGGCGGTGGCCCGGAACGGCCGCAGGGCCATGCCGATGCTCATGGCCCGCAGGGCCCGCACCGCCCCGGGGCGTCGGGCGGGCCGGGCGATCAGCCGACGCAGCTCCTGGTCGCCGATCACCGGGTGGTGGTAGGCCGACTGGATGCCCAGGTCGAGCAGGGGGGAATGGGCCAGCAGCGGCACCAGCAGCTCCAGGGGCAGGAGCCGCAGCAGGCCATGGATCACCCCCCGCTTCAGCCGCCGTCGCCAAGGGGGGCGGCGCGGGGGTTGGCGCCCGGCCATCAGCAGGCTGGGATCCGGAAGGGGAGCCGCCACCACGGCCCGCACCCACTGGGGGGCATGGACGCTGCAGGTCAGGGCCACCAGGCCACCGAGGGAATGGCCCACCAGCACGGCCGGCCCCTGGACCACCTCGGCCAGGAAGGCCTGCACCTGCCGCGACCAGAGGCGGTTGTCCAGGGCCTGATGGCGCTTCAGCCCCGGCTGGCTGGAGGCGCCGAAGCCGATCAGGTCGAGGCCGTAGACGCACCAGCCCGCCGCCGCCAGGGGGCCGGCATTGCGGCGCCAGTGGCCGCTGGCGGCCCCGAAGCCGTGCAGCAGCACCAGCGCCGGCCCGTCTGAAGGGCCCAGGCGGCGCCAGTGGCAGCCGAGGCCGCGCCAGTCCCACCGGGCATGGTCCCCCCAGTCGGCTCCCTGCTGCGGTGCGACCTCCCCGGGGGCAGGCTGGGGGTCGACGGACGACACCGATGGTTGCGGCAAGGACCCGGACTTGAGCGAACCCCCTCACTATTGCGAAGGTGCCGCCGTCGTGGAGACCGGTGGCGGCTTCTTCCGACCCGCCTCCCGGCCCGCCAGGGACTTCGGCGTGCTGCTGGCAAGGACCCTGGCCGCCGCCGGCACGGATCGGCCCGTGCGGGTCCTCGATGGCATGGCGGGCTGTGGCATCCGGGCCCTGCGCTATGGCCTCGAAGGTGGCGCCACGGCGGTGTGGGCCAATGACGCCGACCCGGACCGCCTGCCCCTGCTGGAGCGCAATCTTTCCCGGCTGCCGGCGGCGGTGGATCGGCAGCTGGGCAGCACCACCGCCCAGCAGCTGCTGGCGGGCTGCCTGGTGGAGGGGCGCCGCTTCGAGCTGGTGGATCTGGATGCCTTCGGCTGTCCGGCCGCCCTGGTTCCCCTGGCCCTGGAGGCGGTGGCCTTCGGCGGCGTGCTCTACCTGGCCAGCACCGACGGCCGCTCGGCCACGGGCCATGACCGCCGCGCCGCCGTGCGCCGTTTCGGTGCTGCCGCCCGGGCCCACCCCGCCAGCTGGGAGATCGCCCTGCGTCTCCAGCTGGGGCTGCTGGCCCGGGCGGCCTGGGCGATGGGCCGCGGAATCACCCCCCTGCTGAGCTTCAGCGAAGGACGGGCGTTCCGCACCGCCGTGCGACTGGCGCGCCATCCCGCCGCCGGGGAGGAGGCCCAGCTCGGCCTGGTGGCCCACTGCCATGGTTGCGGCGAACAGCAGGTGCAGAGCCTGCTGCGGCTGGGGCGGTGGCGGCCCTGCGGCTGCCCCGGGGCGCCATCCGGCGAGGTTCCGCCCCTGGCGGTGAGTGGCCCCCTGTGGATCGGGCCCCTCCAGGATTCCGCCACGCTCACGACCATGCTCCAGGAGGCCGAGGCCGGCGGTGCCCACCTCGACCGCCCGGGCCGGCGGCGGCTGGAGCGGCTCCGGGACGACCCGGCCACCACCCCCCGCTGCTGGCCCGTGGACGCGATCGCCCGCCGGCTGGGCCAGGGTCCCCCGCCACTGGCCCAGCTGGTGGGGGCACTGACGGCCGAAGGTTTTGCCACGGCGGCCAGCGGGGTGATGGCCGGCCAGCTGCGCAGCGAGGCCCCCTGGCCCCTGATCGTGGCCACGGCACGCGGGCTGGTGGCCGCAACGGCTGCTAGATAGGTAGCCCGTTCCCCCTTGTCCGGGCCATGGCCTCTGAAATCTTCGGCACCGCCGCCATCTTCTGGGTGCTCATCCCCGTCGGACTGGCGGGCGGCGCCCTGCTGCTCAAGCTCCTGAACGACTGAGCGCCGAACCCCGGCTCCGCGCTGGGGCCGGACGCACCCTTAGGCTCAGCCCGCTTCCTTTGCAGGGGTCCATGAAGGTTCTGGTCGTCGGTGGAACAGGAACCCTCGGTCGCCAGATCGCCCGTCGTGCCCTTGATGCCGGACACACTGTCCGCTGCGTCGTGCGTTCGCCCCGCAAGGCTGCCTTCCTGCAGGAATGGGGCTGTGATCTCACCCGCGGTGACCTGCTGGAGCCCGCCAGCCTTGACTACGCCCTGGAGGGCCAGGAGGCGGTGATCGATGCCGCCACGGCCCGGGCCACCGATGGCGGCAGTGCCTACGAGATCGACTGGGACGGCAAGCAGAACCTCTTCGCTGCCTGTCGACGGGCCGGTGTGGGCCGGCTGGTGTTCATGTCGCTGCTGGATGCGGCCAAGCACCGCTCCGTGCCGCTGATGGACATCAAGGCCTGCACCGAGGCTTGGCTGGAGGCGTCTGACCTCGACTACACGATCCTGCGGGGTGTCGCCTTCATGCAGGGCCTGATCAGCCAGTTCGCGATTCCGGTGCTGGAGAGTCAGACCGTCTGGGTGAGCGGGGCACCGACGCCGATCGCCTACATGAACACCCAGGACGTGGCCCGTTTCGCCGTGGCGGCCCTGGAACGGCCCGAAACGATCCGGCAGGCGTTCCCGGTGGTGGGTCCCCGGGGCTGGACCACCGGCGAGATCACCCAGCTGTGCGAGCGCTACAGCGGCCGCGAGGCCCGGGTGTTCCGGGTGCCGCCGGTGCTGCTGCGGCTGATGCAGTCGGTCACGGGGTTCTTTGAAGCCAGCCTCAACGTGGCCGAGCGCCTCGCCTTCGCCGAGGTGGTGGGGGGCGGTGAGCCCCTGACGGCGCCGATGGAGGCCAGCTATGCCGCCTTCGGCCTCGATCCGGCCGAAACCACCCTTCTGGAGGACTACCTCAAGGAGTACTACGACACGATCCTGCGGCGCCTGCGGGAGATGGAGTCGGACCTCGACAAGGAAGCCAAGAAGAAGCTGCCGTTCTGAGCGCCTCGGCGTGCCAGTTCGTGTGTACTATTGCTGCGTTTGGCGGCGGCCATGGCGATTTCCCAGATCAAGAACCTGCAGCGGCGTCTGGCCAATCTGGAGGAGGAGGCCATCGCCGAGCTCACCCGCGCCTGCGGCCACGAGCTCTGGGCCTCCCTGGGCTTCGATGCCTTCGACAGCCTTGAGGATCCCGACCGCCGCGCCCGGGCGAACTACTACTACGGCCAGCTCCAGACCGTCAGGGAACTGAAGGACGCCCTGGTCTGAGCAGCGCCGTCAGGCGTTGGCGCTCGTTGGCGCTCACGACGCGCCAGGCGCCGGGGGCCAGGCCCACCAGATCCAGGGGCGGGCCTCCGTCCATCAGGTCGATCGCCGTGCGCAGCAGGCGCAGGGTGGGCAGCCCCACCGCCGCGGTCATGCGCCGCACCTGGCGGTTCCGCCCCTCGCGCAACTCCAGTTCCAGCCAGGCGGTGGGCACCCGCAGCCGGTGGCGGATCGGCGGATCCCTGTCGGGCAGGGCGGGGTCCGCCACGGCCCGGGCCCGGGCCGGCAGGGTGCGTCGCCCCTGCACCATCACCCCCTGACGGAGGCTGGCCAGGGCCGCCGGGGTGATCACACCCTCCACCTGCACCAGATACCGGCGCCAATGGCCACGGGCCGGGTCGGTGAGCCTCGCTTGTAGCCGCCCATCGTCGGTGAGCACCAGCAGGCCCTCGCTGTCCGCATCCAGGCGGCCGGCGGCATAGACGCCCGGTTGATCGACCAGATCGGCCAGGGTGCCCCATGGGCTGCCTGGTTCCGGGCTGAACTGGCTGAGCACCCCGTAGGGCTTGTGGAGCAGCAGGGTGGTCGTCACTGCTCCAGCGGGGTCAGGCGCTTTCCCGGGCCCGCCAGAGGTTGACCACGCCGATCGAGATCAGCAGCAGGCCCAGATCCATCGAGATGGGAGGAAGGATCATGGGTTGGGGCCAGGGGCGCTCGGTCGGCTGACCCTATCGCTCCGCTCTTGCCACCGTGTGACGGGCTGGGGAGCGGGCACGGCCGGCGCTTAAGCTGAAACTCTGTTGTTTTCCTCAAGCCAGCCTTCCCGCATGATCGAAACGTCCGGTGTGATCGAAAAGGAGCAGGGCAACGGGTTCTATCTCGTCACCCTCGAGCAGCCTGCCGGTCACCAATGCCTCTGCCGGGCGGCGGGCAAGCTCACCAAGTTCCGGATCAAGCTGCTGGCCGGGGACAAGGTGCTGGTGGAGATCAGCCCCTACGACCTGACCCGGGGCCGCATCACCTACCGGGAGCGCAATGCCGGCGCCACCGGCCCGCGGCCGGGGGGCAACCGTCCCGGCGGGCCCAGGCGCCGCTGAGCCTGGCTGGCAGGGCTCAGATCTCCAGCAGACCGTCGGTTTCCGGACGGCGGCCGAGGTGCAGATCCCGGGGCACCATCAGGACATTGGCCTGAAGCAGTTCGGGGTGGTCCTCCAGGGTGAGCAGCCACTCACGGAATTCCTCGTTGATGGCGTAGCTGTCTTCGAACAGCTCACGGCCATCAAGGGCCGCCCGGCGGGCCAGGGCCCAGCAGACCGCCACGGTCACACGACGATGGACAGCGGCATCGAGAGGGGCGTCAGAAGGACCGTCCTGTTCGCTTGAATCGTCTGTTGGCCTGTCCATCGGGGTGATCTCGGTGGATGTCCTGTGGTGCCCACGTTGGCGGTTGGTGGACACCTCGACGGTGTTGGTTGTCACATCGTTGCAGGAAAACCAGCGGCGACAAGCCAAATGAGGCACATTTTAAGCCAATCAACGCCGAAAGGACGGCAACACGGGCCCGCTGACGCTGAGCACCCGTCCGGCATCATCTGCCAGTGCCTGCAGCGGCACGCGTTGGTCGCTCCCCGGGGAGCCGGCCCCTCCGGGGGCCATCTCCGGGGGGCGTGGGCGGATCACGTAGGGCTCGCTCACGGTCCAGCCCCTGGCGTAGCTGATCAGCAGGGGATCGGCCGGAGCGAACACGTAGGACGGACGGCGCGGGATGGTTTCCTGACCGGAGCGATCCCCGTCCATGCGCACGGCCCGGGTGATCGCCTGAACGAAGCGGCTGCGGGTGACCACGGTGGTCAGGTAGGCCACCACCCGCAGCCGGGGGGCATCGAAGCCTTCGGCGCACATGTCGATGCTGACCAGCCAGTCGGCCTCCCCGGCCTGGAACGCCGCCAGGCGTTGGGCCGCTTCCGGATCCTGGGAGTGGACGAGGTGCACCCGGTCCCCTTCCTTGGTCAGCAGGTCGGCGATGCTGCCGGCATGGACGATGTCGCGGGCCACCACCAGGCCGCCGGCCCCCGGATGCTCCAGCCGTACCCGCTCCAGGCGGCGGCGCGCCTGGAGCAGCAGCCGCAGGGCGATCCCGCCCCGATCCCCGGGGCGGATGGCCCGGCGCAGGTTGCGGGCCCGCCAGCTCTCCCGCTGCTCCGCCGACAGGGGGGAGATCTCGCGGTCCCGCCCATCCTCCGGACGGCCGTGTTCGACCCAGCCGTCCTGGAAGCGGAATTCCAGGGGCCGCACGTCACCGGCGGCGATCAGGGCCCGGGGCTCGACGCAGAGGTCCGGAATGATGCGCTCGGCCGGGCCGTCCTGGTCGTGCATCCGGATCCGGCGGCCGGAACAGAAGCCCAGGTTGTCGGCGCGGAAGGGGGTGCCGGTGAGCCCCAGCCGCAGCTGGGCGCCGTCGCTGAGGCTGCTGAAGGCGTGCCCCCAGGCCGTGGCCTCCGGTTCAAGGGGATCGAGGCCCAGGTGGTGCACCTCGTCGCCGATCGCGAGCCAGCGGCGGCCATGGAGATGGCCGACCAGCTCCCGCTCCAGGCGCCTGCGGTGCAGGGCGGCCGCCTGGTAGCTGAGCAGCAGGCCCTGGCCGGTCGGCGCCAGGGGCGATCCCCCCGGGTCCCACTCCTGCAGCACCAGGCCGAGGCGGGCGGCGGCGCCGATCCACTGGCGGCCGATGGCGCTGCGGTGGCAGAAGACCACGAACCGCTCCAGCCGTCCTTCCCGTTGCAACTGCTGGAAGGCGAGCAGGGCCCCCAGGGTCTTGCCGGCGCCGGGACCGGCGTGCAGGAGCACGTCCTGAACCCCGGGGCTCGCCGCCACCAGCCGGGCCCGCAGCAGCTGGATCAGGCGGCGCTGCCAGGCCCGGGGCTCGGGGCCGCGGGGAGTCATGGCGACGCCCGGCGGGCCGCCATCGCGGCGCAGACCCAGATCGAAGGACAGTGGCGCCATGGGCCGATTCTGCTGGGCTGGCCAGGGGCCGGTGGGGGTGTCCGCACATTGGCGTCCGGTGGCTTGCCGTCACCGGCGGGTCTGTCTATCGCGGAAGGAGTGTTTGTGGCCCCGCGTTGGTCAAATTGCTGATTCCCAGGGAGACGGCTCCCGGAGAGCGGAGGGTCGCTGCGACCCCTGAAACGGTCAGACGGCTGGTGGCCAAGGGGGCGACCCTGCAGGTGGAGCGGGGGGCGGGCCAGGCGGCCGGCTTCCTCGACGCCGACTACGCCGCCGTGGGTGCCGAGCTGTGGGACGGGGACCCCGAGGCCTGGGGAGGGGTGGATGGGGTGCTGTGTGTGCAGCCCCCGCGGAGCGAGGATCTGGCCCGCCTGCGGGAGCAAGCCCTGCTGGTGGGCCTGCTGGCCCCCTACGGCGCCACCGCCCTGGTGGCGACCCTCAACGGCCGACGGGCCTCCGCCGTCGCCCTCGAGCTGCTGCCGCGGATCACCCGGGCCCAGTCGATGGACGTGCTCTCCTCCCAGGCCAACATCGCTGGGTACAAGGCGGTGCTGCTGGCGGCCGCCGCCCTCGATCGCTACGTGCCGATGCTGATGACGGCGGCGGGCACGATCCAGCCTTCCCGGGTGCTGATCCTGGGGGCCGGAGTCGCCGGCCTGCAGGCCCTGGCCACGGCCCGCCGCCTCGGGGGTGTGGTGTACGTCTCTGACGTGCGGCCGGCGGTGAAGGAGCAGGTGGAATCCCTGGGGGGCCGCTTCATCGACCCGCCCCAGCTGGAGGAGGCCCCCGCCGAGCTGGGCGGCTACGCCCGCCAGGCCAGCGAGGCCTTCCTGGCGGCCCAGCGCCAGCAGCTGGCCGACCAGCTGGCCCTGGCCGACATGGTGATCTGCACCGCCCTGGTGCCCGGCCGGCCGGCACCCCGCCTGATCAGCGAAGCGATGCTCGACGGCATGCGGCCCGGGGCGGTGGTGGTCGATCTGGCCGTGGCCCAGGGCGGCAACTGCTTCGGCACGATCCCCGGGGCCACGGTGGAGCGCCGGGGGGTGCTGCTGATCGGGGCCGACGCCCTGCCCAGCACCGTTCCCAACCACGCCAGCGCCCTTTACGCCCGCAACATCGCCACCCTCATTGAGCACGTGCTGGGCGAGGACGGCTTCCGGCTGGATCCGGAGGATCCGATCCTGGATGGCTGTCTGCTCACCCATGCCGGCGCCTGCCGCCGCGACGACATCGTCGAGCCCGCCGGCCTGTCCCCCATCGGAGCCCGTTCATGAGCGTTCTGACGCAGTCCCTCTGGGTGCTCCTGCTGGGCAGCCTGCTGGGGCTGGAATTGATCGGCAAGGTGCCCCCCACCCTGCACACCCCTCTGATGTCGGGGGCCAACGCCATCAGCGGCATCACCGTGCTGGCGTCCCTCACCCTCATCCAGCAGGCCGGGGACAACACGGCCCTGCTGGTGATCGGAGCCCTTTCCCTGGGCTTCGCCCTCTACAACGTGATCGGCGGCTTCCTGGTCACCGATCGCATGCTCGCCATGTTCCGCCGCAAGGGTGACAGCCGATGACGTTCTCCATGGATGCGTTTGCCGCCGCCATCGATCTGGCGGCCGTGCTCCTGCTGGCCCTCGGCATCAAGGGGCTCTCGAAGGTGAGCTCGGCCCGCGGGGCCAATGGCCTGGCAGCCCTGGCCATGGGCCTGGCCGTCGTCGGCCTGCTGATCCAGATCCGGCCCGATCCGATCGCCTGGCTCTGGATCGCCGCCGGCAGTGCCGCCGGAGGCCTGGCCGGTCTGGTCACGGCCCGCCGGGTGCCGATGACCGCGATGCCGGAAACGGTGGCCCTGTTCAACGGCTGCGGTGGCATGGCCTCCCTGCTCGTGGCCATGGGGGTGGCCATCTTCGACACCGGTGATGCCGACATCGTCGCCCTGGTGTCGATCGCGGTGTCGGTGTTCGTCGGCGCCATCACCTTCAGCGGCTCGATCGTGGCCATGGCCAAGCTCCAGGGCTGGCTGGACACCCCCGGCTGGACCCAGAGCCGCCTTCGCCACGGGGTCAACATCTCCCTGGCGGTGCTCTGCCTCGTGTCGGCCCTGCTGCTGCCAGGCGATCCCTCCGGCCTGCCCCTATGGCTGCTGATGGGGGGCTCCACCCTGCTGGGCATCGGCGTCACCCTGCCCATCGGCGGCGCCGACATGCCGGTGGTCATCTCCCTGCTCAACTCCTATTCCGGGGTGGCGGCGGCGGCGGCGGGCTTCGTGGTGGGCAGCCAGCTGCTGATCGTGGCCGGCGCCATGGTGGGGGCGGCGGGCCTGATCCTCACCCAGGTGATGTGCACCGCCATGAACCGTTCCCTGGTGTCGGTGCTCTTCGGCGGTGCCCTCGGGGCCAGCGCCGGCGCCGTGGGCGGTGGCGGCAGCGAGGCCGGCTACACCCGCATCACCAGCTGCAGCGCCGAGGAATGCGCCATGGCCCTGGAGCAGGCCGAGCGGGTGGTGTTCGTGCCGGGCTATGGCCTGGCGGTGGCCCAGGCCCAGCATTCCCTGCGGGAGCTGGCCAAGCTGCTCGAGAGCCATGGGGTGCAGGTGAGCTACGCCATCCATCCGGTGGCGGGGCGCATGCCCGGCCACATGAACGTGCTGCTGGCCGAGGCCGACGTGCCCTACGAGCAGCTGCTGGAGATGGACCTGGTCAATCCCGAGTTCCCCCGCACCGACGTGGTGATCGTGCTGGGGGCCAACGATGTGGTGAACCCCCAGGCAAAGAACGACCCCACCAGCCCCCTGTACGGCTTGCCCGTGCTGGAGGTGGACCAGGCCCGCCAGGTGTTCGTCGTCAAGCGCAGCCTCGGGTCGGGCTATGCGGGCATCAACAACGCCCTGTTCGAGATGCCCCAGACCGCCATGGTGTTCGGGGATGCCAAGGCGGTGCTCAACGGCCTGCTGAGCGAGCTTCGCTCCATGGGCGTGGGCAAGGTGAAGGTGGCGGCCTGAGGGTGGGGCCGGGCCTGTGAGCCAACTTCCCGACCGTCTCGGCCTGCCCCCCTTTCGCCAGCGCTCCCCCTGGATCGGCGGCGATCTGCAGACCCTGCGGGACACCCTGCGCCCCCAGCGCTTCCCCCCCGATCGCGCCGAGGCGCTGCCGATCCCCCTGGCGGACGGCAACCAGCTGGTGGGATTGCTGGACCGTCCCGACGGCGGAGCGCCGATCGGCCTGGTGCTGGTGCTGCACGGGCTGGGGGGCTCCAGCGATGGCCCCGGACCGCGGCGCCTGGCCCTGGCCCTGGCCGCCGAGGGCTTCGCCGTGCTGCGCCTCAACCTGCGGGGGGCCGGCCGCGGCCGACCCCTCGCCAAGGGCACCTACTGCGCCCTCTGCAACGACGACCTGCGGCCGGCCGTGGCCCGGGCCCGGCAGCTGGCCGCCGGCCGGCCGCTCTACGGCGCCGGCATTTCCCTGGGGGGCACGGTGTTGCTCAACGCTGGTCTGGCCGGTCTCGACTTCGATGGCCTGGTCTCCGTCAGCAGTCCCCTCGATCTGGGGGTCTGCGCCGTCCAGTTCGAGCGACGCCGCAACCGGGTGTACCAGCGCTGGCTGATGCAGCGCCTGCGGGAGCAGACCCTGGCCGATCCGGGTGGTCTCCGGGAGACAGAGCGCAAGGCCCTGCTGGGGCCGAGGCGTGCCCGCACGATCCGGGGCTTCGATGCGGCCATCACCGCGCCGCGCTGGGGTTTCGCCTCGGTGGGCGCCTACTACACGGCCGCCAGCCCCCTGTCCTCCCTGCTCGAAGGCCTCCCCCTGCCCCCCACGCTGCTGCTCCATGCCGGCGACGACCCCTGGGTGCCGGTGGGTCCGCTGAGGCAGCTGGCGGCGGCCCTCCCCGGTCGTGCCGGGGCGGGTGCGGGATCGGTCCCCTCGGTGGTGATCACACCCCATGGCGGCCACAACGGCTTCCATGCCCCCGGCGACGGGCCGGCCTGCTGGGCCGATCGGCTGGTGGTGGCCTGGTTGCGGCGCCTCAGCCGGGGGGAAGGGGGTGGCTGAAGGGGGTGCGGCGCACGATCCACTCCTCGATCGGCACGCCGCCGATCACGTGCTGGTGCACGATGCGCTCGATCCGCTCGGGGGTGACGCCGCCGTAGGTGAGGCCCTCCGGCCAGATCAGCAGCACCGGGCCCTCGCAGCAGATGCGCAGGCAATCGGCCTTGGTGCGCAGCACCACCCCCTGGGGCCGGCCGGGCTCCTCCAGCCCCAGCTCCCGCACCAGCTGCTTGAGCCGGTCCCAGCTGGCCGCACCGACGGCCGGGTCGCCGCAGAGTGCCTTGGAGGGCGTGGCACAGAGCAGCAGGTGGTGCTGGACGCCGCTCACGCCGGCAGCGGCGCCGGCGCCTGGCGGCTGAGCGCCACCGCCGCCTCGCGGGTGGCCTGGCGGGCCCAGCCGTCCACCGCCAGCACGTCGTCGAGGGAGGGGGTGCCGTGGTGGTCGACGCGGTGGCGGTCGCAGACCCGCTCGATCAGCTCGGGGATGGCCAGGAACGGGATCGCCTCCTCCAGGAACAGGGCCACGGCCTGTTCATTGGCGGCATTGAGCACGGCGGGCATGGTGCCGCCGGCCCGGCCGGCGGCGTAGGCCAGCGCCATGCAGGGGTATTTCTCCCGGTCGGGGGCGCGGAAGGTGAGCTGGCCCACGGCAGTGAGATCGAGGCGGCGCCAGGGGGTCTCCAGCCGCTCCGGCCAGCTGAGGCAGTACAGCAGGGGCAGTTTCATGTCGGGCCAGCCCAGCTGGGCCAGCACCGAGGAATCGGCCAGCTCCACCATCGAGTGGATGATGCTCTGGGGGTGGATCACGATCTCGATGTGGTCGTAGTCGAGGCCGAACAGGTAGTGGGCCTCGATCACCTCCAGCCCCTTGTTCATCAAGGTGGCCGAATCCACCGTGATCTTGCGCCCCATGCTCCAGTTGGGGTGGCTGGTGGCATCGGCCACGGTGGCCTTGGCCAGGTCGGCGGCGGGCCAGTCGCGGAAGGCGCCGCCGGAGGCGGTGAGCTGGATCCGCCGCAGGCCCGGGGTCGGCACGCCGGTGGAGAGGCGGGCGGTGTCGGCCCAGGGGGTGCCCTGGAGGCACTGGAACAGGGCCGAATGCTCCGAGTCGGCGGGCAGCAGACGGCTGCCGCTGCGCTGCAGCTCGGGCAGCACCACCGGGCCGGCGGCGATCAGGGTTTCCTTGTTGGCCAGGGCCAGGTCCTTGCCGGAGCGGATCGCCGCCAGGGTGGGCAGCAGGCCGGCGCAGCCGACGATGCCGGTGACCACCAGATCGGCGCTGGGCCAGGCGGCGGCGGTGCAGAGGCCCTCGGGACCCCCCACCAGCTCGGGCAGGCGGGCGGGACGCCGTTCCGGTTCGAGGGCCGCCAGGCGGCTGGCCAGCTCGGCGACCCGGTCGGCCTCGGCCAGGGCCACCAGCTCCGGCTGGTGGCGGATGATCTGCTCCACCAGCAGATCGAGGTTGCGGCCGGCGGTGAGGGCCACCACCTGGAAGCGATCGGGGAACTCCTCGGCGATCTCCAGGGTCTGGGTGCCGATCGACCCGGTGGAGCCCAGCACGGCGATGGCTTTCACAGGCTGGCCCCGGCGGGATGGATGGCGTCCCAGTGTCCCATCTCCGGACGCCGGCGGCGCTGGCTTAACTGGGGCGACAACGATCCCTTCCCATGTCGTGGCTGCAGCGCTGGAACTTCATCGAGCGGGCCCGGATCGAGCGCCAGCTCTGGGAGGCCTTCGAGCGCCGTGAGGATCTCGAAGCGCTGGTGGAGGAGTGCCGCGGAGCGGTGGCGGCCGGCGATCGCCAGCGGGCCTTCCAGCTGGAGGTGTGGCAGACCACCCTGCAGCGGATCCGCAAGATTGAAACGCTGATGGCGGGCAAGCAGCCTGAGCCGGAGGCTCCTCAGGAGCGCTGACCGCCCTGCTGCCAGGCCCGCTGCACCAGGGGCCAGACCGCCTCGGGCGGCAGCCCGTCCATGCAGGCGTGGGGCTCCAGGGGGCAGGCGGGGTTCTCGAAGCGCAGCTGCTGGCAGCCGTTGCAGCGGTGCCGGCTGTGGCTGATCCAGACGTGCTCGGCCCGGGGGGCCCAGAGATCCCGGGGGCTGGCACCGATGCCGTCGGCGTCGGTGCCGAACAGGGCCACGGTGGGGCATCCGGCGGCTGCGGCCAGATGCAGGGGGCCGGAATCGACGGCGATGCAGAGCCGGCTGCGGGCCAGGGCCCCCACCAGCACCGGCAGGCTCAGCCGCCCGCGCAGGTCCCGCAGGCCGCCGCGGGCCAGCAGGGCCCGCTCGAGCCGGTCGCCGGCCTGGCGCGGCTCGGCGGGGGGAGGGCCGCCGATCAGGCCGATGGCCCCGGCCGCCAGGCCCATCTCCCGGCGCAGGCGCTCCAGCAGGGCCAGCCAGTGCTCCAGGGGCCAGAGCTTGGCGGCACGCTCACCGTTCACGGCGATCAGCACCGGTGGCAGCCCCGGTGGTGCGGGTTCCCAGGGGAGCTCCACCCGTTCGAAGTCGGTGTGCACCCAGGCGACGCGGCAGTGCAGTTCGCGGATGCTGTTGCTGGCGATCCAGCCGGAGTAGCGCTGCACCAGGGCGGGGCTGGCCCAGTGGGGATCGAGGGCCAGGGCCTGCAGGGGGTGGTTGCCCGTAGGGATCGGTGCCGCTCCCACCACGAAGCGGGGGGCCAGGGCCTGGGCCCAGGCGGCGGTGTGGGGGCTGTGGCCGTCGGCGTTGATCACCAGATCCACCCCGTCGCCCTGGCCCCGGGCCGCCATGGTTCGCCGCCACTGCGCCAGGGCCGGCAGAGCCGCCGGGCCCTGCTCCGCCAGCGGCAGGCTGGCATCGATCCAGGGGTTGAGCCGCTCCAGCTCCTTGGTGCGCTGGCTGCCCACATAGGTGAGCCGGGCGCCGGGGTACTTGCGGCGCAGCCCCCGCAGCAGCGGTTGCAGCACCACGTAGTTGCCCAGCTTGGGGGCCCCGAGCACCACGATCCGGGGCCGGGGGCCGAGGTCCTCGTCCTGGAACCGGCGCATCAGGCGGGGCAGGGTGTTCATGGCGACCGGCGGCGGCCGATGGCGATGCCCACCACCAGCCCCACGGCGCCCCCGGCCAGGGCCCCCTGGAGCTGCCACATCTGTTTGCGGAAGCGCCAGGGCAGGGCGCCGAGCTGCAGCCCCACCACCAGCGTGACCACCAGCAGCAGCACCAGGCCGCCGCCGATCGGCCAGCCGAGGGGCGCGTCGTCCAGCGGCGTTGGACGCGAGGGCTGGCGACGGACGGGCAGGTTCATCCGGGCACCGCGTCAAGGGGGGCCTGGTTGGCCAGGGGAGGGGCCTGCTCCAGCACCCACTGGCTCAGCCAGCGCCGCATCCAGGTGCCGCGGTGGGGCTGCTCCAGCCGCCTCTGGCTGTGCAGCCAGAGGCTGTTGAGCAGGAAGGTGGTGCGGTTGCAGGCCTCCAGCCGGGGGTCACTGGCGATGGTGGCGCTCGCCGTGGGGTTGGCCCGCAGCTGCAGGCTCTGGAGGTCGTCGGGGGTGATCCACTCGACCGCGCCGCAGGCGCGCAGGCGCTCGGCGTAGTCGAGGTCCTCGCAGTAGGCCGGGTGGAAGTTGGCATCGAAAAGGCCCACCCGGTCCCAGGCGGCGGGCGTGATGGCGAAGGCGGAGAACTCCTGGGGGGCCGGCAGCAACGGCACGAACTGGGGGAGGGAGGGATCGACCCGTTCGATCACCTGGGCCAGCACGCCGGGGGCGAAGACCACATCGTTGTTGACCAGCAGGGCGAAGGGCGCCTCCGGAAAGGCGGTGAGGATCGCGTTCCAGCTGGAGGCGACACCCTGGTTGGCGAAGGGCCGCGCCACCCGCACCCGGCCGATGCCGGCGGGGGGCTCCCGCTCCAGCTGGGCCAGCAGCCGGCTGAGGGCGGCCGTGTCGGCGAGGCCGGAGGCGATGCTGTTGTCGACGATGGCGAGGGTCTCGACGGGGTGGTCGAGGCTGTCGAGCAGCCGCAGCAGCAGATCGGGCCGGTTGAGGATCGGAACGCCGAGCAGGGGTATGGCCGTCGGTGTGCAGGTGCGGGGGCAGACCCCATCCAGCCGCTGCCAGAAGTCGTCCACCGGGGAGCGATCGCCGCTGAGGGAGGCGTACTGGGCCAGGCAGCCCCAGAGGTCGGGATTGGTGAGGTCGCGGCGGTTGGGGGCGGCAGGCAGGGAGAGGAAGTAGGTCCTGGTCCAGAGGAAGAGGAGGGACTTTGCCGCCTCAAGGTCCCCCTTCTCGATACACGTGATGTAGTTACGGGCGAAGCGGTTCTGTTCCAAGCGGGCCACCGGTGGCTGGGGTCATCAGCCGAAGGTGATCGAGTCGCCCTGGGTCGAGATGAAGGCCGTCTGGGTGTAATCGGAGGCGTATTCCTCACCGCCGATGATCAGCAGATCGCCGTCGCCGGCGCCGAAGATCTGGGTGCCGGTGCCGAGATCACTCCTGACGTTGAAGAAGACCTGGTCGACGGCGGTGTCGTTGCCGAGGTCGATCCAGGTGTTCTGCACCTTGGCGGAGAAGTCGAGAACGTCGGCTCCCTGGCCCAGCAGGAAGGTGGAATCGCTGACCTTGCCGCCGAAGATCAGGGTGTCATCACCGGCGCCAGCGCTGATCCTGACGGAATCGGCCTTGTCGGTGATGGTGAAACTGTCGGCACCATTGCCGGCGGTGATGGTGGTGTCCTTGAGGGCACCGGTGATGGCGGTGTTATCGCCGGGGCCGAGGGAGATCGTGCCTTTGGTGATGTCGGTGGCGATCAGGGTGTCATCGCCGGCGCCTGTGCTGATGGTGGTGTTTCTGGCGTTGCCGAGGAAGGTGACGGTGTTGTCGTCGGCATTGCCGATGTAGGAAGTGTCCTTGGAGGCACCCGAGAACGTGGTGCGCGTGTCACCAGCGGAAGGCTCCTGGATGCCCACATCGCTGATGTTGCGACCCTGGTTGGGGAAGATGCGTGAGTTGACGGTGTCGCCGTTCAGGCCGGTGAGGACCGTGGCGCCGGATGTGGTGGTCTGGGTGATCGTCTCGCCGGGATCCGGCACGAAGATCGAAAGGGTATCGGAGGAAGCCATTTCGAAAAAATGCCGGTTATTCGTTGGCCTGAAGCCTATGGGGAGGCGATGGAATCAGCATGTATCCCGTGTAACGTTTTCAAGTCGTCCTCTTGAACAACTCACTTTCAGTAGGCAAATCCTAACGACGGCTGTGTAGCGCCTTGGCCGCCGCAAGCCGATCCTCAGGCGAACGTTCAGCGGCTCATTCATTGCCGCAGCGCTAGTTCTGGGTCACCATTCCTGTCATGCCAGTGCTTTCAGGCGATTCCGAATTCGAGCTGGTGCTTCAGGAAGCGGAGGAGGCGGAGAGCCGGCAGGAGTGGTGCGAAGCCGCCTGTATTTACCAGGAACTGGTTAAGACGCATGCCGCGCATGTGACGCTGATCCTGCGGGCCGCCAATGCCCTCTGGCTCTCGGATCAGCCGGAGGAGGCCCTGGCGCTCTACCGGCGGGCGTCTCTGCAGCTGCCGTCCAGCCCCGCCCCCCTCATGGGCCTCGGCAACAGCCTGCGGGATCTCAACCGCTTCGAGGCGGCCGACCGCGCCTTCCGGGCCAGCCGCCAGCTGGACGATGGGCCGGAAGTGGCCTGCAACCACGCCTCGGTGCTAATCGGCCTGGAGGCCTACGGGGAGGCCTACGCCCTGGCCGAACGCCGTTTCGAACTCGCCAGCCATGCCCCTGGTCCCGAGGGGGGGGTGGGGGCCGTGGTGACCCGGTCGCGGCGCTTGCACGTGCGCACCGAGCAGGGCCTGGGGGATGGCCTGCAGTACCTGCGCTGGATCCCCCCCCTGATGGAGCAGGCCGCGGCCCGGGGCCAGCAGGTGGTGCTGGAGGTGGAGCCGTCGCTGGTGGCGCTGCTGCAGGTGGGTCTGGCCTGGTTGCCCCAGCCACCGGAGGTGCGGGAGCGGGCCGACTCCCATGGCGACAGCCTGGTGAGCCTGCTGTCGCTGCCGGCGGCGCTGGGCGGGGCCCCCTGCCCCCAGCCGCCGGGGCCGGATGGGCGGGGCACCTACCTGCGGGGCCTGGACCCCGCGGCGTCTGCCGATGGCTACGGCCGGCCGCCGCGGATCGGGCTCACCTGGGCCAGCGGCCGCAAGCTCAGTGATGGCTTCACCCGCCGGGAATACCGCAAGCGCAGCCTGCCGGGCGCCGCCCTGGTGCGGCTGGTGGAAGGGGTGGTGGCCCTGGGCTGCGAGCCGGTGCTGCTGCAGCAGGGGGAGGACCGGCAGCTGGCGGAGCCCGTGGGCCACCTGTTCGCCGGGGCCATCGACCCAACGGGTGATTTTCTGGCTACGGCACGGGTGCTGGCCGGCACCGACCTGGTGATCACGGTGGACACGGCCATGGCCCATCTGGCTGGCGCCATGGGCCATCCGGCCTGGGTGCTGCTGCCCTTCAGCGCCGACCCCCGCTGGCTGCGGCAGCGGGACGACAGCCCCTGGTACCCGAGTCTGCGCCTGTTCCGCCAGTCCGACGACCGCGACTGGCGGCCGGTGGTGGAGGCGGTGCTGCGGGCCCTTCAGCGCAGCAGCCGCAGGCTGCAGATCAGCGCTTCAAAGGCCTCGGCGGCCCGGTTCACCTCGTAGCGGGCGGCGACGCTGGCGCGGCCGGCGTCGGCCATGGCGGCGAAGGCGGGCGGATCGGCCAGCACCGCCAGCAGGGTTTCGGCCAGGCGTTCGCTGTCGTTGAACGGCACCAGCAGCCCGTTGTGGCCGTTCTGGATCACCTCGTTCAGCGGTGGGTTGTCGGAGCCCACCACCAGGGCGCCGGAGGCCATCGCCTCCAGCAGGCTCCAGGAGAGGGCGTAGGGATAGCTGAGGTGGACGTGGACGGCGCTGAGGCGGAACAGGGCCAGCAGTTCGCGGTGCCCCAGGGGCGGCAGGATATGGACACGCTCCAGGGGCAGCCGGTGGCCGAGCAGGGCCAGCAGTTCGCCCTTGTGGCCTTCGGGATGGGAGGAGGGGGCGCCGTAGCCGCTGCCGGTGCCCCCCACGATCACGGCCCGGGCGTCCGGCCGGGCGGCGAGGACGGCCGGCAGGGCCCGCAGGAAGCTGCGGAAGCCCCGCAGGGGTTCGAGGTTGCGGCTGGCGAAGGTGATCACCGGATCGCCCTTCACCAGGGTGGGGCCGCCCTCCAGCCGCAGGCTGGTGCTCCCGGTGGCGGCGGGCGGCAGGGCGATGCCCTCGTGCAGCACGTGGAAACGGCTGCGCAGGTGGGGGGGGAAGGTGTCGCGGGCGAAGCGGGTGGGCACCACGCAGGCGTCGGCGTCGGCGATCGCCGCCAGACCCATCAGGTTGCCGCGGCGCCACTGGGCCCGCAGGGCGGGAGAGGGTTCGCCCAGGTCGGCATCGAAGCCGTAGCCGAGCAGAAGCGGCGCGGCATAGAGCTCGGGGTAGGCGATCAGCACCGCCTCGGGCCAGATGTCGCGCAGGTAGAGACATTCCCCCCAGCCGCTGTGGGCCAGCACGGCCTCCGGGCGGTAGCCCTGCCCGCGCAGCTCCAGGCAGCGCTCCTGGACGCGCCCGGCCCGGTGCAGGTTGGTCTCCAGCAGGGGGTCCACCAACCCCGCCGGCAGGGCCGGCGCCTGCCAGGCGTAGTCGAGCCGCTGGCCGCGGGGGGTGGCACCCAGACCGAGAACGCGGTGGCCGCGGCGTTCGAGGGCGGGGGTCAGATCACGAAACTGGCCGGGATGGTTCTGATGGATCAGCAACAGTTCCATCCGTTAACGCTATTACAATCCCGCTGCCTGAACTGACCTGCGTCATGTCGCTCTGGAGCCGTCTGTTCGGACGCCGGGATACGGTGAGCTGGGGTGAAAAAAAGCTGCAGAAAGATAGCGGCCTTCTGGATACACTGGTGAGTGATCCAGGCACCATCCCGATGGAGATGGATCGCCGGCCCCAGGTCACCCCGTGGTC
>NZ_JAGQBG010000160.1 GCF_024345515.1 Cyanobium sp. N5-Cardenillas
GGTCCGGCCTTGACGCCGAAGGTGACCATCCGGGTGGCACCGTGGTGGCCGGGGTCGAAGCGGGGGTGAGCACTGAAGGCCTCACCCGGCTTGAGGACCCCACCCAGCAGGCTCAGGCCCCGCGTCTCGAGGCTGAGCGGATCCAACGCATGGGGGGAGCTGGCTTCCCAGAGCGCGAGCAGCTGGTCGCCAAGCCGCACCACATGGGTGTTGGCGATGTTCTTGAGCCGAAGGTCGAAGGCATTGGCCAGGACCCCACCCGGCTTGGGTGTGCCGAACACCCCCCGGTACAGATAGGTGCCGGCCTTCTCCTCGGCCAACCAGCCCTCGGTGCGCACGAAGCGGTTGCTGAGCTGGGCGCCGCCGGCAGTGAACCGCAGGGCGGTGATCATCCCGTCGCCGTCGAAGGGGTGATGGACCCAGTGCCCCCCCCGTTCCAGTCGGCCGGGTCCGTTGCGATAGAGGGTGCCGTTCAGCTCTGCCGGGATGCTGCCCCGGGTGGCCGCCAAGGGCACATCAGTGAGCTCCTGGCTGACATTGCCGAAGGAACTGGCCCAGTCGGAACGGTCGTAGGCAGGCGAAGCCGCGCCAGCAGGGGAAGCAACGGTCATCGGGTCAGCCCACAGGAAGAACAGCGCCGGGCGCTGATCCGATTATCACGTAACGGAGTATGAAGGCGTGGGCGCCCGTCCCGACCTCACGCCTCGCAGGGCAGCTCCACCGGCGGGCAGGGGGGCTGGGAAACCGCACAGGGGGCTGACTCGGCGACTGTCGGGAGGCAATCGGCAGCCTGCGCCGGAGCAGCCGCGGCGATGGTGGCGGCGAAGCCGGCCACAAGCACAAGGAAAGGTCGCATGGGGTCAGGACGCATCGCAGAATGCTAGTCGCCACCAGCCGGATTGCCTCCAGTCCCGGCCCGCTCCAGCACGCCCTTGCTGCTGGGCACCGCACCGCCGCGGCGGGGATCGATCTCCACCGCCTGATCAAGGGCGCGGGAAAACGCCTTGAAGCAGGCCTCGACGATGTGGTGGGAGTTCACCCCAGCCAGCTGGCGGATGTGGAGGGTGAGGCCAGCGTTGTTGGCCACCGCCACGAAGAACTCCCGCACCAGTTCGGTGTCGTAGGTGCCGATGCGCTGGGCGGGGATGGCCAGGTCGTAGCTGAGGTGGGGCCTGCCGGAGCAGTCGAGCGCCACCTGAACCAGGGCCTCATCCAGGGGAGCCAGGAAGTGGCCGAACCGCCGGATGCCGCGCCGGTCCGCCAGGGCCTGGGCAAGGGCCTGCCCCAGCGCAATCCCCACGTCCTCGTTGGTGTGGTGGTCGTCGATGTGGGTGTCGCCCCTGGCGGTGATCTCCAGATCGAGCAGGCCATGGCTGGCGAGCTGGTGGAGCATGTGGTCGAGAAAGGGGACGCCGGTGGCCACCTGGCAACGGCCAGTGCCATCCAGATCAAGCGCGACATGAACGTCCGTCTCGCCGGTGACGCGATGGATCTCGCCGGTACGCGGTGGGCCGGTTCGCGAAGTGCTGATGGTCACGCGGGCTAAGGCGACGGGCCTGATCCGAATCATGCCAAAGCCCTGGCGGCCACGCCCTGACGATCGGACGCGCCCATGGTGTGGAGCGCTACGGCATGGGACCGCCGGGGATGGTGGTGTGGGCCCTATGCCGACCTGTCCCATTGCCGTCCTCGACCAGCTGCGCGCCGGTCACCAGCGCTTTCTCGACGGCCATTCGCTCCACCCCCACAGCGATCGCCTGCGGATGCTGGAGGTGGAAGCCGGCCAGAGCCCCGTGGCAGCCGTGCTGGGCTGCGCCGATTCCCGGGTGCCGGTGGAGCTGCTGGTCGACACCGGCTTCGGCGATCTCTTCGTGGTGCGCAACGCCGGCACGATGAGCACGGTGGCCGCGATTGCCTCCCTGGAATACGCCGTCAGCCACCTGGGGGTGCCGGTGATCGTGGTGCTGGGCCATGCCGCCTGCGGCGCGGTGGCGGCGGCCTTCGACCGGGAGCTCAGCCTGACGCCGAGCCTGGCCCAGGTGGTGGGCCAGCTGCGCATGGAGCTGTTCAGCCTCGGCGGCGAACACAACCTGGAGGAGGCCTGCCGCCACCACACCCTCAATGCCGCCCGCAACCTCGTCGATTCCAGCGTGATGCTCACCGACCGGATGCGATCCGGACAGCTGCAGGTGGAGGCGGCCTACTACAACCTGCACACCACCAGCATTGAGTGGATGGGCGCCGTGATGGCGATGCGGCAGATGTAAGCAGTTCGTTGCTCTGTGGACCACAGGGGATCGGCATTAAGCCAATTCCGGTCCCAAGACTTCATCCAGTTTTGAAAGAATCCGATTCACCCTGCTCTCCCAGGTCTGGGCCTTGGCAAAGGCCACCCGTTCAAGGAACTTCTCCAGCGCATCCGCAGCCAGCTCTTCATCGATGGCCTCAAGAAAAGAGCCGGGATCCCCTTCGATCCGGATCAGATGACTGGCCAGCTCCAGCCCTTCCACCGCAGACGACACCACTGGCTTGCCACTGGCAATGTATTGAAAGAGTTTCAACGGACTCATGGATCTGGAGAAAGGCGTATCGAGGTGGGGGATGAGGCAGAGGTTCATACGCTTCAGCTGCTGAGGCACCTGGTCATTGGGGACACTTCCCACCCACTCGACGTTTCCGAGCCCAAGCAGTCCTGAGTCAGAAAGCCGACGATTCAATTCCGGACCCACCAATAAAAGTCTGCAGTGAGGGCGCTCCCGGGCGATCCTGAGGAGCAGATCGATGTTGGTGCGGTCCCAGAATGTGCCGACATAACCCAATACCGGCTGCGGGCCGCAAGGTCGAAAATCGGAGGGATCAGCCAGGAAGGAGGCGTCAACGGCTTGATCGATTCGGACGCAGGGCGCCTGAACCGAAAACTTCTCTTCATTCGCCTTCGACGTGACGACGATCAAATCAAACATCGAGCCAAGACGCGGATATTGGTCAATGGCAAAGGGATAGTACCAATCATTTTTATCCACCAATGTAAAGTCATCCACAATCTGCGAGATTCTTGCTGCAGCAGGCACCTGGCGCACAAGCTCATCAACAATAGGATGGGCTGGAAACAACCAGAGCAGCGTATTTTTCTCTCGAAATCCGTAGGATCTGATTAATCTTCTGAGGCGGAAGTGCTCCAGTCTAAGTTTCAATCTCGAACCAAGGCTCCGAAGCTGCAAGGATGAAGATCCACGGGGCCGCCAGTACAGACGTAGGACGGTGAGCCTGTCGGAAATGACCTGCCTCGAGGTCGCCAGAGTTTCTCCTTTGGATGAGGGCAGGACGACAAGAACCTGCTTGACAGAGTCGAGGCGACTCAAGGTCAAGGCAATCTGTTCATAAGTGCGGCCAAAAACCCCCCAGTCATCACCAAACCAGAAAAGCAGGACATGGGTAAGACTTCCATACTTCACGTCGCTGCGGCGTGGATGTTGTTGGCTCATGGCGGACAACTAACTGCCAGCTCAGGAAAGAATCCACCCATAAACCCTTCCCCTTCGCGTCTTGGAACTAAGGTAGCATCGTTGCAGGAAAAGAGCGAACGAACATTTCCCCAAGCAACCAGATTCAAGCGCCTTCCCAGAACTGCACATACAAACCAGGATACAATCCTGCCCCGACAAATGAAGTCGCTGAAGGTTGGCCGCTGACATGTCCCCCAGAAGTGACGCGGCAGGCCAGCGATCATGAGATCGGTCACGACAGAGCGATTGACATCCTGCTTGACAAGCCCCTGCTGACGAAGCCGTTCCTCGCCGAGATGATGAACGCCAACCCGACCCCTGTCCTTGATCGACGGGATCACGGAAGGACAGACGATGCTTGGCTTGCGGCACATCTCGACGACTTCTAAGCTGTCCGTCATCACGACTTTCCTCCGAGCCCTCAGGTGGCGGGCAATAGCTCTCAGGCTTTGGTCAGGGCTTCCCCCTGAGGCATCCGTGTGCCGAATGTGCCAGCAGTCGTCGGCGCCAGGGATCAGGTTCAGCTCGTTCATTTGACCCATCACGACCTGCTTGAAAGTCTCATTCAACCGAAGGACGCGGAAAATCCGATTGGCATAACGCGACAGATAACGGCAAACAACAAACGTGTCCCAGGGCCCAGCCTGGAGTGGATCAGAGGCTGTCGTCAGGAATCCATCCTTCACCAACACATCAGATGCCAACGGGTTTCCGGTGATGCAGCTGGCATACCGCGCTGGAACCACCCGGCCACAGCCACCTTCAGGCCCCAGAAAAGCCGATTCAGACGCGCGAGTCATCTGGAAATAGCTTTCGAACGCATCACTCCAAGAATTATGCGTCCAATCCACACACAGAGTGGCGTTTAGACGCTTGGCAAGATCGCAGCAATAACCCAGAGCCTGCAGGCGATTACCCAGGCCAGCCATTCCCTTATTGACGATCGTTCGTTGCTTCAGTACCACCAAAAGATCTTCCAACAGCAAGAAACTTTGCTGGCGTCACCGCCTCACATTCCCGTGATGCAGTAACCCGCATCCACGTAGATCACCTGGCCGGTGATGCCACTGGCCAGCGGACTGGCCAGGAAGGCGGCGGTGGCGCCCACCTCGTCCTGGGTGACGGTGCGGCGCAGGGGGGCCTTCGCCTCGACGTTGTGGATCATGTCGAGGATGCCGCCGATGGCCGAGCTGGCCAGGGTGCGGATCGGCCCGGCGCTGATGGCGTTCACCCGCACCTGCTGCTCGGGGCCCAGTTCCGCCGCCAGGTAGCGCACCGAGGCCTCCAGGGCCGCCTTGGCCACCCCCATCACGTTGTAGTTGGGGATCGCCCGCTCGGCGCCCAGGTAGCTCAGGGTGATCACGCTGGCCCCCTGGCTGAACAGGGGCTTGGCGTGGCGGCACAGCGGCGCCAGGGAGTAGGCGCTCACCTCCAGCGCCCGGGCGAATCCCTCCGGACTGATGGCACTGAAATCCCCCACCAGCTCGTCCTTGCCGGCGAAGGCCAGGCAGTGGATCAGCACATCCAGCGTCCCCCACTGCTCGGCGATGCGCTGGAACAGGGCCTCGATCTGGGCTGGTTTCTGCACATCCAGGGGCTCGAACAGGGTGGGGTTCAGGGGTGCGGTGAGCTCCCGCACCTTGCCCTCGAAGCGGCCCCGGTCGTCCGGCAGGTAGGTGATGCCCAGTTCGCAGCCCGCCGCGGCCAGCTGCTGGGCGATGCCCCAGGCGATCGAGCGGTTGTTGGCGATGCCGGTGACGAGGGCCTTCTTGCCGCGCAGATCAAGGAGCATGGGGAGCAGGGCGCCGGAGGGCGAGGGGATGCAATCCGGCGATTCTCCCGTACACATGGCGATTCCTCCCCTGCCCTGGCCTGACCCCGGCGGTGACCTGGCGCTGCCGCCCTGGCCCGGAACCGCACCCGCCGCTGCCCCGCTGCTGGTGCTGCTGGATCGACGGAAGCCGCAGGTCCAGGCGCTGGTGGCACCCCTGGGGGAGCTGCTGAATCCAGACGAACGGCAACGCCTGCGTCGGCTGCGGCGCCAGGAGGATGGCGAGCGGTTCCTGCTCGGTCGGGGGGCGCTGCGGTTGCTGCTTGGCGGGTGGCTGGGGTGCGATCCCGCCGATCTGGTGCTGGGAGCGGGGCCCCATGGCAAGCCGGAGCTGCTCCCCCAGGCGTCGGGGGGGCCGGGCTGGGGAAGACGTCCCCCCCAGTTCAACGTGTCCCATTCGGGGGATCTGATCCTTGTGGGCTTTCACCCCCAGCGGCCGGTGGGGGTGGATGTGGAGCAGCGACGGCCGGTGCCGGAGTGGGAGGCCATCGCCAGGCGCCATCTGCCAGCTGAGGAATCGGAACGGATCCGGGGCCTGCCGGAAAGGCGGCGCGGCGACAGCTTCCTGGCCGCCTGGTGCCGGCTGGAGGCGGGCCTCAAGGCCAGGGGGCTGGGCCTGTTCGCTGGAGCGCCTGCCGACGGGCCGCCAGGCCGGAACCCGGAACTCTGGCCCCTCCTCCTGCCGGAGGGGTACGTGGGCGCCGCGGCCCTGGCCTGAAGCGTCAGGAACCCCCGTGCTGGGACTCCTCCGGTTCCTCCAGGTCGTCGGGGGTGAGGGGCAGCCCCAGCAGCTGCTTTTCGGCCCGCCGGATCGCCCGCGGGTCGCTGAGCAGGTCGGGCTCCTCCAGCAGGGGCAGCACCGGTGGCCGGTGCTGCGCAGCGGTGCGGGGCGGCGGCTCCCAGACAAAGACGCTGTCGGGGGCCCGCTGGCGACAGAGGCCCTCCGCCTGGCGCCGCAGGGCCAGCCGCACCGGCCCCCGCTCCTGGGCCTGGAAGAACTCCTCCCGAGCGGCCAGCCCGAAGCTGGTGGGGGCCGGCCCGTTGCCCCCCTGAAGCCGGGCCGCATCGGGAAGCCAGCGGGGCCGGCAGACGCCGGGACGGCTGGTGTCGGTCTCGATCCAGATGTGCAGACCCTTGCCGCCGGGCCGCGTCACCACGGCCAGCCCATCGTGGGGCTGGTGCCGCGGCAGGGGGTACACCCGGCCACTCGGGCGCTGCTCGGCCGGCACACAGCCGGCCAGCAGGATCGCCGCCAGGGGCCACCCCAGCAGGGGCCTTCCCAGCGGACCGCGGACCAGCGGGCAGAGGGGCGGCACAGCAAAGGCAACACGATCACGGCGATGATCCTTACCCGGCGACCCCATCCGCTCTGCAGCAAGGGCGGCAGATCCACGGTCCTCACCGCCGTCACCAAGCTGGCCCCGGGTACGGCCGCTGAACAGGGGAAGTGCCGTCGGCCTGGTTCGGAACCGCAGGCTTAATGTTGCCGCCATGCAAGTGCCCCCCTTCAGTCTCAGCGAGCAACTGCACCAGCTGGGAGACGCGCTCGATCATGCTGTCCTGGAGGTCCTGCGCAGCGGCCAGTACATCGGGGGGACCACCATCAGCGGTTTCGAGGCCGCCTTCGCCGACGCCTGCGACGTCGCGCACGCCATCGGCTGCAACAGCGGCACCGACGCCCTGGTGCTGGCCCTGCGCGCCCTGGGCATCGGTGCCGGTGACGAAGTGATCACCAGTTCGTTCAGCTTCTTCGCCACCGCCGAAGCGATCAGCGCCGTCGGCGCCACGCCGGTGTTCGTGGACGTGGATCCGGACACCTACCTGATCGATCCGGACGCGATCGGCGCCGCCATCACCCCTGCCACCCGCGCCCTGATGCCGGTGCATCTGTTCGGCCGGCCGGTGGCCATGGAGCGGATCATGGCCATCGCCGCCGCCCACGACCTGCGGGTGATCGAGGACTGTGCCCA
>NZ_JAGQBG010000161.1 GCF_024345515.1 Cyanobium sp. N5-Cardenillas
GTTCGCGGCAGCAGGGCAACCGTACCCCGATTCAGCCGGGCCGGCTGCGGCGAGAATGCTGTCCCTTGCCGCGCCGCTCCGTCGCCATGGCCCAGGCCCAGCCCGCCGCCCAGGCGCAGACAGCCGCGCCGCCCCCCAACTGGGTGGCTTCGCGCCATCCCCTCGGCTGGCTGATCGACCGGCTGCTGGCGGTCGAGCCCCTGCGCCGGCTGCTGTTCCTGCAGGCCCGCCAGCTGATCATCCGCACCGCCGAGCGCCGTGGCATCGCCTGGCGGGCCCGGCGCGAGGAGCTGGTGCGGCAGGCCGAGCCGCTGCTGGCGAGCAGCACCGATGCGGCCACCGCCACGCCTGCCTACTACCGGGCCCGCTTCCATGCCTACCAGGAGGGCAACCTCTGCTGGCAGGCGGCCGGCGAGGCGGAGCAGGCCACCGACGCCATGGCCCTGCGGGTGTGGCCGGCGGAAACCCTCGAGCCCCAGGCGGCCCAGCGGCGGCTGCGGGACGCGATCTTCGCGGCGATTGAGCCCAGCCTCACCGGGCCGGTGAGCAGTGCCCTCGACATCGGCTGCTCGGTGGGCGTCGGCACCCTGGCCCTCAAGGACTGGCTGGAGCGGCGCGAGCGCACACCCGTGGCCGTCGACGGCCTCGACCTCTCCCCCCAGATGCTGGCGGTGGCCCGGGTCCGCGATCCCGGGGGGCGGATCCGCCGCTGGCACCACGCCGCCGCCGAAGCCACCGGCCTGCCGGCGGCCAGCGTCGACCTGATCACCCTCCAGTTCGTCTGCCACGAGCTGCCCGCAGGCGCCACCCAGGCGGTGCTGCGGGAGGCGGCCCGCCTGCTGCGGCCCGGCGGGGTGGTGGCCCTGGTGGATCAGGACCCCGATTCAGATGTGATTCGCCGCCTGCCGGCGTCGATCGCCACCCTGCTCAAGAGCACCGAGCCCTACCTGGCGGACTACTTCAGTCTCGATCTGCCCCGGGCCCTGGAGCAGGCCGGCTTCCGCGAGGTCCGCCGGGAGGCCTGCGATCCCCGCCACCGGGTGCTGGTGGCGCGACTGGCCTAGTCCCAGCCGGCCAGGGCGATCTTGCCGATCGTGCTGCCGGAGGCCAGCTGGGCGTGGGCGATGGCCAGGTTGGCGGCGTTGATGGGGCTGAGGGTGCGGCCCAGGGTGGGGCGCAGCTCGCCGCCCTCCAACAGCGCGGCCAGGTGATCCAGGATCTCCCCCTGACGCCCCATGTCGGCGGTCTGGAACTGGGAGCGCGTGAACATGAACTCCCAGGCGAAGGTCACGCTCTTGGCCTTGAGCCGGTTGAGGTCGAGGGGGTGGCGGTTGCCCACGATCGCCACGATCGAGCCCAGCGGTGCGATGAGCTCGGCCATCACCTCCCAGTAGGCGTCGGTGTCGCTGAAGTTGGCGATGAGATCCACCGCCGCGAAGCCCAGGGCGGCCAGCTGGGGGGCCAGGGGCCGGTGGTGGTCGACGACGTGGTCGGCCCCCAGCTCCCTTACCCAGGCGGCACTCTCCGGCCGCGAAGCGCTGGCGATCACCACCGCCCCGGCCCGGCGGGCCAGCTGGATGGCGATCGAGCCCACCCCGCCGGCGCCGCCGAGGATCAGCAGGCTGCGGCCCCGCCCCCGCTCACCGCTCGGATCGAGATCGAGCCGCTCGAACAGGGCCCCCCAGGCCGTCAGGCCCGTCAGCGGCACGCTGGCCGCCTCGGCCCAGGAGAGCCGCGCCGGTTTGCGGCCCACCAGCCGCCCGTCCACCAGCACGGCTTCGGCGTTGCAGCCGGCCCGTCCCGCATCGCCGGCGAACATCACCGCATCCCCCACCCGGAAGCGGCCCACCCGCTCTCCCGCCGCCGCCACCACGCCGGAGCCATCCCAGCCCAGCTGCCGGGGCGGATCGTCCGCGCCCACGGCGGCCCGCAGCTTGGTGTCGATCGGGTTCACCGCCACCGCCTCGATCCGCACCAGCAGGTCGTGGGGGCCAGGGACGGGCTGCGGCAGCTCCGTGTCCACCAGGGCCGGGGTGGCGAGAATCGCTCTCATGGCGGCGGGGTCAGTAGCGGCAGTAGCCCACCTCCCCCTTCAGGGGCGGTTTGCAGGGGAAGCGCAGGGGCACGAAGATCCGGTTGCCGTTGGCCTCGTTGGTGAGGGTGATGTTGCCCTGGACGAAGAGCTCCCGGCGCCAGATCCCCCCCAGCCGGTCGCGCAGCAGGTCGCTGCCGCTGGCGTCCTTGCCCTTGCCGGACACCGCCCGGTAGGTCATCGACAGGCCGTCCTTCCAGCGGATCTTCAGGCCGCCGGGGAGCTGCTCATCGACGCAGGCCAGGGGCTTGTCGTTGTACTCGCAGTCCTTCCAGCCGTCGCGGGGGATCTGGGGCGGGACCGGCCGCTCGGCAAGGGCGGGGGCCCCCACCCCGCCGCTCGCCGCCACCTCCACCGCCAGCAGCAGGGGCAGCCACGCCAGGCAGGCCCACGGCTTCAAGACCTCGTGGCGGCAGCGGATGGACACGGGCAGCCCCTGGAGGATCGCTCCCCGTAGTCTCCCCCCAGAGTCCCCGTTTCGCCCCATGGCCGTGCAACATCGCTGGTCGGATGCCGCCGCCCGCGCGGCGATCGCCCGCTACGGCGACCAGGGCGTGGGCGAGGACCTGGCCCTGCGCACCTACTCGGCCCGGCTGCTGGGGGCCGACCCCGAGCTGGTGCTGCACGGCGGCGGCAACACCTCGGTCAAGACCACCGTGCACGGGCTGCTGGGCGAGCCGATCCGGGTGCTGTGCGTCAAGGGATCGGGCTGGGACCTGGGCACGATTGAGCCGCCGGGCCATCCGGCGGTGCGGCTGGAGCCCCTGCAGGCCCTGCGGGTCTTGGAGTCCCTCAGCGACGAGGCGATGGTGGCGGCCCAGCGCCAGAACCTGATCGATCCGGCCGCCCCCAACCCCTCGGTGGAGGCGCTGCTGCACGCCTTCCTGCCCCACAGGTTTGTGGATCACACCCACTCGATCGCCCTGCTGGCCCTGGCCGACCAGCCCGATGCGGCCGCGGTGTGCCGCGAGGTCTATGGCGATCGGGTGGCCCTGGTTCCCTACGTGATGCCCGGTTTCGCCCTGGCCAAGGCGGCGGCCCTGGCCTACGAGGCGGCGGCGGCCGGCGGCAACGAACCGGAGGGCATGGTGCTGCTGCAGCACGGCCTGTTCTCCTTCGGGGCGACGGCCGAGCAGAGCTACGACCGGATGATCGACCTGGTGCGGCGGGCCGAGGAGCGCCTGGCCCGGGGCGAGCGCTCGTTGCACGCCGTGGCCGTGCCGGAGCGCCCCGCCCCTGCGGCGGCGGTGCTGCCGCTGCTGCGGGGCGCCCTGGGCCGGGCCGCCGTCGCCGCCGGCGTCCGTCCCCACTGGATCCTGGCGCTGCGCGACACCCCCCTGGCCCGCGCCATCAGCGACGACGCCCGACTGCCGGACTGGGCGACCCGCGGCGTCGCCACCCCCGACCACGTGATCCGCACCAAGGCCCGGCCCCTGGTGTTGCCGCCGCTGCCGCCCGGCGCCGACGGCCCGGCCCTGGCCGCCTGGGGCCGCTCCCTCGAGCAGGCCCTGGAGGCCTACGCCACCGAGTACCGCGCCTACTTCCAGCGCCAGAACGCCGCCGCCGGTGGCGTCAAAAAGGCGCTCGATCCCCTGCCGCGGGTGGCGGCGATTCCTGGCCTGGGGCTGGTGGGGATCGGCAAGTCGGCCGCCGAGGCGGCCACGGTGGCCGACATCGCCGAGGCCTGGGCCCAGACCCTGCTGGCGGCCGAGGCCATCGGTCGCTTCGCGCCCGTGGGCGAGGCCGACACCTTCGCCATGGAGTACTGGAGCCTGGAGCAGGCCAAGCTCGGCAAGGCGGCCGAGAAGCCCCTGGCCCGCCAGGTGGTGCTGGTCACCGGCGGCGCCGGTGCCATCGGTGCCGCCACCGCCCGGGCCTTCGCCGCCGCCGGCGCCGAGGTGGCCGTGCTCGATCTCCACCAGGACGCCGCCGCAGCGGTGGCGGCCTCCTGCGGCAAGCGGGCCCTCGGCACCGCCTGCGATGTCACAGACCCGGCGGCGGTGTGGGCCGTCGTCGCGGCGGTGGCGGCCCATTTCGGCGGGCTCGACATCGTCGTGAGCAATGCCGGCGCCGCCTGGACCGGCCCGATGGCCACCCTGGCCGACGCCGACCTGCGGGCCAGCTTCGAGCTCAACTTCTTCGCCCACCAGAACGTTGCCCAGGCGGCCCTGGCGGTGTTCCGCGCCCAGGGCCTTGGCGGCCAGCTGCTGTTCAACGTCAGCAAGCAGGCCCTCAATCCGGGCCCCAACTTCGGCGCCTACGGCATCAGCAAGGCGGCCCTGCTGGCCCTGGTACGCCAGTACGCCCTAGAAGAAGGGGAGGCCGCCGTGCGGGTGAACGCCATCAACGCCGACCGCATCCGCTCCGGCCTGCTCGACGACACGATGATCAAGGAGCGCTCCGCGGCCCGCGGCCTCAGCGAGGAGCTCTACATGGCCGGCAACCTGCTGGGGGCCGAGGTGCGCGCCTCCGATGTGGCCGACGCCTTCGTGGCCCTGGCCCGCATGGAGCGCACCACCGGCGCCGTACTCACCGTCGATGGCGGCAACGTGGCGGCGATGGTCAGATAAGCGCCCCTATCGGGGCGACGGTGCGTTAGGCGGCGGCTCGGGCCCGCGCCGCCAGCCACAGCCCCAGCCCGCTCCAGAGCACCACCAGGCCCAGGCAGAGGCCGGTCCAGGCCGGCAGGCCCCAGCCGTCCACCACCAGGGGGGCCACCACGGTGATCACGCCTCCAGCGAGCAGGGGCTGGAGCAGCAGCTGTTTGATCGAGAACGCCGTCACCGCCTGGCTGCGGTCGCCCGGGTCGGCCATGCGCAGCAGCAGCAGGCCGCTCGCCGCCACGCCCGTGGCCTGGCCGAACTCGATGATGGCCCGCTCGAACCAGTCGGACGGCAGGATCCGCGGCGCCAGCAGCAGGATCACCCCCAGGTTCCACAGCAGGCCCGCCAGCGCCAGCACCGTCAGGGGGATCCAGTCGTGGGCCAGCAGGCTCAGGTCCAGGCAGGCGGTGGCGGCGGTGATCAGCAGATCGGCCGAGATGGTGCCGGTCTGGCCCTGGATGGCGGTCGAGACCCACTGGGTCTGGCCGCTCTTCTCAAGGATCAGGCGCACCAGCAACGACCCCACCAGGGCCAGGGGGAAGACGGGCAGGGCGTCGATCACCAGGGCGAACACCCCGCCGCTGGCGTCGGCGACCAAGCGCAGCACGGCCAGCGCCCCGCAGCCGAACAGCACCGCCACCCCCGCCAGGCCCAGGTTCACGGTCCAGTCGGCCAGCTGCCGCCACAGCGCCGGCACCTCCACGGTGCCCGCCTCCAGGGGCAGACCCATCGGCACCTCCTGCAGCGGCGGTGTCCCCTCCTCCAGGATCGCCACCGCCTCCTCGATCAGCAGGGCCTCGGGAAACTTCAGCCAGCGCCTGGCCCGCCCCAGCACCACCAGCAGTCCGCCCACCACCGTCGACACCAGCAGCCCCACGGTAGCCATCGCCAGCCCCAGGGCCTGGGCCCCCTCCAGCCCCAGCCGCTCGTAGGTGGGCCCCATGGCGGCGGCCGAGCCGTGGCCGCCCTCGTAGGCCACCTCGATCAGACAGGCCATCACCGGGCTCACCCCCAGCCAGGGCTGCAGCACCAGCAGCACCGCCAGTCCCCCCACCAGGAACTGGCCGAAGGCCAGGGTGAGCGCCAGCAGCACCTGGGCCGAGAGGGGGCGCCACAGGCCCCCCAGCTTCGGCAGCGGCTTGCCCAGCAGCAGGGTGGCGAACACCAGCGTCAGCAGGGGCAGGGGCAGCTGGTCCCAGAGGTCGATCATCCGCTGGGGCAGCAGGGGCACCAGCCCGGCCGGGGCCACCACCAGCCCCAGCCCGCCTGACAGCAGGGCCTCCGGCAGCCCCCATCGCTTCATGCCCAGAAGTCCGCCCAGACCGCTGCCGATCAGCAGCAGCACGGTGAGGGCGGCCAGGGCCAGGGCCAGCCATTCCACGCCTTCCACCACCCCCGGCACCAGCGCTGCGATCACAGGTGGAACTGGCGGCGGAAGAAGGCTTCGGTGGCCTCCAGCACTGTGGTGCGCACGCCGCTTTCACGGAAGCCGTGGCCCTCTCCGGCAAACAGGTGAAGTTCCGTCTCCAGTCCGCCTCGGCGCAGGGCTTCCACCATGCGCTCACTCTGACGCGCCGGCACCACCCGGTCGTCCTGGCCATGGAAGAACACCACCGGCACCGTGATCCGCTCCGCATGCCGCAGCGGTGAACGGGCTGCGTAGACGGCCTGCGCCTCGGGCCAGGGGCCGATCAGGGTTTCGGTGTAGCGGGCCTCGAAGCGGTGATCCACCCCGAGCAGGGCCTCCGGATCGGTCACGGGGTAGCGGACGGCGCCGGCCTTGAACACGTCGGTGAAGCACAGGGCCGCCAGCACGGTGAAGCCGCCGGCGCTGCCGCCCTCGAAGGCCACCCGGGCAGGGTCGGCCCGGCCCGCCGCCACCAGGGCCCGGGCGGCGGCGGCGCAGTCGGCCACATCCACCAAGCCCCACTGGCCGTCGAGCCGCTCGCGGTAGGCCCGCCCGAAGCCGGTGGAGCCGCCGTAGTTCACATCCACCACACCCCAGCCGCGGCTGGTCCAGAACTGGATGGCCAGGTTCAGCCCCGTGCCGGCCATGGCGGTGGGACCGCTGTGGCCCTTCACCAGCAGGGGGGCATCGGCGCCGCTGCCCCCCCGGGGGGGGTAGTACCAGGCGTGGGTGGCCGCGCCGCCGTGGCCATCGAACCAGAGCGGCTCCGGCCGGCTGATCGCCCCGGCCGCCAGCGACGGTGGTGCGGCCGGCGTGTGCTGCCAGCTGCCGCTGGCCGTGTCCAGCTCCAGCAGCCCCTGGCCGATGCCCGGCGCCCCGGCCACCGCCACCAGCCGGCCCGCCTCCGCCGTCAGGGCCGCCAGCTCATCGAAGGGCAGGGGGATCGGCTCGAAGGCGCCGCCCTCGGCCCCCAGCCGGCCCAGCTCCCAGCGCCCCTGGCGGCAGACGGCCGCCAGCAACTGGGTGCCGTCCCAGGCCAGGGTGCGCAGGCCATACACCCATTGAGGCCTGCCGAACTCCGCCTCCATCGGGCACAGCGGCCGCCAGCGGAGTGGGGTGTCCGACTCCAAAGCGGCCACATCGGCCAGCCGTTCCAGGTTCCACCAGCCGCTGCGCTCGTTGGCCACCACCAGGGAGCCG
>NZ_JAGQBG010000162.1 GCF_024345515.1 Cyanobium sp. N5-Cardenillas
CCCCCGGCGCAGGGCGCCGCTGGCGCCTGGTGGGACGGTCCGCCCCCGGGGCCCCCTACGGCACGGTGCTGGCAGAGGGGGAAGCGATCCGGATCCTCACCGGCGCGCCCCTGCCCGAGGGGGCGCGCCGGGTGCTGCCCCAGGAGCTGGTGCGTCCCGAATCCCTTGGAGAGGCGCCTGGCGCCGACAGCCTGGTGCTCACCGGGACGGTGGGGCCCAACCCCTGGATCCGCGCCCCCGAGGAGGAGGCTGCCGCCGGTGATGTGCTGCTGCCGCCCGGGGAGCGCCTGGGGGCCGCCGCCCTGGGGCGGCTGGCCAGCTGTGGTGTGGCGACCCTGCTGGTGAGCGCCCGGCCCCGGGTGGGGCTGCTGATCAGCGGTGATGAGCTGGTGGCGGCCGGTGCGGCGCGGGGCCCGGGCCAGATCTGGGAGAGCAACGGCACCCTGCTGCGGGCCCTGCTGGAGCGGCTGGGCTACGGGGTGAGCGAGCAGCGGGTGGTGGCCGACGATCCGTTTTCCCTGCGCCGGGCGCTGCTGGAGCTGGCTAGCGGCTGCGACGTGGTGGTCAGCACCGGTGGGGTGTCGGCCGGTGACAGCGACTGGATCCGGCCCCTGCTGGCCGAGCTGGGGGAGGTGGGCTTCTGGAAGCTCTTTCTCAAGCCGGGCCGGCCCTTCGCCTTCGGCCGGCTGGGGACGCGGCCCTTCTTCGGCCTGCCCGGCAATCCGGTGGCGGCGGCGATCACGGCCCTGCAGCTGCTCTGGCCCGCCCTGCAACAGCTGGAGGGGGGCGAGGTGGTGCTGCTGCCGCGGCTGAAGGTGCGCCTGGCGTCGCCGCTGAAACGGGGCGCCGGCCGGCCCGAACTGGCCCGGGCCCGGTTGCAGGTGGATGGCGATGGCGCCCTGTTGGCACTGGTGGAGGGCAGCCAGGCCTCCTCCCGCATCGGCTCGCTGCAGGGGGCCGACCTGCTGCTGGAGATCCCCGCCGAGAGGGGCGCCCTGGAGGCCGGCGAGGAACTCTGGGCCCAGCTGCTGCGGCTGCCGGTGCTGTGAGTCAGGTCGCGCCGTCGCCGATGGTCCGGGGGGCGGGGATCGGGGCGGGGAGGCCGTCGATGCTGCGGCGGTTCTTGCGCTGCCAGTAGCGCTCCAGACCTTCGGCCCCCTTGCGGCGGGCCCAGCTGTCGAGGGCGGTGCGATCGCCGCCGTAGGCGTACGTCGGCACCGCCATGCCGCAGGAGGTCTGGACTTTGTCGATGGCCAGATCGAAGATCTGTCGGGCGCCGGCCAGGGGCTCGAACAGGCCGTAGAGCGCGTCCCAGCCGTCTTCGCCGCACTGGATGGTGCGGGCGGTGCCATAGAGCCGCAGGATCTGGGGCGGGCCCTCGAAGGCGCAGAACATCAGGGTCATGCGCGGGCACTGCTGCACGTGCGCGGCGGTTTCATTGCCGCTGCCGGTGAGGTTGAGCCAGATCACACGGCTCTCGTCGAGCACCCGCAGCGCATCCCTCCCCTTGGGGGAGACGTTCACCGTGCTGTCCGCCGTGGCGGTGCCGACGAAGAACAGCTTCTGGACGGCGATGAAGGCGATGTGGTCGGCGCTGAGGGCGCCGCAGGACTGGCCCATGGGACTGGGGGCGAGAGGTTCAGAGAGGGGTGTTGCCGGCTACCCAGGTGCCGCGGCCGCCGCTCCACTCCCGTTTCCAGAAGGGGGCGTGGTGCTTGAGATTCTCCAGCAGTTCCTGGACGCAGCGCAGCGCCGGGCCGCGGCGATCCGCCTGCACGGCCACCAGCACGATCGCCTCCCCCGGGGCGATCCGCCCCACCCGGTGCGCCACCAGCACCGCCCCGACTCCATGGCGGGCCGCGCCGGCCCCGGCGATGGCCCGCAGCTGGGTCTCGCTCATGCCGGGGTAATGCTCGAGCTCCAGGGCCTCCAGGGGGGCGCCGCTGGCGGTGGTGGGGCGCACACGGCCGATGAAGTGGCTTTCAGCGGCCGTCCCCGCGGCGCCAAAGCTCCGCTGCCAGGCGGCCAGCAGCTCCAGCGGCTCGAAGGGTGCCTCCAGGAGCTTGATCACGATCGGGCGTTCCGGGCTTGGGGTCGGCATCGCTCAGCCTCCGGTGATCGGGGGCAGGAAGGCCACCTCGTCGCCGGGGCGCAGGGGGGTGTCGGCGCTGGCGAAGGCCTGGTTGATGGCGACGCGGATGGTCGGCGGCAGGCCAGCGGCGCCGGCGGCGGATCCATCGTCGAGGGCCAGCCGCTGCCAGAGATCGGCGGCGCTGGTGGGGCTGGCCGCGAGGGGGACCAGACGCTCAGCCCAGCCGGCCCGCTCCCGCAGGGCGGCGAACAGCCGCACCCGCACCGCGGTGGCGAGATCTGGAGAGGGGGCGACCACGGGACGGCGGTGCAACGATCAAGGTGTTGACTCTGGGCCACGGGGGCCTCAGGCCCCGTCTGGCCTCAGCAGCCGCACCGGATCGCCCACGGCCACCGGGCCGGGGGTCACGACGCTGAGGCGGATGCCGGCCACCACGCCGTTGTGGCGGGCGGTGGCCCGCAGGATCTCCAGGTCTTCCCCCAGGGGGCCCTGGGCCAGGGTGGTGACGACGCAGCGGGGGCAGCCGCCGTCGACCCGCAGCACGAGCTGCTCGCCGATTTGCAGACAGGAGCCGCCCCAGGCCTCCTCCACGAAGCCTTCGGCCCCTTCGGGTGTGCGGATCAGCAGGTTGGGGCGGAACCGTTCCACGGCGAAATCCAGCTGGGGTTCAAGCTGCCGCAGCCGCTCCAGGGTGGCGGTGGTGATGGCGTGGATGGGGCAGGCATCGAAGAAGGTGCCCGCGGGCAGTTCCAGGGCGTTGGTTTCGTCCTGGAAGGCGCGGCCTTCCACCGGCGGCCAGTACTGGTCGAGGCTGGCGCCCTCCGGGGGGGTGTCGAGCAGGCTCACCCGGCGCCCGAACAGCGCACTGAAGAAGGCGCCGACATCGGTGGCGTCGCTGCAGAGCTCGGCGGTGCCGTCGTCCTCGCGGGGGCCGATCACCACCGGAGGCAGGGGCGTCGATGGTCCGGGTTCCTCTCGGAAACGGGCGCGGTAGCCGAGCAGATCCTTCCAGAGGCGAGGGTTCTTGGCGCTGGCCACCCGGCCGCTGGCGTGGTCCCAGAGGGCATAGGCCCGATCGCCCCGGATACCGCGGGCCTCCACCTCCAGCCGCTGGGGAGAGTCCCCGAGCATCGATTTGACCGGGTAACGCCAGAGCGTCTGCACCGTCCCCACCAGCTCCTGCACGCCCGAGACCCGTTGTTGCCTTCCCACTCTGCGGGCCGGGGCGGGACAGCTCCGGTAGCAGGACCTACCGTCCGCCCAGGGTTCGTTCGGATCCACCGGCTGGGACCATGAAGGAATTCATCCACCTGAGGTCGTCCCGGTTCCAGCTGCTGCCCGGTGAAGCCGAGGAGATGGTGAACGAGGGGCTGGTGGGCAAAGCCCTGGCCCTCTACCTGCAGGAGAAGCTGCGGCGCCTGGGCCGGGACGTGCCCTTCGTCTGCTGCGAAGACTGGGGCTGGTGGGTGGAGCTGGCCGGCACCCCCTTCCGCTTCGGGGTCTGCGTCTACAGCCTCCCCAGCGACGGGGATCGGGCGGAGTTCTGCTGCAGCGACGGGGCCAGCGCCGAGCGGATCTGGAACTGGAAGACGTTCGGGTGGATCGACACGGCGCCCTGGGCGCAGGCCCTGCACGGCGAGCTGCTGGCCATCTTCCGGGAGGATCCGGAGGTGGAGCTGCTGGGCAGCGGCCCCACGTTTCCCTAGTTCCTCACCAGCGCCTGTTCGAGCGAGAGGCGATCCCGGAGCTCTTCGGGCAGGTGGGTCCAGTGGCGGGCGATCAGGTCGGCCAGCTGCTGGCCGTTGACGAGGCTGATCCTGGCGAAGCCCTCTTCTCCAGCCGCCGCCGCCGCCGCCGGCTGGAAGTCGGCGGTGGTGATGTAGACGCCGTGGCCGCCGAAGGGAATGAACTGACGCAGCTCCCGCACGGCGTCGGCACCGATCCGCGCCCCGAGGTTGCCGCGCTGAAACCGGGCATGGATGCGGATGCGTACCGGTAGGGAGAGGTTGATGTCGCCGCGGGCATCGAAGACATCGCGCAGGGCCCCGTGGTGTTCGGCCCGCTCCCAGTCCTCGAACCCGAGGGCATCGAGCAGATGAACCACGAGCCGCTCGAATTCGGGCGGGGTCAGCTGCATCAGCTGTTCCAGCACGATGCGATGGGACTCCTTCCGGGTCGCCGGCGGGGCAGCGGCCACCACGTTGGGGTTGCTGATGGCCCGGATGAATTCGGCCTCGTGCTCCACCATGAACACGGTCAGCAGCGACCGCATCCGGGTGTGGGCCGGGACGGTGAGGAGGGTGCGGATGGAATCCCGGAACGGGGTGGAGAAGAGGTCCAGCCGGATCGGTTCGGCCGCCCAGGTGACGGGACGCCGATGGCGCAGGGGACAGCCGTCGTCTCCGCTGGGGTCGTAATAGGGCGAGCCTTCGTCCACGACGCCGTGGATCAGAAGGTCGGTATCCGCCGAAGGAATGATGACGTGGTCGCTGGCCTGAATCTCAAACAGAAAGCGGTGGATCTCGTTGACGTAATTGGAGAGCAGGATGGCGCTCTGGATGTCCGGGAAGTAGCGCCGCACCACCGCGTAGAGCTGCTCCCGGTTCCTGACGGGTCCGAGATCCTCGCTGATCTCCCGCCAGCCGATGCCGACGAAGCCGCCCCTGAGGAAATTGTCCGCATACATTCCGCCGCCCGCCCGCACGCACCAGACGTTGGTCATTGCTGCACCCCGGGGGGCCCCTTCAAGGCGCGGCTCATGGCAGGAAATGGGGTCGGGAGGGCAGCCCTGGTGGCGCCATGGAGGGCCAGCTGCAACTACAGCCTCTGAGTGCGAGCTCCGGGCAATTGTCGCGAATCTTGCCGGGAAGTGCATCCTCATCAACCATGAGACGCAGGAGAGCCGTCTGATACCTCGGAGCTTAAGGCATCACTCACCATTTCTTAGTTCTTTGGCCCAAGTCGCCGTACGGCCCGCTCCAGGGAAGGTGCCAATCCGCGCCACTCCCGCCGTCGGGGGCTCCAGATCTGGCCGCTCCGCAGAGCCTCGAGGCCGACCAGCACCATATCCTGTCCTTCGTTCAGCTGCAGCGCCTCCAGGGGCACCGTCAGCGGGCCACGGAAGTAGTAGGCGCTGAGCTGGGCGTCGTGGTGCTCGAACCAGAGCGGCAGCGGCGGCGCCCCCCAGCCGATCTCCTCCTGCAGCTCCCGCAGCACCGCCTGCTCCGGCCGCTCCCCCGGATCGAGGTGGCCGCCGAACAGGCCCCAGCAGCCCGGATGGACAATGCCCTCGATGTCGTCCCGCAGCTGCAGCAGCCAGCGGCCCTCCCGCTCCAGCATCCCCAGCGCCACCGCGAAGGTCATGGGCGGATGGACGCCATCGAGCGAAGGGCCTGGGTGGGGGGAGTCTGGCTGGGGATGGGCGCGGTGGCAGGGCCAGGCCGTCACCGCCCATGGCGCTCTTCCACTGCTTACCTAGCGTTGTGCCAAGAACCCTCCGAGCACCGGCCCTTGGGTTGGCCGAGATCCTGACCCTGTGAACGCCGCCGATCTGGTTTTCCTGGCGCTGCGTGGCGCAACGGCTCTCCTCTGTCTGGTGGCCGCCCGGGGTGCCCTGCGGCGAGCCTGCCTGCCAGGCCAGCCGCGGCCACGGCGCTGGCGGGCCCGGTTTGGCGCGGCGGTGCTGCTGGCCCTCGGGGTGTTCGCCCTCGAGGACGGGCTTGGCGAGGCCCTGGGTCGGCCAGGGGAACCACTGCGCTGGCGCAGCTGGGTGTGGGTGATCCTCGATCTCTCCATCCCCGCCCAGGTGCTGGCGGTGCTGGCCACGCTGCGCCAGCGCGACCGACTGGAGGCCGAGTTGGCCCAAGCCGCCCGCCGTGACCCGCTCACCGGCCTGCCCAACCGCACGGGATTCACCGAGGCCGCCAGTGCGGCGCTCGCTGCTGTGGCGCGCGACGGCCGGCCGGTGGTGGGCGCCATGCTCGATATCGACCACTTCAAGGCCATCAATGATGGTTGGGGCCACGCGGCAGGGGATGTGGTGCTGCGGGAGGTGGCCACGGCCATGCGTGGCGCGCTGCGCCCAGGCGACGTGCTGGCCCGCGTTGGCGGTGAGGAGTTCGCGCTGCTGCTGCTCGGCGTGGATACCGAGGCTGCCAGGCCCCTGCTCGAGCGGCTGCGTGCCGCGGCGGCGATGGTGCCCCACCCCGGAGCGCCGGAGAGGAGCGTCACCCTTTCGGCCGGCCTGGCGCCGGTTCAGGGCCTCGGTCTGGCCGCGTTGGAGAGCGGCCTGCGCAGCGCCGACGGCGCCCTCTACGCCGCCAAGGCCGCCGGGCGTAACCGGGTGGTGCTGGCTGGTTGAGGGGGACCAGTAAGATTCTTACCAGCTTCTGCGCGCGGGCACGTCCATGCGGATCACGTCCAAGGGCCAGGTGACGATCCCTCTGGACATCCGGCGCCAGTGCGGGCTTCTGCCCCACACCGAGGTGGTCTTCCATGTCGAGGAGGGGCGCGTGCTGCTGGAGAAGGCCCCTGGGCAGCAGGAGCCCGGGGCCGAGGCGATCCAGCGGCTGCGCCGGGCGCGGCTGCGCACCCGCCTCAGCACCGATGAATTGCTCGCACTCACCCGCGGAGACGCCGGCTGATGGTGCTGGTCGACTCCAACGTGATCCTGGATGTCGCCACGGACGATCCCCGCTGGAGTGGCTGGAGTGCCCATCAGCTCCATTACTGGTTGGACCGCGGACCGGTGGCGATCAACGCCATCGTCTATGGCGAGATTGCCTTTGCCTGCGAGACGATCGAGTCGGTGGATGAGCTGCTGCCTCCCCATCTTTTCGACTACCGGGCCCTGCCACGGGAGGCGGCTTTCCTGGCCGCCCGGGCCCATGCGGAGTACCGCAGCCGCGGCGGAGAGCGGCGCACGCTCCTGCCGGATTTCCTGATCGGCGCCCATGCCCTGGTGGCGCGCATGCCGCTGCTCACCAGGGATCAGCGCCGCTACCGGCAGGCGTTCCCGGGGCTGAATCTGATCAGTCCCTGAGCGTCGTGACCACGACGGGGCTGTGGGCCCCTCAGCCGATCCCCCCCACCACCGGCCACCAGGCGTCCGCGGCCACCAGCTCTTCTTCGCTGCAGCCAGCCGCGCGCCGCACCTCCACCGCCTGGCTGTCGCACAGGGAGCCGTG
>NZ_JAGQBG010000163.1 GCF_024345515.1 Cyanobium sp. N5-Cardenillas
GCCGGTGAAGATGACCGAACAGGAGGTGCAGCGCCTCAAGCTCGAGGACATCGGCACCAACCGGGACAGCCAGTACCGGGCGGCCGAATCCACCCTGCGCAAGCAGCTGCAGGCCAGCACCGTGCTGCAGAAGGCCTTCCAGCCCGGCAGCGCCAACCTGCCGGCGGCCCTTGCCAAACCCTGATCTGCACGGGCCGGGCGCCACGCCCGGCTCGGTCTGGGATCTCAAGCCCTGGTGGTGTCAGCCCTGGAGCATCCTGCTCACGGGACTGGCCATCGTGGCCGGGAGCTGGCTGGTGCTACACCTCTGGTGGATCACCACCGGAGTCTCCTTGGCGATCGGGGCCTGGTGGCTGTTGTTCCTGGTGCTGATGCCTGCCGCCTGGAGGCAGGAGCAGGACGGCGGCGGCTGAACCGGGGAGATCAGGCGACCGGCTGCATCAGCCCACCACCGGGGGACGAGTCGTCGTCGTCGTTGTTGCCGGCATCGGACTGGAACAGGGCAAAGAAACCGAGGCCGAGGACCCCAAGGACGGCCGGCAGCAACAGGGAATTCTGGGTGGCGCCCGCGACCTCGATCAGCTCACCCATGGCACCACGTAACGAAAGATGTCGCCATCTTAACGTTTCCTCTCATTCCCGTGGCCCGTTCAGTCGAAGACGTGGCCGTGCTCGTAGCGCTCCGCGTGGCCCGCGGCCTCGGTGAGGGCCGCCACGTTCTCCCGGGTGAAGAAGCCGTCGTAGCCCAGGCAGCGCTCCACATACTCGGTGATCAGCAGGGAGTAGGCCGAGCTGCGCGAAAAGATCTGGCGCAGGTTGGGCTGGTCGCCGCATTCCCCCACCATGTCGGCGAGGAAGGGAATGCCCAGCTCGCGCAGGGTCTGCACCACCACATCCACGTTCTTCTCGCCGTTGCTGTCGCCATCGATCACCTCATAGGCGATGTGATGCATGCGCCGGCCGAAATTGCGCACGAAGTCTTCGGTGGGCATGGGCAGGTTGGACAGGGAATTGAGGTAGGAGGGGGTGTTGTTGGCCGTGAAGACCCGGGCGGGGGAGAGCTTGTCGTCCCCCACCGATGGGTGGCGGGTGACGTTGGTGGAGGAGTTCATCTCGGCGATGTCATAGGAGCCCCAGTAGTAGTAGGGAACCATCGTCAGGTACTCGAGGATGGCGTCCTCCCGTTCACCGGCCAGCACCCGGGTGGCCAGGTGGTCGATGCCCAGGATCTTGCCCTCCAGCCCATGCTCCCGGTGGCGGCGGGCGGCGTCCGTCAGGGGCGCCAGGGCGTCGTCATCGAGCAGCACCCGGTCACCCAGATCCAGGGCCGCCAGACCATCGAGGGGCCGATCCACATAGCCGACCCGGTTGTAGGTGTAGTCGGAGAGGAAGGTGAAACAGAGGTGCTTGGAGGCATAGAAGGGGTTGGCGGTCTCCCCCGGATAGGCGAAACGGATGTTCTGGGGTTCGAGGATGGCGCGCAGGTCGTGGCAGGAGGACACCCGGAAGATCTCGCCGATGTAGCGGGCGTTGGGCTTGTCGATCGAGAGGGGATACATCGCGTTCCAGCGCGTGACCTCATCCTCGAAGTCATCGAAGAGGGGCTCGAGCACGATCAGGCGCGGAAAGGCCTCACCCCCCTTGAGCAGGTAGATGCGGTGGGTGGCGTTGATCCAGCACTCCTGGTAGCGGTAGGGGCCGGTGAGCGCCAGTTCCGCTAAGTAGGGCAGTCCATTGCCGTGGTCGACCTGGATCACGAGGGCCGCCATCGGCCCCACCACCTGCTCCAGCCCCGAGTCGGCCCGCCGGGCATAGACACGGGGCAGGAACTCCTCGAAGAAGGCGGTGTTGCGCTTGTCGCCCCTGGGCCGGTAGCTGGCGAGATCGATCATCGGCGGAGAGACAGGCCCGGCGCACCCATGGTGGCGCTGCGGCCACTGAATACAAGGATCAACCGCCGGCCAGGACCAGGCCATGACCTACCCCTGCCAGGCGAATCGATCCGGCCTAATCTCACCCAGGGCAGCACCCACCGCTGACGTTCTGCTCCCTTCCGATTGGTGGTGACGTCCAAGATCCCCGTCCTGTTCTGCATCGATGTGGAACCGGATGCGTTCTTCGTCTCACGTCAGGACCCCGAGCCATGGCGGGGCTACGAGCTCACCCATGCCTACATCCGACATTGGCGATCGGCCCTGCAGCAGCTCACCGGCGAGGCCGTGCATGTCAGCTGGTTCATCCGCATGGATCCCCAGGTGGCCCTGGCCCATGGCCGTGCCTCCTGGGCCGTGGAGCACTACCCGACGTTGTTCCAGGAGGCCATCGACGCCGGCGATGAGCTGGGCGCCCATGTCCACACCTATCGCTGGTGTGAGGACTCCGGTGACTGGCTGGATGAGCACGACCGCGACGACTGGGTGGCGGAGTGCCTGGGCACCGCCGTGGAGGCCTACCGCGCCAGCTTCGGGACGCCATGCCGTTCCCTGCGTTTCGGTAACTACTGGTCGGGAACGCAGGCCATCAACCGGGCGGAAGCCCTGGGATTCCGCTTCGATCTGACCATCGAGCCCGGTCTGCCCCCGAATGCGCTGGACTCGCGCAAGCCGCGCCACTCGGGGGATCTGCCGGACTACTACCGGGTGCCCCGCGAGCCCTATGCCCCATCCCGCAGCGACTTTCGCCGCCGGGCCAGGCCCGGCGAGCGTGCCATCACGCTCCTGCCCCTCACCTCCGCCCACCTCCGCTACGGCTGGGGGCCGAGGAGCCTGAAGCAACGGATCCGGCGGCTGCGCAACAACGGATTCCGGCACCGGCTGCAGGACACACCCCTGTCGCTATGGCGGGACTGGAGCCATCCGAACGACTTCAGCGTGATGCTCGACCGGGCGATCGCCCAGCAGCGCCACCCCTATCTGGCCTTCGCCATTCACTCCAACGCCCCCGTCGAACCCGAGTCGCTGCCGAGAATCGACCGCTGCCTGCAGGCCCTGATGGCCCACCCCGAGCGCCCTAGGTTCGTGTTCTGCACCCCCGCCGAAGCCATGGCCATCCTGCGCGGAAACGCCTCAGGACATGGCTCAGGCGCCCCATCCGGTTAAGAGAGATCGGAACCCCCCGGTGGCGCAGCAGCTGCCACCAGGCTTGGAGCTGCCAGGGTTCCGCCATCAGATAGCCCGTCAGGACGGACGTCGGATAGGCACTCTCCGGGTGGAAGGGCAGCAGCCGGCCCAGGTGCCGGATGCTGTCAGGCCTGCCCCTGTGGAGTGTCCGCACCAGGGCTCGCCACTGCCGGGCGTCGCTGGAGGTGAGGGTCGGGCGCATGTACCAGCTCAGGGTGCCGGTGACCAGATCCGTGGCGGCCGCCGATCGGCTCAGCTCCGCTTCAAGCTGCGTCAAGGCGGAGCGCATCAGCCCCGCGTCGGCCTGTTCCAGCGCCTCGATCACCTGCGCCATGGGCCCAAGAATGCGGCACTGGCGCTGCCGCCGCTCCGCTTCCTGGGGATGGCTGAGGCCGCGCTCACGGGCGAGGGCCTCGCAACTCGTGCGGATGTTGAGGAAGTACTCGTGGGCCCGCTCCAGGCGCCAGCGGGTGCTGGTGGCCTCCTGGTGCTGCACGCGATAGGCGGCGGTGGCCGTGGCATTGCGCACCAACGGGGCGATGGAGGCCAGCTGGAACCAGGCCTGCACATCACTGCTCCAGGCGTTCTGGGCCGGCCAACCGCCGATGGCCTCCAGGGCGCTGCGCCGGATCAGCACGAAGGACGGGGTGTCGATCCGGTGGAAGGGAAAGGTGTCCCAGGGGTCGAACCGTTCCGGGCCCAGAACCGGGGGCGGAAAGTGCAGCTGCCGCTCGTCTTCGTAGGTGAGGGTGCGGGACACCGCCGCGCTGGCTGCCGGATCATCGCGCAGCAGCGTGCTGAGCAGCTCCAGGTGGCGGGGATGCCAGAGGTCGTCCTGGTCCAGAAACGTGACGCAGGCCGCCGTGCTGCGCTCAAAGCCGAACTGCCGTGTCTGGTGGGTGCCCTTGCCGGGATGGCGGTACAGGGCCACCTGGGGAAAGGATCGGACGATGGCCAGCGAGTCATCGCTGGAGCCGTCGTCGACCACGATGATCTCCCGGGCCGGCAGGGTCTGGGCCAGCACGGACGCCAGCGTCTGGCGGATCCAGGCCGCCCCGTTGAACAGCGGAATGATGACAGCGATGTCCGCCACGGTGCCGTCGGGGCCTGTCTCGGCAAAGGGGCCCGTCACGGCGAAGGGGTCGCTCAAACCACCAGCACCGCCGCGTTCGTCGCCGCCTGCTCCTCGGCCCGCTGCTCCGGGGTACGCCCATCGGCCTCGGGGATCTGGCCGGCCATGGCGGAAAGCCACGCCATCAGCTGCTCCACCTGCTGGGCGGGGACGAGGGCCTGGAGCAGGCGAAGGGAAGCCGGTTCCTCCATCGGGATCGCCTGGGCGATATGGGGTTTCTCCGGCTTGATGCGTGAGAAACCGCAGTGGCACGCCAGCAGGCTCTGCACCATCAGCGGCCAGGCTCTGCACAGGTGCCGGGACGGGGACGCTGCAAATCTGGCGTGACCAGGCAGGAGAGATGCCACGGCAGGAGAGGGCAACTGGGCCATGGCAACCTTAACCAAAGTTTATGTTGTGACTTGCAAAGTGAGTGTAGAGTTGGCTTGTCTTAGATCCATGCGACTCCTCCATCGCATTTTCTCATGAAGGCACTAGAGAAACTTAAAGTCATCGGTACTTGCTCGGTGGTTGGAGCAAGTGTCGCCTTGGCAAGCCCCCCTTCCTATGCCTTGGACTTGTTTGGGCCGCTCACGTACCTTGGTTTTTCGGACAGCCCTTTTAATGGACCATCCTTTGGTTACTTTCATCTTGAAGATTTCGAAGATGGATTGCTGAACGTCCCCGGAGTAACACCAAGCTCTGGCGTTGTTACTTCTACTCAGTTTGGCGGGTCTATCGTTGATTCAGTCGAAAATGAGCCAAATGGAGATTCCTTCTTTAGCGGTAATGGTCTAGCTGGATATACCTTTACTTTTTCGAAGGCAACTTTAGGGACCCTTCCTACCCACGCAGGTTTGGTCTGGGTTGATGGAGTAAATAATATCTCATTTGAAGCATTTGACGAACTTGGAAATTCTTTAGGCACCAGGGGAGGCAGTCATGCTGGTAGCGGATTTTTTGGAGGCACGCAAGAGGATCGCTTTTACGGCGCCATCAATCCGACTGGCATTTCGGCCATCAAAATCACAGGGGGTGGTGGTGGAATCGAAATCGATCATCTGCAGTATGGAGGTGCTCTACGCCAGCAACCACCTTCAACTTCTAACGTCCCTGGCCCCCTTCCAGTCCTGGGTGCTGCAGCAGCATTCGGCTTCAGCCGTAGTCTGAGAAGGCGCCTCAAGGCAGTTGCTCCTGACAACAGGATTAATTGAGTCTGATCTGACTCCCATTCCAGCCCTGCCGTTAGGTGGGGCTTTTTTCGTTTGAGCTCCACTTAACTATCGTCGTGACAATGGGTCTGGACGACAAGCCATGACTCAAGAGCCCGGGGCAAGAAAAGGGAGATTACGTCCTGCTCGTGGGACAAGTAGCTCTGCTGGTCTTACGCACCAAAGTCAAGTCGGCACCATCCAATGACAACCAGGCCCACGCTTAGGCTTGTTCACATCAGCGCTGACAACCATAATAAGGCCATTGCCACGAAGCACCCATCAGTCCAGGAGCGGACTTGTTTCTTTCACTTCACCTCGGCTGAACTGCCTGCCTAAATCTTTCCTGCGGGACACGGTTCAGACGCTGCGTGTCGACGCTCGTCTGATGGGTGTCGAGCGTGAGTTTCGATTCCGAGTGAACCGCCTCAGAACCTACGATTTCCTCCACCGGTACCATGATTCTCCCCTCGCCAGGTGGCGGGCTTGGAACTGTTGGTCGCCACGACGCGCCGCTCCATCAAGAAATAGCCAAAAGCGCGCATTCACCTAACGACGAAAGAAGCTGCGTACGAGTGCATTGACGCGGATTCGTTCCCCCTCACACCACCAGCACCGCCGCGTTCGTCGCCGCCTGCTCCTCGGCCCGTTGGCCGGAGGTGAGCCCATCGGCCTCCGGGATCTGGCCGGCCATGGCGGAAAGCCACGCCATCAGCTGCTCCACCTGCTGGGCGGGGGAAAGGGCCCCCAGGCCCCGGGCCAGCACCTTGGCGGTGCTGCCGGCGCTGCCCTGATACACCATCCGGCCGTGCAGGTGCTGGGGCAAGGCCTGGCGCAGGCGGCGGAAGGCGGGTTCCTCCATCGGCGTTTCCAGGGCGATGTTGGGCTTCTCCGGCTTGATCCGCGAGAAGCCGCAGCGGCGCGCCAGCAGCTTCAGTTCCATCAGCTGCAGCAGGCTCTGGACCGGTGCCGGAATCGGTCCGTAGCGGTCGGCCCAGCCGGCGGCCAGCTCCACCAGGGCCGCCTTGCCGCCACATTCGGCGGCGGCCCGGTAGGCGGCCATCTTCTCGTCGGCTTCGGTGATCCAGTCGGCCGGGATGAAGGCAGTCACCGGCAGGTCGATCTGGGTCTCCTCCACCGCCGGGATGTCCTGGCCCTGGATCTCGGCCAGGCAGTCCTGCAGCATCTCCATGTAGAGGTCGAAGCCGATCGCCTCCATCTGGCCGCTCTGCTCCACCCCCAGCAGGTTGCCCACGCCGCGGATCTCCATGTCGCGCATGGCCAGCTGGTAGCCGGAGCCCAGCTGGGCAAACTCCTGGATCGCCCGCAGCCGCTGGCGGGCCGCCTCACTCAGGGCGGCATCGCCCGGATAGAACAGCCAGGCGTGGGCCTGGATGCCGCTGCGACCCACCCGACCCCGCAGCTGGTACAGCTGGGCCAGGCCGAACTTATGGGCGTCCTCCACCAGGATCGTGTTCACCCGGGGGATATCCAGGCCGCTCTCGATGATCGTGGTGCAGAGCATCACGTCGGCCTCGCCGGCGTTGAAGGCCACCATGGCGCTCTCCAGCTCCCCCTCCGGCATCTGGCCGTGGGCCACCTGCAGCCGCAGACCCGGCAGCATCGTCCGCAGCTGGCCCGCCACCTCTTCGATCCCCTCCACCCGCGGCACCACGTAGAACACCTGACCGCCGCGGTCGAGCTCCTGGCGGATGGCGCTGCGCACCGCCTCCTCATCGAGGCTGGCGAGGTGGGTCTTGATCGGGCGCCGCAGGGGCGGCGGCGTGGTGATCAGGCTCATCTCCCGCACCCCCGAGAGGC
>NZ_JAGQBG010000164.1 GCF_024345515.1 Cyanobium sp. N5-Cardenillas
GGAGAACGGAGCCACGAACCTCATCTATACCTTCACCCGCACTGGCGCCACCACCAGTCCCCTCACCGTCAACTACGCCATCAACGGCACCGCCACGGGCGGCAGCGATTACGCCGCCATCCCCGCTTCCGTCATCTTCTCGGCAGGTTCGGCGTCAACCACCGTCACCGTTGATCCCACCGGCGACACCGTCCTCGAGCCCAACGAAACCGTCAGCCTCACCCTCACGGCCGATCCCGCCTACCTCATCGGCACAGCCGGCGCCGTCACCGGCACCATCACCAACGACGACGCCGCCTCCTTCTCCATCGGCGATGTCTCCATCACCGAGGGCAACGCCGGCACCTCCACGGCCGTCTTCACGGTCACCCTCAGCAACGCCGTCAGCGGCGGCACCTCCGTCGCCTACGCCACCGCCAACGGCACCGCCACCGCTGGCTCCGACTACACAGTCACCTCAGGCACCCTCAACTTCACTGGCAACGCCGGTGAAACAAAAACCGTATCCGTCACCATCACGGGCGACACCGTCTTTGAGCCCGACGAAACCTTCTTCCTCAACCTCTCGGCACCCACCAACGGCGTCACCCTCGCCGACTCCCAGGGCATAGGCACCATCACCAACGAGGATGCCGCTCCCCTGCCCGTCATCTCCCTGGCCGTCTCCCCAGCCAGCGTCACCGAGAACGGAGTCACGAACCTCGTCTATACCTTCACCCGCACCGGCGCCACCACCAGTCCCCTCACCGTCAACTACGCCATCAACGGCACCGCCACGGGCGGCAACGATTACGGCGCCATCCCCACCTCTGTCGTCTTCGCCGCCGGTTCGGCGACGGCCACTGTCACCGTTGATCCCAACGCCGACGCGATCCTTGAGCCCGACGAATCCGTCTCCGTCACCCTTACGGCCGATCCCGCCTACGTCATCGGTACCACCACCGCCGTCACCGGCACCATCACCAACGACGACGCCGCTTCCTTCTCCATCAGCGATGTCACCCTCACCGAGGGCATCGGCGGCACCACCACTGCCGTCTTCACCGTCACCCTCAGCAACGCTGTCGGCGGTGGGGCGTCCGTTTCCTATGCCACCGCCGACAACACCGCCACCGCCGGCTCCGACTACCTCGCCACCGCGGGCACCCTCAACTTCACCGGCACCGCCGGAGAGCAGCGCACGGTCTCGGTCACGATCAACGGCGATACGGAGGTGGAGCCCAACGAATCCTTCTTCCTCAACCTCTCTGCCCCCACCAACGGCGTCACCATCGCCGACGGCCAGGGCCGGGGCACGATCAGCAATGACGACATCCCACCCCAGCCCGCCGGCACCCCGGTGCTGTTCTTCTCCGCCGTCACCGCCGCCAGCGGCCGCGAGCTCTGGTTGACGGATGGCACGGAGGCGGGAACCCGGCAGGTGATCGACGCCACACCGGGACCGTCAGGGGCGTTTCCCTCCACCGTGCAGCTGGCCAACGGCAAGCTCCTGTTCGCCTCGGACGATGCGGCGGGTGACACCGAACTCTGGGTCACCGACGGCACGACGGCCGGCACCAGCCAGCTGGTCGAGATCAATCCGATTGTCAGCTTCTCCAGCGCCATCGCCCCAACGTTCATCACGCCGTTCGATGGCGGCGCCCTCTTCTTCGCCGACGACGGCCTCAGCGGCAACGAGCTCTGGTTCACGGACGGCACCGCCGCGGGGACACGCCTCCTCGCCGACATCCAGCCGGGTGCCACCGGCTCACGCAATCCAGTCAGTCCTTTTCGCCAGCTCACCGTCTCGGGCAGCAAGGTCTTCTTCACGGCGAACACCACAGCCGAGGGCAACGAGCTCTGGGTGATCGAGAGCGTCGCGGCCGGCCCGCAGCTGGTCACCGAAATCGTTGCAGGGAGTGGCAGTGGCGGCATCTCCGTCCTGACCCCGTTCAATGACGGCGTTTTCTTCTACGCCAACGACGGCATCAACGGCGTGGAGGCCTGGTTCAGTGACGGCACCGCCGCCGGCACCGTCTCGCTCGGCAACCTCAGCCCGCTGGCCACCGCAGGGGCGACCAACCCGACCGTCGTTGACGACCGGATTTTCTTCGCCGTCCAGGTGAGCAACACACCTGGCGTGCTGGGCGGTGAGCTCTATGTGTCCGATGGCACGGCCGCCAGCACCACGCGCGTGCTGGCCAATGTTCAATGGCCGATCAACACGGTTGGCGCCGTCGACGGCAAGGCCGTCTTCATCGCCAACGATGGCGTCTCCGGCTCGGAGCTATGGATCAGCGACGGCACCCCCTCCGGGACCAAGATCCTCAAGGACATCCAGCCCGGTGGCATCAACAGCAACGGCGCGCTGGGCGCCGGCGCGGGAATCCTGTTCAACGGTGAGCTGTACTTCCGCGGCACGACGACGGCGGAAGGGGCCGAGCTGTGGAAGACCGATGGCACCGAGGCCGGAACCGTGCTGGTCGCCGACATCAACCCAGGCACCGGCAGCAGCAACGTCGATTTCCTGTTCAGCACGATCCTCAACGGGCGGCTCTACTTCCGGGCCACGACCCCCGGCGAAGGGCTCGAGCTTTGGTCGACAGATGGAACCACCTCCGGCACCTCCCGGGTGGCGGACATCAATCCGGGCACGGCCGGCTCGACGCCGACCAACTTCTCGGTGCAGGTGCTGCCGCCGCCTGTGGTTTCCATCAGCCTGGCCCCGGCCACGGCGGAGGAAGGGGAAGCCTTCACCCTCACCGCGACGCGGAGCGGCGCCGTTCTCAGCCAGCCCACCACCGTCACCTATACGATCACCGGGCCTGCGGCGAATGCGGGCGACATCGCCACGCCCCTGACGGGCACGATCACGATCCTCGCCAACCAGACGACCGCCACCCTCTCGATCGGCACGGTGGAAGACACGGTGGTGGAGGCCGACGAACCCTTCACCGTCACCATCACCAACCCCGTCAACGGCTCGATCGGCACGGCAACCGCCACGGCCACGATCCTCAATGACGACGCCGCCGCCCTGCCCGTCATCACCCTGGCCATCTCCCCGGCCAGCGTTCTGGAGAACGGCGCCGGAAACCTCGTCTATACCTTCACCCGCACCGGCGCCACCACCAATCCCCTCACCGTCAACTACACCATCGGCGGCACCGCCACCAACGGCAGCGATTACGGCCTGATCCCCACCTCCGGTCCCTCACTGACCGATATCAGCTTCGTCTCGAATGGCAGCAGCTTCATCAACGATACCGTCGTAGGGAACGGGACGTCGCCGCTGGCCTTCACGACGACCACGAGCTTGAGCGAGCCTTTCCTCAACGCGGCCAACTCCAGCATCAGCCTTGGCCTGGGCAGCTATTACGCGATTGCGTTCACCGGCTTCGGCGAGCATGTTGGTAACGGCCAGGTTTCGCTGCGCGAGGATGGCGGATCTCTGGTCACCCAGAACGTGGTGTTCCCGAGTCCGACAAGCGCCAGCGGCGAGTTCGCCAGCTTTGTGCTCGCGAGCGGCAATACCGTGGCCATCTCGGCCACCGGGCTTACGGCCGACCGCATCAGGATCACCTCCGATGGCGGGGGCCTCACTTCCGGTGGAGCAGTCGACGCCTTCTACGCCTTCACCTACGCCGCGCCGAGCAACGGCACGATCCCCGCCTCCGTCGTCTTCGCCGCCGGCTCGGCCACCGCCACTGTCACCGTCGATCCCACCGGTGACGCCGTCCTCGAGCCCGACGAAACCGTCTCCCTCACCCTCTCGCCCGATCCCGCCTACATCGTCGGAACCCCTGGCGCCGTCATCGGCACCATCAGCAATGACGATGCCGCTCCCCTGCCCGTCATCACCCTGGCCGTCTCCCCGGCCAGTGTCACCGAGAACGGCACCTCCAACCTCGTCTATACCTTCACCCGCACCGGCGCCACCACCAATCCCCTCACCGTCAACTACATGGTCGGTGGCAGCGCCACCAACGGCAGCGATTACGGCCTGATCGGCTCCTCCGTCATCTTCGCCGCCGGCTCGGCCACCGCCACGGTCACCGTTGATCCCACCGGTGATGCGGTCCTTGAGCCCGACGAAACCGTCTCCCTCACCCTCAGCGCCGATCCCGCTTACCTCATCGGCACTCCTGACGCCATCACCGGCACCATCAGCAACGACGATGCCGCCTCCTTCTCCATCAGCGATGTCTCGATCGTGGAAGGAGATTCCGGCACCTCACTCGCCGTCTTCACCGTCACCCTCAGCAACGCTGTCGCCGGTGGGGCGTCGGTGGCCTATGCCACCGCCAACGGCACCGCCTCCGCCGGCAGCGACTACGTCTCCACGGCCGGCAGCCTCAACTTCGCCGGCACCGCCGGCGAAACCCAGACCGTCTCCGTCACCATCAACGGCGACACGGACGTGGAGCCCAACGAATCCTTCTTCCTCAACCTCTCCGCTCCCACCAACGGCGTCACCCTCGCCGACGGCCAAGGGCTCGGCACCATCAGCAACGACGACGTAGGCAACAGCGATCCGGTGTTCGTCGCCGACCCGGCGATCAGCATCCGCCCCGGCCAGACCGCCACCATCACCGGCGCCAACCTCGTGGCCAACGACACCGACCCCGATGGCGACACCCTCTCGGTGGCCCAGTTCTCCATCGCCACCAGCCAGGGCGGATCCGTGGCCAACACCGCCTTCGACACCTACACCTACACCCCGCCCGCCAACTTCACCGGCACGGACACCTTCTCCTACGTGATCACCGACGGCTTCGGCGGAACCGCCAACGCCACCCTCGCCATCAACGTGGGGGCAAGGCCCAGCATCACCCTGGCCGTTTCCCCCGCCAGCGTTCTGGAAAACGGCGCCAGCGATCTCGTCTACACCTTCACCCGCACCGGTCCCACCACCGACGCCCTCACCGTCAACTATTCCATCGGCGGCACCGCCACCAACGGCAGTGATTACGACCTGATCGACACCAGCGTCAGCTTCGCGACCGGCTCTGCCACCGCCAGCGTCAGCGTCAATCCCATCGGCGACAGCGTCGTCGAACCCGACGAAACCGTGGCGCTCACCCTGCAGGCCGATGCCGCCTACACGATCGGCACAGCCGGTGCCGTCATCGGTACCATCACCAACGACGACCTCGGCCGCACCATCACCGGAACGAAGAACCGGGATGCCCTGGAGGGCACGGCCGGCGACGACGTGATCATCGGACTGCAGGGTCCCGACACGGTCCGGGGCAACGGCGGTGCCGATCGGTTCGTGTACACGAGCATCGTCGATGCCGGCGACACGATCATCGACTTCAACGGGGCCGAGGGTGACAAGGTCGACCTCAAGGGGGCCCTGGCCAGCGTCGGCTACACGGGAACCACGCCGATCACCGATGGCTATCTCACATTCGCCGCCAAGGGCAGCGACACCATGCTGCTGCTCGATCCCGATGGGTCCGGCCTGGCGGCGGCCAGGAGCTTCATCCTGTTCAAGAACGTCACCGTGGCCAGCCTCAGCAACCCGGACAATTTCATGGTCTGAACGTTCTGACCATGGCCTGGCCCTGACACAGAACTAAAGGCCAGATGAGCCAAACTTGAGCTAAGCTGAAAGACAACTGAGGCGATGGCCTCCTGCCCGCACCAGTCCCGCTTCCTCCTCCCATGACCAGTCTCCTCCCCAAACTTGCCTTCGCGACGACAGGTCTGGCTCTTGGCATGGCGCTGGCCCAGCCGGCCCCGCTCAAGGCGGCGGTCGTGAACTACACCTTCGACATCCTGATCGATGCGGGCCCCCTGCAGCCCAACACCTATACCGGCACCTTCGCCTACAACACGACGACGTTCGATCTTACCGATTTTTCCTTCCTGTTTCAGGGCACCCAGTACGACGAGAACGATGATTCGGGCGCGACGGTTTTCATCGACAATGGCGTCTTCCTGGGCCTGGAATATGCCATTGACACCCAGCCGGCCTTCACCTTTGTTCCCGGTTTCGATGATGTCAGCCAAGCGTTCTTTACTTACGATCTTGTTCCCGGCACCAGCCAGGGAGGCAGCGGAAGCCTGACGTTCACCCGGGTCGTCAATCCGAAGACTTCCGCCGTCCCAGGACCACTCCCGCTCCTGGGCGCCGCCATCTGCTTCGGCTACAGCCGCAGGCTGAAGCGGCGGATCACCGGCAGCATGCTTACCCGCACGCCCGACAGCGACCCGAACTGACCGCGGCCAGCGGCAGACACACCCAACGCGTTCCACACCTGCAGCACATCTGCAGCAATCGTGAAGATGCAGCCGTTGTGACCGTCTGGCATTCGCCATCAGAGAACAATGATAGTGAATTAGGATCAAGTCGCGATGAAGCCGGCAAGCCTTCGTGGAACTTCTGCGGGCTTCATGGGCGCCTTCGCAGCCGCCCTGCTGATCCAACCGCCTGCGATGGCACTGGATCTGTCCTTCGTTTTTGACGGCGTCATCGGCACCTTCCGCGGTCTGGAAGGCGGAAGGGCGAATGCATTCCCGCCTGCCGAAGTCGAGATGAACTTCGCCACGTCGTCGGGATCACCCAAGGGACGTTTCGACAAGGCACCGCGCTGCCTGCTTCCAGACTGCGGCTATGTCTCGGTGACAGCCGACGGTTCCATCTTCTCCACCCCGGCCCTGTTCCATGGCCACAACGCCGGTTGGCAGCTGCTGATCACCTCCTCAGCTTCGAACGATCGAAGCCTCCAACCGTCCGGTTCTGCCCTCGAGGACGGGGTCCTGCATGGATCCCTGCTCTATTGCCCCGGCTTTGAGCTGCATGGGGATCTTGAACAATGCCCCAGTCCCGCCCCCGGCACGGAACCAAGCAGCGGACGGCTCGATCCCCCTCCCCGTGGCGACCCGGCTGACCCAGCCGTTCCAGGCCCGCTTCCCTTCCTCGGCATCGCCACAGCCTTCGGTTTCAGCCGAAAGCTGAGAGCCAGGATCCGTCAATCGTCTCAGCGGTAGTTCTCGAACTGCAGCGGCACTTCCAGATCCTCCGCCCGCAGCAGGGTGATCACCTGCTGCAGGTCGTCCTTGTTCTTGCCGGTGACCCGCAGGCTCTCGCCCTGGATCGCCACGGTCACCTTCTTGATCTGATCCCGCACCAGCTTGCTGAGCTTCTTGGCCAGCTCCTGGCTGAGGCCCTTGCGCAGCTTCACCACCTGCTTCACCCGATTGCCGCCCACCGGCTCTGGGGTCTGCAGATCAAAGATCTTCAGCGACAGGTTGCGCTTGGTGGCCTT
>NZ_JAGQBG010000165.1 GCF_024345515.1 Cyanobium sp. N5-Cardenillas
ATCAGGGCGGAGAGGTCGGCGGCGGTGCCGTCGGCGCGGCCCTCCAGGCGCTGCGCCAGTTGGCGGGTGGCCGCCAGAGTGCGGTTCAGCTCGCTGCTGCTGCGCTGGGCGTCGCTCTCCAGGCGGGTGGCCAGGCGGCGGCTGGCGGCCAGGGTCTGGTCCAGCTGGTCGAGGCTGCGGGGCAGGCGGGTCTCCGCCAGGCTGAGGCCACTGCTGACGGCCCGCTGCAGGGGAATACGGCTGCTAGCCACCTCAGCCAGCAGATCCTCCAGATCGGGACGGCTGCTGAACACGATCGTCTCGCCATCGCCGATCGGCGGCTGGCCCACCGCCGCCGGATCGGGGGTGATGGCGATGTAGCTGTCCCCCAGGAGGCCAATCTGGGCCAGTTCCGCCCGGCTGCGGCGACCCACCATGGAGCGGTAGGGGTCCCGCAGCTCCAGTTCCACCAGCACCTGGGCATCGGGTTGGAGCAGGATCCGGCGCACCTGGCCCACGGCGAACCCCGAGATCCGCACCGCCATACCCGGGTACAGGCCGGCGGCATCCAGGGTTCGGAACTGCAGGCGCACGCTGGGCGCCAGCCAGTTGCCGGCACGGGCGATCCCCAGCACGAACAGCCCCAGGAGCCCCACCGCCCCCGCCAGGACAACCAGGCTCTGGGGACGGGGGCGCCGCGGCGGAGCAGTGGGTGCCATGGTCAGCGGCCTCCCATCCGCAGGGGATCGACGGTGATCGTCCAGAGCAGGTCGAGGCAGACCAGCAACCCGAGGCCCAGCAGGAAGGATCGGGACATCCGGGAGGCCATCGCCGTGACACCGGAGGTGGCGCGTCGGGCCTGCTGCAGACAGATGGCGGCGGTGATCGCGCCGTAGAGACCCGCCCTGGCCAGGGCGGCGGCGAAGCGGGCCGGCTCCAGCTGGCCGATCAGGAAGGCCACCTCCGCCACCACATCGCCCTGGTTGAGGGTGAGGCTGGCGGTGATGATCACCGCCGCCATGAAATAGAGCAGCAGCACGATGCTGAGCAGGCCGCTGGCGATGAGCTCGGGCGCCCAGCCGCCGGGGGAACGGCGTTCACCGAGCAGGAGTGGTCCATCCCGCAGCAGCAACAGCAGGCTGACCAGCAGCGGCCCCAGAAACAGCAGGGCCCGTACCGCCAGCAGCTCGACCGTGACCCTGGAGAGCTGCTGCAGGGGACTGCGCAGCAGCTCGATGAACCCAAGGCAGACCACCACCCCCGTCCCGGAGACGGTCGCGACCAGCCGCCCATCCAGACGCTCGAAACGGCGCATCAACCTGGGGATCGGTTCATCGCTCACCGCGGCCATCGGCGCTGGCGCCAGGATGGCACCCATCCTGGAATCGGGCGATGGGCAGCAAACTGCGGGTCGGGGTCGCGGGGCCGGTGGGCTCGGGGAAGACGGCCCTGGTGGATGCCCTCTGCCGTCGGCTGCGGGAGCGACTTCAGCTCGCGGTCGTCACCAACGATATCTACACCCAGGAGGATGCCCAGTTTCTCACCAGAGCCGGCTCCCTGGCCCCCGAGCGCATCCGCGGGGTCGAGACCGGAGGCTGTCCCCATACCGCCATCCGGGAGGACTGCTCCATCAACAGGGCGGCGGTGCAGGAGCTGGAAGAGGCCTTCCCGGATCTGGACCTGGTGTTGGTGGAGAGCGGCGGCGACAACCTGGCGGCCAGCTTCAGTCCGGAACTGGTGGATCTCTGCATCTACGTGATCGACGTGGCCGCCGGCGACAAGATCCCCCGCAAGGGAGGCCCGGGCATCACCCGCTCCGATCTGCTGGTGATCAACAAGATCGACCTGGCGGCGATGGTGGGGGCCAGCCTGACGGTGATGGAAGAGGACACCGAACGCATGCGCGGTGGACGCCCCTGGTGCTTCACGAATCTGCGCAGCGGTGAAGGGCTGGACAGGGTCGAGAGTTTCCTGCTGCGCCAGCTGCCGGAGCCCGCCGCCGCCTGAGCCTCGGGGGCTCCCGATATTCGCAATTCACGGGTTCATCAGCGAAACCGTAGGTAATGCAACATATCGACTGGCAAGCCACGTGCAAATCCTCACGCCAGCAAGCCCCGGGTCGCTTTCTGTCTCATTGGATACCGGGAGTAATCACGTCCTTCCTTACCTTTCCTTTTGCCGTCGGTTACGGCGACTACAATTCATCTTGAACAGGCTTCAATGTCTCTGCATCTTTCAAGGCGACTGACAGCTGCTCTCGCCGTAACTGCTGTGAGCGTCACCCTCGTTTCCTGTGGAGGCGAGTCAGGATCAGGCGGTAATTTCGACGGCGAAGTGAAGGTTGGCATCCTTCACTCCCTCAGCGGCACCATGGCCATTTCCGAAACGACTTTGAAAGAAGTCGAGGAAATGGCGATCAAGGAAATCAATGACGCCGGCGGCGTCAAGGTTGGCGGCAAGTCCTACAAGATCGTTGCGGTCGCTGAAGATGGCGCCTCCGACTGGCCCACCTTCGCGGAGAAAGCCCAGAAACTGATCGACTCCGACAAGGTCGCCGTTGTCTTCGGCGGCTGGACCTCCGCCAGCCGCAAGGCGATGCTGCCGGTCTTCGAGTCGAAGAACCACATGCTCTTCTACCCGATTCAGTACGAGGGTCAGGAGTGCTCCCGCAACATCTTCTACACTGGTGCCGTGCCGAACCAGCAGGCCGAGCCTGCGGTGCAGTGGCTGATGGACAAGTTCTCCGACAAGCTCGGCAAGAAAGTGTACCTGGTTGGCTCTGATTACGTGTACCCACGTACGGCCAACACCATCATCAAGGAGCAGATGAAGGCCCTTGGCGGTGAAACCGTCGGCGAGGATTACATCCCACTCGGAAACACCGAGGTGGCCCCGATCATCGCCAAGATCAAGAAGGCCTTCCCGGATGGCGGGATCATCATCAACACCCTGAACGGCGACTCCAACGTCGCCCTTTTCAAGCAGTTCAAGGCCTCGGGCATCGATCCGGCCAAGTACCCGATCATGTCCTTCTCGATCGCGGAAGAGGAGATCCGTCAGATCGGTCCTGAGTACACCAACGGCACCTACGCCGCCTGGAACTTCTTCATGAGCCTGGACACCCCGGCATCCAAGAAGTTCACCGCCGACTTCCAGGCCATGTATGGCGCCGACCGGGTCACGGGTGACCCTGCGGAATCCGCTTACAACATGGTCTACCTCTGGAAGAACGCCGTCGAGAAGGCGGGAACCTTCGAGGATCTCGACAAGGTCCGCAAGGACATGATCGGGATCACCTTCGCCGCTCCCCAGGGCGAGATCAAGATGTTCCCCAACCACCACACCTCGGAGCGGGTCCTCATCGGCGAAGCGGAACCCACCGGCCAGTTCAAGATCCTCTACGACAGCGTCAAGGCCATCCCCCCGATTCCCTGGAACCAGTTCGTTCCCGAGACCAAGGGCTTCACCTGCGACTGGACCCAGGATCGGCCTGACGCCGGCAAGTTCAAGATGTGATCACGGACCCTTTCGTGACTCCATGAAAGACAGGTGGTTCCTTCGGGAACCACCCCCTTCCGGTTCAGCACACCACCACGTTCGACCCGATCGAGCGCCGCTTGAGCGGCGCTCGATCTAACGTTCACCATTCATTCCGTTGGAACTTTTCTTTTCTCAGATACTCGATGGCCTGAGCATCGGGTCAGTGCTGCTGCTCGCAGCCACGGGCTTGGCGATCGTTTTCGGGTTAATGGGCGTCATCAATCTCGCCCATGGCGAGTTCATGATGCTCGGGGCCTACGTCACCTACGTGGTGCAGTCGGCCTTCAAGCCCATGGGTGGTGTGATCTTTGAACTGTATTTCCCGATCTCACTGGTTCTTGCCTTCATCGTGACGGGGCTCATCGGGGTGCTGCTGGAGAGAACATTGATCCGGCAGCTCTATGGACGACCACTGGAAACATTGCTCGCCACTTGGGGCGTCAGCCTGATTCTCATCCAGCTGATCCGCAGTGTGTCCACCGCCATGATGCTGGGCATCTTTGTGGGTGTTGTGGTTGGAGTTGTTCTTTCCAAGCTACTCGGCGCGAAGTTCTCCGAGAAGCCCTTCTTCACCTATCTCAACGGACTTGGCTGGGCGGTCGCCATCGGCATTGGCCTGATCGCCGTCAACCTGTTCGACCAGATCCGACCCCTCGCCAAACCCTGGTTCGGTCCCCGCAACATTGACGTCACCGCACCCAAGTGGCTGCAGGGAAGCTGGGGAATGATCGGCACCATCGAACTTCCCGGTCTGCGCATCTTCATCATCCTGCTGTCGGCCCTGCTGCTCCTGGCCACCTACTGGTTCCTCAACAAGAGTGTCTGGGGTCTGCGCATCCGGGCCGTCACCCAGAACCGCCAGATGAGCAACTGCCTCGGCATTCCCACCGATCGGGTCGACAGCATCACCTTCGGCATCGGATCAGGGCTGGCGGGGGTGGCCGGTTGTGCGATCACCCTGCTCGGATCGGTGGGCCCGAACCTCGGCGCCGCCTACATCGTCTCCGGCTTCATGGTGATCGTCCTCGGTGGTGTGGGGAATCTGCTGGGCACCGTGCTGGCCTCCCTGCTGCTGGGAATCATCCAGTCGGTGATCGGCTCGGGCACCCTGCTGACAATCTTCCCGGACATGCCCCTAGCGGCGAAAGGGGTGATCGAGTTCTTCGCCACCACAAGCATGTCGCTGGTGCTCGTATTCATCTTCATCATCGTCTTTCTCCAGTTCCGCCCCAACGGCATGTTCCCCCAGAAGGGTCGCTCAGTCGATGCCTGACCCCAGCACTCCCCCCCTCTGCAGATTCCCGTTCCATCTCCCCCCCAGGAGGCCCTACCTGTGAAACTCTTCCAACGACTCGTCCCCTGGATTCTGCTGGCGATCGCCCTGTTCATCCTGCCGGCGGCGCTCGACGATTTCCGCCTCAACCTCTTCGGCCGCTACTTCGCGCTGTCGATCACGGCACTGGCAATCGACCTGATCTGGGGCTACACCGGTCTGTTGAGCCTGGGTCAGGGGATCTTCTTTGCGCTGGGGGGCTATGCGGTGGCCATGAACCTGATGCTCAATACCAAGAGTCTGGCGGGTGGCAATGGCATTCCCAAGTTCTTCGAGAACTACGGCGTTGACCAGCTCCCCTTCTTCTGGCAACCGTTCTGGTCGCCGGTGTTCGCCCTGATCGCCCTCTGGGTGATTCCTGCGGTGGTGGCCGGTGTGGTGGGTTGGCTGATCTTCAGAAACAGGATCAAGGGGGTGTACTTCTCGATCATCACCCAAGCGGCGTTGATGGTCTTCTTCCACTTCTTCAACGGCCAGCAGAAACTTTTTGACGGCACCAACGGCCTCAAGACCAGCACCACCGAACTGTTTGGCCAGTTGGTGGGTTCCCCCGACATGCAGGCCTGGTTCTACCGCCTCACGGTGGTGCTGCTGCCCCTGGCATTTCTGGTCTGCCGCTACTTCACCAGTGGACGTTTCGGTGATGCCCTGATCGCCATCCGAGACGACGAAAGCCGCCTGCGCTTCGCCGGTTTCAACCCTGTCCCCTTCAAGACGATCGTCTTCCTGGTGGCTGGGGCCCTCTGCGGCATCTCCGGGGCCCTCTACACGGTCCAATCCGGCATCGTGTCACCCCAGTACATGTCGATCTCCTTCTCGATCGAAATGGTGATCTGGGTAGCCGTGGGTGGTCGGGGCACCCTTGTGGGTCCGATCATCGGCGCCACCGTGGTGAACTACCTGCGCAGCCTGGTGAGCGAAGCGCTGCCGGAGGCCTGGCTGTTCGTGCAGGGGGCCCTGTTCATCTTCGTGGTGGTTCTGATGCCCGATGGCATCTACGGCTGGATCACCAAGGGTGGCTTCCGCACCTTCCTCGCCGCCTTCGGCATCGCCAAGAAGGCCAAGACCTACCCCCAATTGGACAAGGAGGCCATTCCGGTGGATTAGTCCTCCAGGGAACCTGTCCTGGCTTGTCAGCTGTGACCGCACTTTTGATTCCGCACCCTTCCGAAGTCCATGTCAGAACCTCTACTCGAGCTCAATGACGTCAGCGTGAGTTTCGACGGCTTTTATGCCCTCACCGACCTCAGCCTGAAGCTGTACAAGGGTGAACTGAAGTCCATCATCGGCCCCAACGGTGCCGGCAAGACCACCTTCCTCGATGTCATCACAGGTAAGGTGCGGCCCACGAAAGGGTCGGTGAGTTTCAAAGGCAAGTCGCTGCTTGGCGTCTCCGAGCAGCAGATCTCGCGCAACGGCATCGGCCGCAAGTTTCAGACACCGCGGGTGTTCGAGAACCTCACCGTGCTTCGCAACCTGGAGCTCTCCGCCTCACCGGTCAAGAATGCCTTCAGCCTGCTGGGTTCCGGCCTGCCCCAGTCCTCCAAGGATGAGGTGCACCGGATCATGAACTACGTAGGCCTGACACCCTTCGCCACCGTCAAGGCCGGCTCCCTCTCCCACGGCCAGAAGCAATGGCTCGCCATTGCCTCCCTGGTGGCCCAGGCCCCGGAAGTTCTGCTGCTGGACGAACCCGTGGCCGGCCTCACCGACGAGGAAACCCTGCGCACGGCCGAGCTGATCAAGTCCCTCGCCGGCGATCACACCGTGGTGGTGATCGAGCACGACATGGAGTTCATCCGCGATCTGGGCTTCGACGTCACCGTTCTGCACCAGGGACAGGTGCTGACCCAAGGGCCGCTGGAGACGGTCAAAGCCGACCCGCGGGTGATCGAGGTCTACCTGGGGCCGCCCGAACACTGATCGTTTTCCGACCATCACCCACCGCGAGCCCATGTCCACCACCAGCGCCCAGCCCCTGCTTCAGGTCTCCGACCTCAATGTGTATTACGGAGAAAGCCACATTCTCCGCAACGTGGATCTGACCATCCACGAAGGCAAGATGGTCTGCCTGATCGGCCGCAACGGCGTCGGCAAGACCACCTTCCTCAAGACCGTCATCGGATTGCTGCAGCAGCGATCCGGAACGATCAACTACCAGGACGGCCAGCTCACCAACCAGCCCCCCTACAAACGGGCCCGGGCCGGCATCGGTTATGTGTCCCAGGGCAGGGACATCATTCCCCAGGTGACGGTCAAGGAGAATCTGCTGCTGGGCATGGAGGCCCTTCCCGGCGGCCTGGAAAAGAATCGCCACATCGATCCGCTGATCTTCGATCTCTTCCCGATTCTCGAGAAGTTTCTCAAGCGCAAAGGCGG
>NZ_JAGQBG010000166.1 GCF_024345515.1 Cyanobium sp. N5-Cardenillas
AGCAGGCGCCAGATCAGCACCACGAAGCCCACCACCACCAGCATCGAGCCGATGAACCCGGTTTCCTCCCCCAGGGCACTGAAGATGAAATCGGTGTGCTGCTCAGGGATGAAGCGCAGCTTGGTGAGCGACCCGTTCATCAGGCCGGTGCCCCAGAGCTGGCCGGAGCCGATTCCCACGGTGCTCTGCAGGAGGTGGTAGCCACCACCGAGGGGATCCTGGGCCGGATCGAGGAACAGCGTGAGCCGGGCCCGCTGGTGGGGCCGAAGCCCGTGTTCCCACAGCCAGGGGGTCCCCACGGCGAACAGTCCCTGGACGGCCAGCACCAGCGCCAGGCCGATCCCCTTCCAGGGCAGGGAGCGCCAGGCCACCCATCCCATCAGGGGGATCCAGCCCACCAGCAGCCAGGGCACGGTTCCGGCGATGATCGCCGTGAACAGCGGTGAGAGCAGCAGCAGCAGCCAGGTGGCGGGCATGCCCGACCAGAACAGCATCACCAGCAACACCGCACCGAAGACCAGCGACGAGCCCAGATCGGGCTGCACGAACACCAGCAGCCAGGGCACGCTGATCATCCCCACGGGCCGCAGCAGATCGATCGGCCGTTCCACCGGGTACTTCGACAGCACGCCGGCCAGCAACAGGATGGCCGCCACCTTGGCGAACTCCGACGGCTGCACGTAGAAGCCGCCGATGTTGATCCAGCTCTGGGCCCCGAGGGCGCTGACGCCGATGATCCGCACCGCGATCAGACTCGCCACCATCAGGATGTAGATCGGCCACTGGAACCGGGCGATCCGCTCCAGGGGCACCCGGGACAGCAGCAGGGCCACGACCATCCCCACCGCCGCGGTGATCCAGTGCTGGTACCAGTCGGTGGTGGCCTGCTGGCGCTGGGTGCTGGCGATCAGGACCCCCGCCAGCAGGGTGAGGGCGATGGGGATGCCCCACAGGATCGGATCGAAGCCGAGTCCCCGCCGTTTCGCCCCGTTGGCGGCGAACCCACCGCGCCGGGGGCTGAGAACCGCCATCGCTTCAGGCGAGGGCCGGGCTGAGGGCGCAGCTGGCGCTCAGCCGCTCGGCCAGCTCGGTGAAGGCACGGCCGCTGGCCGAGCCTGGTGCCGACAGCACCACCGGCAGGCCCCGCTCTCCGCCCTCGAGCACGGGCATTTCCATCGGCAGCTGGGCCAGCAGGGGGACATCCGCCTCGTCGGCCAGCAGCCGGCCGCCGCCACTGCCGAACAGGGCGTAGTGGCGATCGGGCAGATCGGGGGGGATGAAGACGGTCATGTTTTCCACCACCCCCAGCACCGGCACCCCCATCTGCAGGAACATCGCCAGGCCGCGGCGGGCATCCTGCAGCGACACAAGCTGGGGTGTGGTGACGATCACCACCCCGGCCATGGGAACGGCCTGGGCCAGGGTGAGCTGGGCGTCGCCGGTGCCGGGCGGCAGGTCCACCACCAGCACGTCGCGCTCGCCCCAGTTCACCTGATAGAGGAACTGGCGGATGATTCCGTTCAGCATCGGGCCGCGCCAGACCACCGGCTGGTTCTCCTGGATGAGCAGGCCCATGGACACCATGACGATGCCGCAGCTCTCGATCGGCTCCAGCACCTGGTCGTTGCCGCTGCCCGTCACCTGGGGGCTGCGGTCGGCCACGCCGAGCATGGTGGGGGCATTGGGGCCGTAGATGTCGGCATCGAGCAGGCCCACCCGCAGGCCCGAGGCCGCCAGGGCACAGGCCAGGTTCACCGCCACGGTGCTCTTGCCGACGCCGCCTTTGCCGCTGCTGACGGCGATCACCTGGCGCACGCCGGGGATGCCCTGCCGTTCCGGCAGCTGGCCCCCTCCGGGGCCGTGGCCGGCGGCGCCGATCGGCCCCGACGAGGGAGCGGCGGCGGGCTGGGCGAGTTCGATCTGGACGTCGTTGATCCCCTCCACGGCCAGCAGGGCGCTGCGGGCCTCGGCGGCGATGCGCTCGCGCTGGCTGGCGGCGAAGCCGGGCAGGGCGAGGCGAAACACCGCCCGGCTGTCCTGGTGACGCAGGTCGCTGATCCAGCCGAGCTCCACCAGGCTGCGGCCGCTGCCGGCATCGCGGAGCGGCTCCAGGGCCTGAAGGAGGGTGTCGGCGCTGGCCATTCGTCGACGTCTCGGGCGATCTGAGACGGGATCCTAGGGGCCGTGCCCCGGGGCGGTCGGGCCGGTGGAGGCACCCCGGGGGCGGCCGCCCGGAACTTCCTCAGCCCGTGACAGAGACTCTCGAACCCTTGTGGGACCCCCCGGCGGGCTGAAAAGGTGTGCGGATGTTCCGCGCCCGCCGCGCTGCCGTTCCATGGAGATGCCACCTGCCGATTCCCGCAGCCGCGCCAAGGCCCTGCTGATGGGCCTGCAGGATTCGATCTGCGCCGGCCTGGCGAGCCTCGACGGCGAGGGTGGCTTCGAGGAGCAGAGCTGGGAGCGGCCGGAGGGCGGCGGTGGGCGCTCCAGGGTGATGAAGGACGGCCGGGTGTTCGAGCAGGGCGGCGTCAACTTCTCTGAAGTGGAGGGGGAGCGACTGCCCCCTTCGATCCTGTCCCAGCGCCCCGAAGCGGAGGGCCACCGCTGGTTCGCCACCGGCACCTCGATGGTGCTGCACCCCCGCAGCCCCTATGTGCCCACGGTGCACCTCAACTACCGCTACTTCGAGGCCGGGCCGGTGTGGTGGTTCGGCGGCGGCGCTGACCTCACCCCCTACTACCCCTTCCTGGAGGATGCCCGCCACTTCCACCGCACCCTCAAGGGGGCCTGTGACGGGGTGGATCCGGCCTACTACCAGGTGTTCAAGCCCTGGTGCGATGAATACTTCTTCCTGAAGCACCGCGGCGAGACCCGGGGCGTGGGCGGCATCTTCTACGACTACCAGGACCCCGGCGGGGTGCTCTACAAGGGCGGTGATCCCGAGGGGCCGGCGGCGAAAGCCAGCACCGCCGTGGGCCCCCTGCACCAGGACTGGGAGCAGCTGTTCGCCCTGGCCTCGGCCTGCGGCAACGCCTTCCTGCCGAGCTACGTGCCGATCGTGGAGCGCCGCCAGGGGCTGCCCTGGGGAGAGGTGGAGCGGCAGTTTCAGCTCTACCGCCGCGGCCGCTACGTGGAGTTCAACCTGGTGTTCGACCGGGGCACGATCTTCGGCCTCCAGACCAACGGCCGCACCGAATCCATCCTGATGTCGCTGCCGCCCCTGGTGCGCTGGGAGTACGGCTATACGGCCGCCGAAGGCAGCCGGGAAGCCCTGCTGACCGACCTGTTCACTCGTCCCCAGAACTGGCTTGAAGACCCTTCCCTGGAGGAGCGCTGCCGACTCCACCAGGCTGTGGGGTGAGCGGCTGGGCGGTGGTGGTGGGGCTGCGGCCCAGGCCGGCTTCGAGGGCCGTCACGATCCGGCTGGCGATCGCCATCACCGTGTCGGAGCGGGTGGCGGGGTTGCGCAGGGAGCGCTCCAGCTGGCCCTCCAGCTTGCCCACCTCGAGCAGGGCGATGCCACGCCTGGGTCCCCCCAGGCCACCACGGAAGCCCATGGGGTAGCCGCCGAAGGCCTCGGCCAGGCTTTCGTCGAGGCGGCCGAAGGGGCGGTGCAGCGGCGGGATCAACCCCGACCCGACACCGTCGGGTCCCCAGGCATCGAAGTGGATCTCCAGGGCGTAGCCGCCGCTGGCGGCGTGCTGCCGGCCGACGCTCCAGTTGGTGCTGGGGTGGTCGCCGTCGCTGATCGTGCGGAAGGGGGGGCGGTAGGTGCTGATGCGCAGCCCCCGCTGCTGGCCCAGGGCCACCACCGCCTCGGCGACGACCATGTTCCAGTAGAGCTCGTCGCTGATGCCCGCGTACATCGGTGGTGCCCCGGCGGCCACGGCGGCGCCGCTGGTGCCGGACCCCGCCATGCCCTGGGAATCGGCGTGGCCGGCCAGCACCAGGATGGGGGTGTCCGCTTCGACGGGGCGGACGCCGATCCAGTCCCGGGGCAGCCGGCTGCGGGGGCCGGTGATCGGATCGCTGCCGGTCAGTGCCGGGGCCGATGTCCCGAGCGGGCCGCCCAGGGCTGAGGCCTCGGCGCCGCGGGCGGGTGTCGCCAGGGGGGCAAGGCCGAGGACCAGCAGGGCTGGACCCACCAACCAGGGGACAGAACGGAAACCCATCGGCTCAGATCGGCGAGGAGAGCAGGGAGCCGTCGCTGGCCAGCTGGAGGGCGGCCCCCAGCTCCCGCTCGATGGCGATCAGTTCGTCGCGGTGGGCGCGCAGGCGCAGGGTGCTGCCGCCGCCGCTCTCCCCGTCCATCAGCCGCAGCTCCAGGCTCTCGGGCCTGGCCGCCCGCCGGCTGTACACCACACCCGCCATCGGACCGGCCAGGGCCAGCAGCAGGGGCCACCAGCCGAGGGAGGGAAGCACCTGGCGCAGCACCAGGCCCAGGCAGGCGGCCCCCACACTGCCCAGCAGCGAGAGCAGCAGGGCGAGGGGCAGGCTGGAGCGCACCTGGCCGCGGAAGCGCAGCAGCTGGCGCTCGGGATCGCCGGTTTCGGTCTGCCAGCCCCGGGCCGTGAGCCAGTTGGAAAGGCCCTCGAGCACCTGCACCGGTGGCTGGGGGGAGTGCACGTCCACCACCGTGGTGCGGTCCTTGCTGGCGGCCCTCAGGAAGAAGACCAGGCCGATGGCCATCAGCAGGGTGAGCAGGAGGGTGGAACCCAGGGTGGGCATGGGGGCGGAGCCTTGGCGGAGACCATTCTGGCCCGACTGGCCTGGCCGGCGTCCGTGCTGGGCCACGATGGCCCGAAAGACCCTGCCCCACGATGGCCCAGACCCCTTCCAGCGTCAGCGCCAGCCCCGGACCGGCGGCCCGTTTCGCCGTCTTCGACCATGACCTCGACGCCCCCTGGCAGGAGCTGTACGGATCGGCCCGGGCCCTGGCCATCGACACCGAGGCCATGGGGCTGATCCATGGGCGCGACCGCCTCTGCCTGGTCCAGATCTGCGATGACCACGACAACGTCTGCTGCATCCGCCTGGAACGGGGGCAGACGGAGGCGCCGCGGCTGAAGGCCCTCTGCGAGAACCCGGCGATCGAGAAGGTCTTCCATTTCGCCCGCTTCGATGTGGCGGCACTGGCGGAGAACCTCGGCATCGCCGTGGACCCCATCTTCTGCACCAAGGTCGCCAGCCGCCTGGCCCGCACCTACGCCCCGCGCCACGGCCTCAAGGACGTGGTCAACGAGCTGGTGGGGGTGGAGCTCGACAAGCAGGCCCAGAGTTCCGACTGGGGACGGGTGGAGGAGCTCAGCGACACCCAGCTGGCCTACGCCGCCGGAGACGTGCGCTGGCTGCTGGCCGCCCGCGACCGGCTCGAGGTGATGCTGCGCCGGGAGGAGCGCTGGGAGCTGGCCCGCCGCTGTTTCGCCTGTGTGCCTGTCTTCTCCGCCCTCGACCGGCAACGGTTCAACCAGGTGTTCGAGCACTGAGTCCGGGCGCGCCGGTGCGGCTCAGTCCTCGATCATGAACAGGTCGTCCTCCCCAACCGAGCGCAGCTGGCCGTCGAACAGCTGGCCCCGGTCGAGGCCGCTGGCCCTGGTTTCCTCCAGCAGGCTTTCCGCCAGGGCCAGCTTGGCGGCCGTGTCCCGGAGGCCCTCCTTTGCCGCCAGGATTTCCACCCGCCGGCGGGCCGCCGCCAGGCTGATGCCCAGCTGGGTGGCCAGATGACCGCAGGCGGCGTTGAAGCTGCGGTCGGGGATGCCGGGCATCGGGGCGGGGGATAAGGGGGCGTTCGAGCCCATCATCCCCCTACCCCGGCAGCAGGCGCTCAAGGATCAGGGCCGCCAGCCGGGCGCTGCCACCGGCCGGCCCCATGCGCCGCCGGCCGATGCGGCCCAGCCGGGCCCGCTCGCCGTCGTCGTTGAGCAGGGCGATCAGCCGCCGCTGCAGTTCCCCGCTGTCCTGGCACGGCTGCACGGCTCCCCCGAGCAGCCGGCTCTGGCGGCGGGCGAAGCCGGCCTTGAACTGGGGGCCGGGTCCCGGCAGCGACAGGGCCGGCACCCCCAGACCCACCAGCTGCTCGGTGGCGGTGCCGGCGGTGGCGAGGCCCAGCTCCGCCAGCGGCGCCCAGGCCGCGAACCGGCCTGGACCCACCAGCAGCTCCAGCCGCCCTCGCCGCCAGAGGGCGGAGGCACCGGAGCCCGGCGGCGGCGGCGCCGGGGTGAATCCAGCCGCAGCCAGGGGGGCCGCCAGCTCGGCGGCACTGGGGCGGGAGCCGGTGGCCAGCAGCACGCTGGTCGGAGGGGACCCCTCGGGCGGCGGCAGGGCGGCGAGCAGGCCGCGCAGGTTGCCGAGGGCTTCGGGCAGGCGGCTGCCCGGCAGCAGCAGCAGGCGGCGCCGCCCCTGCAGCCATGGCGGCAGGGGCCCAGGGGCGACGAAGCCATCCATCATCGGGTTGCCCGGGGCGACGGCCCGCACCCCGTGGCGCCGCAGTCCCCGGGCGGTGAGGCGATCGCGCACCGCCACCAGCCGGCAGCGGCGGTGGCCCATCAGGGCCCACTCCCAGGGATCCCATTCGCTGCCCTTGGCCCGGTGGTAGCCATCGGCCAGGGGGGAGCGGCCCCAGCCGGCGGGAGGCGGCGAGGCCCAGGTGTGGTCGCTCTTCGGGGTGCCCAGGAAGCCGTAGGGACCGCCGCCTGCCCAGGCCAGCAGCAGGGGCAGCAGGTCGCCCACGGCCAGGATCGGCAGACCCTGCCTCCCCCAGCGCCGCACGATCCGCCACTGGCGCCAGCTCAGCAGCGGCAGGCCTGCGGCCAGGTCGTTCAGCAGTCCCCGCAGGCTCTGGTTGCTGAAACCGCCGCTGGGCAGCGGCTGCCGCGGCCCGACCCGCCGCAGCTCCCCGGCCGCTTCGGCGCCGGCAAAGGCCTGGCCGATCCCCACCAGGGGCAACACCTGCACCTCCAGGTCGGGGGCCCGGTGCCGCAGGGCCTCGATCAGCCGCAGGGCGATCAGATCCTCCCCGTGGCCGTTGCTCAGAACCAGCAGACGGGGGGTGGACATGCCATGGCTGATACGATCCGCTGCGGGGAGTTTGCTCCCCGGCAGGCGGCATGGCCAAGTGGTAAGGC
>NZ_JAGQBG010000167.1 GCF_024345515.1 Cyanobium sp. N5-Cardenillas
GGCCGCCGGCCTGGCCCTGCTGGTGTTGGGCTCGCAGCTGCTGGTGAAGGGGGCCACCACGGCGGCCGTGGCTCTGGGGGTGAGCCAGACGGTGATCGGCCTGACGATCGTGGCGGCCGGCACCTCCATGCCTGAGCTGGTCACCTCCGTGGTGGCCGCCTACCGGGGCAGGGCCGACCTGGCCATTGGCAACGTGGTGGGCAGCAACCTGCTCAACCAGGTGCTGATCCTGGGCCTCTGCGCCGTGGCCTCCGGCAGCAAGGGGCTGGCGGTGGATCCGGTGATGATTAGCCGCGACCTGCCGATCATGGTGGCCACCACCCTGGCCTGCCTGCCGATCTTCTGGAGCAACGGGACGATCTCCCGTCTTGAGGGCTGGCTGCTGCTGGGGCTCTACGGGCTCTATCTGGTGGAGCAGGTCCTGTCCGCCACCACTGGCGGCGAGATCGTCGACAACACCTACCGGTTCGTGGTGCTGGTGGCGGTGCTGCCCCTGCTGATGGTGTTCCTGGTCTGGCAGGTGCTGCGCTGGAAGCAGCAGCGCAAGCTTCTGGCCGTTCAGGGTGGCGACTAGGAACGGGGAGGTCGGCTCAGCGGCGGTAGCGTTTTGCCATGGTTTCCGCCTCTGCACAGCCGTTCGTACCGCCCGCGATTCCCTGGCGTGAGCCCAGGGGGCTGGCGGCGCTGCCGGATCTCGGCCCCGGCCTGAATCCGGAGGCTTGTCGCCTGGCCCTTGCACGGCTCTGTGCCGACGCCGACGTGATGGCGGTGCTGGTGTTCGGCTCGCGGGCCCGGGGCGAGGCGCGCCCTGATTCCGATCTGGATCTGGCCGTGATCGTGGGCCGCGCCCAGCTCACCCCCGCCGAGAAGGCCGCCTGCTGCCAGCGCTTTCGCAAGGCCCACGGGCCCCTCGGCGTCAGGGTGGACCTGGTGCTGGCCGGTGCCGCCGACGCCGAACGGTTGGGTGGCTCGCGCTGGCACGTGTTCGGCGATGTGGCCCGCGAGGGTAAGGTGCTCTATGTCGCCGGCTGAGGACGCGGCCCTGCTGCTGGCGATCGTGCGCCGCCATCTGCGCACCTTGCGGATCGGGCTCGATCGTGCTGAGCGATCGCCGGCTACCACGGGTGCATGAGCTGACCGACCTCGCCTCTGTGGCGGGACAGGCTCTGGAGCCTCGGCTGGCGGCGCTGCAGGAGTTTGCTGTGGAGGCCCGCTACGAGGCAGGCCCCTTCCCCCTGCCGGCCGAGCGATCAGAGCTGCTGGCTCTGCTGGAGGCCGAACTGGAACGCTGTGAGCGGGCTGTGGCGGGGCTCGACTGATCGGCCAGCCCGCGGCGCCTGGGGTTCGGCGCTTCGGAGTGACCGGGGTGGAGCTTCGTGCTCAGGTTGTTCTGTCCGAACCCGTCCCAATACGGTGAGATTGGGTGCAACCACTCCCTGGATGGAGCGCTGACGGATGGCCAGGTTGGGCTGCGGCAGCAGGGTGTTTCTCCGGTTCTGCCTACGTCGACGGGGTTTAGCGGTGTTGCCCTTAGGGCAACTCGAACGTATGCTTCCCACGGCGGAAGATTTGGGACTTAGACGTTTCCGATCAAGAAGAGCTAAGCCCCATAAACAGAGACTCCATGCGCATTCCACAGGGCTTCAGTACCGTCACTCCGTACTTCTTCGTGGAAGGAGCTGATCGCTTTCTTGAATTCCTCGCTGAGGCATTTGGTGCTGTTGAGATTGGCCGCCACATGAACGGCGAGCGCATTGCAAATGCGCAAGTGCGGCTTGGAACATCAACTGTCATGGTCAGTGAGGCATCGGCAGAGTTTCCTGCCATGTCGGCTTCGTACTACCTGTACGTCGAGAATGCTGATGAGGCGATGATGAAGGCCGTTGCTGCGGGGGGCGTAAAGATCATGGATGTAGCGAACATGCCATACAACGACAGGCAGGGCGGCATCCGAGACCAGTTCGGGAATCTGTGGTGGTTGTCGGAGCGCCTGACAGATGATCCGTACTGAAGGGCAGGCTGGGCGCATCACCTTGCGGTACTGCCAAGGATGTGCGGCCTAAACTGTGGCTCGAGATTTTATTCCACAGTTCTCAGCAGGCCGGATCTGCCGACCCAGTCTTTTCCTAGGCGGTTAGAAACGTTCCCGGGAGCCAGCGAGATAGGGTATGGATTGGCCTCGAGCAAAGGACCGGTGCGTACTCCACTCGCTTTCGCCGCCGCAGGCCTTCTGGCCATCACCCTCCCTGCCGGGGTTGGAGTGGCTCAAAGCGCGATCGAGAGTCAGAGGGTCACGTTTCGAGCTGGAGCGGATTCCACCCTGCTCAAGGGACAGCTCAAGGGCGACCAGACTGTCGACTACAAACTGCGGGCGGGCGCCGGTCAGACCCTGAGCGTGGAACTCAAGGGTTCCAACGTGCAGAACTACTTCAACGTGATGGCGGCCGGGACCGACACCGCCCTGTTCATCGGCAGCAGCTCAGGCAACCGCTTCCGTGGGCCCTTGCCCAGCGATGGCGACGTCAGGGTGCGGGTGTATCTGATGCGGCCGGCGGCGCGCCGCAATGAATCCAGCACCTACAGCCTCAAGGTGGGGATCCGTGGTGCTCCCCTCACCCCCGTGCCCGCGTCCCGCGATGCGCTGATCCCAGGCACGCCGTTCCACGCTTCTGCGGAGGTGTCCTGCGGGTCCGGCAGCAGCGGTAAGGCCACCAGGTGTAAGGCCTCCGTGATCCGCCGGGCTAACAACAGCGCCACGGTGGTGGTGATGAACCCCGAGGGCCAGAATCGTCAGTTCCTGTTCGTGCAGGGCATGGCCGTCGCGTCCGATCAGCCCGAGAAGCTCTCGGTGCAGCGGCGCGGCGATGTGTCGGTGCTGGTGCTTGGGGAGAACGTCGAGCGCTACGAGATCGTCGACGCCCTGGTGGTGGGGGGTTGAGTTCCATGGACGTCAGGTGGGAAGCAGCCAGATGGTGGACTTGTTCGTCAAAGGTGATCAGGCTGTCAGTGCCGGTAGGATCCTTTTTCTGACCCTCCCTCGCCTGGAAGGTGATGACGAAGCTTGATTTCGCCTGGGCGTTGACGGGTTATGTCCTGGTGAGCTTTGTCCTGTTCCTGGCCACGTCCTTCACCACGCTCGGCTGGATCCTCTACATCCTGATCCTCCTTCCGATCTATGCCGTGATCGTGCTTGCTCGGTGGCTTTCGCTTGGGCGCAACCATGGCGATCGCGTGCGCACAAGGATCTGGATCTGGCCGGTTGTTCTGGTGCTGCAGGTTGCGGTCCTTCTGACCTCCCCGGGCAACTGCTATGGGTGGAGTCAGGGTGATCGCTGCTATTCCAACCTGCAGATCGTGATGGGACAGGCCCCACGAACCGGGCCCAGCATGCTGGCGCGGTGGAAGCCCGTGGAGAACAGCTTCCACCTGTTCATCCTGGCCTATGGGGCCTCCCTGGCTTTGGCGGTGTCCCTGACAGGAGCCAGGGAGAGGTGACGGGCCATGAAGCGTTTGATCGGCCGTCCGCCAAGCGTGTGGATATCCCAGGTTCTTTTTCTCCTCTCCCTGATCGGCTTTGGGGTTGCATTCCTGGGCGCTCTCCTCAGCTGCTTTTCGGTTGGACCGTCCCCGCGTTGCCCCGCGTCCGTCACTCCCACGGACGTCCTGATCAGCCTCCTGGTGATCGTTCTTGCGGGGCTGACCTTCTGGGGGTTGCAGACAGGACGGCGCTACGGTCAATGGCTGGGCGCCATTCTTCTGATCGCCGCGGTGGTCGTCGGTATTTCTGACAGTCCGCTGCCCAGGGCCCTCAACGTGGTGCTGCTCTCCCTGCTCTCTGGCGGCGGCGGTCTGCCAGACCCCCTCCAGGCCTGCGGCCATCCGTTTGGCGGGATGACCTATCTCTGTGGCTTTTCCAGTTATGCGGCACTGGCCTGGAGGGTCATCGCCGATCTGTTGCCCTCACTTCTTCTGGGCGTCCTGGCGGTTCGTCTGCTGTGCAGCGATGCGGTCAGACGCTTATTCCACCAGCGAAGTAACGGGTAGCCTCTCGGCCCCCTACACCTCCGCCAGCACCTTCTCCTCCTCCTCCACGCTCACCACGCGCCCGGAATCCTCGAAACCATCGATCTGGTCGAAGTTGAGGTAGCGGTAGAGCTGGTCGGAGAGGGGATCGATCTTGGCCGCCGCGATCTCCAGGTACTCGGCCGGGCTGGGGATTCGGCCCAGCAGGGCACACACTGCAGCCAGTTCGGCGCTGCCCAGGTACACCTGGGCGCCGTTGCCGAGGCGGTTGTTGAAGTTGCGGGTGCTGGTGGAGAACACGGTGGTGTTGTCCTCCACCCGGGCCTGGTTGCCCATGCACAGGGAGCAGCCGGGCAGCTCCATGCGGGCGCCGGCGGTCTCGAACTTGGCGGTGTAGCCCTCGGCCCGCAGCACCTCGTCGTCCATGCGGGTGGGGGGACACACCCACAGCCGGGCGGCGCTGGTGCCGGCCCCATCCATCACCGTGGCAGCGGCGCGGTAGTGGCCGATGTTGGTCATGCAGGAGCCGATGAACACCTCGTCGATCCGGTCGCCGGCCACCTCGCTCAGCAGCTTGACGTTGTCCGGGTCGTTGGGACAGGCCAGGATCGGTTCGGTGAGTTCGTCCAGGTTGATGTCGATCACCGCCGCGTATTCGGCGTCGGCATCGGCCTCCATCAGCACCGGATCGGCCAGCCAGGCCTCCATCGCCCTGATCCGCCGCGCCATGGTGCGGGCATCGCTGTAGCCCCGGGCGATCATGTTCTTGAGCAGCGCCACGTTGCTGCGCAGGTATTCGCTCACTGTCTCGACGCTCAGCTTGATCGTGCTGCCGGCGCAGGAGCGCTCGGCGGTCGCGTCCGTCAACTCAAACGCCTGCTCCAGTTTCAGGTCGGGGAGCCCTTCGATCTCCATGATCCGGCCGCTGAAGATGTTCTTCTTGCCGGCCTTCTCCACCGTGAGCAGGCCCTGCTGGATGGCCACGTAGGGAATGGCGTTGACCACGTCCCGCAGGGTGACGCCCGGCTGCAGGGAACCGGAGAAGCGCACCAGCACCGATTCGGGCATGTCGAGGGGCATGGCGCCGATGGCGGCGGCGAAGGCCACCAGGCCGGAGCCGGCCGGGAAGGAGATGCCGAGCGGGAAGCGGGTGTGGCTGTCACCGCCGGTGCCCACCGTGTCCGGCAGGAGCATGCGGTTGAGCCAACTGTGGATGATGCCGTCGCCGGGCCGCAGGGCGACGCCACCCCGGGAGCTGATGAAGTCGGGCAGCTCGGCGTGGGTCTTGAGGTCGACCGGCTTGGGGTAGGCGGCGGTGTGGCAGAAGCTCTGCATCACCAGGTCAGCGGAGAAGCCCAGGCAGGCCAGCTCCTTCATCTCGTCGCGGGTCATCGGCCCGGTGGTGTCCTGGCTGCCGACGCTGGTCATCAGCGGTTCGCAGCTCGTGCCGGGGCGCACCCCCGCCAGGCCGCAGGCTTTGCCCACCATCTTCTGGGCCAGGGTGAAGCCCTTGCCCGTGTCGACCGGGGCCACTGGCCGGATGAAGGCCTCGGACGGGGGCAGGCCCAGCTGCAGCCGCACCTTGTCGGTGAGCGAGCGGCCGATCAGCAGGGGGATGCGGCCACCGGCCCGCACCTCGTCGGCGATGGTGCTGGGCTTGAGCTCGAAGCGGGCCAGCACCTCCCCGGCGCCCGGCTCGCCGGCGGCCCGTTCGATCGTGCCCGCATACGGCCGGATCGTGATCACGTCGCCGCTGTTGAGCCCGCTCACGTCGCACTCGATCGGCAGGGCGCCGGAGTCCTCGGCGGTGTTGAAGAAGATCGGCGCGATCTTGCTCCCGAGCACCACCCCGCCGCTGCGCTTGTTGGGCACGTGGGGGATGTCGGTGCCGATGTGCCAGAGCACCGAGTTGATGGCGGATTTGCGCGAGCTGCCCGTGCCCACCACATCGCCCACGTAGGCCAGCGGGTGGCCCTTCGCCTTCAGTTCGGCGATCAGGCCGAGCCCCTCCGGCATGCGCGTCTCCAGCATCGCCATCGCGTGCAGGGGGATGTCGGGGCGGGTGGTGGCGTGGGTGGCCGGCGAGAGGTCGTCGGTGTTGGTTTCCCCGGTCACCTTGAACACCGTGACGGTGATCGCCTCCGGCAGGGGCGGCCGGGCGTGGAACCATTCCGCCGCCGCCCAGCTGTCCACCACCTGGCGGGCCAGGGGGTTGGTCTCGGCCAGCTCCAGCACGTCGTGGAAGGCGTCGTACACCAGCAGGGTGCGACTCAGCCCCCGGGCGGCCTCTTCGGCGATGGCGGCCTCCGGGCAGGAGAGCAGCTCGATCAGGGCGCCGACGTTGTAGCCGCCGATCATGGTGGCCAGCAGCCGGGTGGCCTCCAGGGGGCTCACCAGGGGGCTCGTGGCCGTTCCTTTGGCGATCCCGCTCAGCCAGCCGGCCTTCACGTAGGCGGCCTCATCCACCCCCGGCGGAATCCGTTCGCTCAGCAGGTGCAGCAGGAAGGCCTCCTCGCCGGCGGGCGGCTGCTCCAGCAGCTGGGTGAGGGCCTGGGCCTGGGGGGCGGTGAGCGGCAGGGGCGGGACGCCGAGGGCTTCGCGGGCCGACGCGGCCTCGCGGTAGGTGGGCAGCAGGTCGGAGGGCGAGAGGGACATGGGCGGCATGGGTCCGGGTCGTACCCCCGGATGGCTTGGGCGTGGCCCCCATTGTTCTTCCCCGCGGGTCCGCCCTCTGGTGACGACGGCTGCAGAAGTGGCCGATGGGACCGGTGGCGTCAGTTCGTAGGCTGGGGGGTCTGACCCATTCCCGCCGGCCGCCCCGCATGATCCCCACCTCCGATCTCCACGTGGTGGAAACCCGGCCGCTGGTGCCGCCGGCGGTGCTGCATGCGGAATTGCCCCTGTCCGAGCAGGCCGCCCGCACCGTGCAGCAGGCGCGCGAGCGCATCAAGGCCATCCTGCATGCCGGTGACCAGAGGGTGCTGGTGATCGTCGGCCCCTGTTCGGTCCATGACGTGGCCGCCGCCCGCGAGTACGCCGAGGCCATCGCCCAGGCCCAGCGCCGCCACCGGGGCG
>NZ_JAGQBG010000168.1 GCF_024345515.1 Cyanobium sp. N5-Cardenillas
AGTTTGCGGTCGGCGGCGGGCAGCACAAGCGCCGTGATTCCGAACGACGCGCCATAGCAAAGCAGCGACGCCACCAGGTAGAGCATGGAGGTGCGGATGCCTTCTGATGGAGGCCGGATCCGCAAGATGAATTGGCCCAGGCATGCCGCAAGAACGGCAGCCAAAAGATATACTGCCTGCAGCGTGCTTTTTGACAGCATTGGTCCATGACGATATCGACACATCATATCGCCATTTGCATTCCCTGTTACAACGAGTCGTCCAATGTTGAAGCGCTCTATGTGAGGCTTTCCAGGGTTCTCGAGCAGTTTTCGGACGATGTCTTCTCGATCGTTTTTGCCGATAATTGCTCCACCGACAACACGGTTGCCCTGATCGAGTCATTGGCGGCAAGGGATTCACGGGTTGGCCTGATTCGCAATGTCTCGAACTTCGGTTTTGTGCGCTCCTCCGCTAATGCCCTGCTGGTCCCTGACGCCGATGCCAATGTCTTTCTGATGTCGGATCTGCAGGATCCCCCCGAGCTTGTGGCCGATCTGATCACGGCCTGGAAGCAGGGCGACAACCAGGTGATCTTCGCCGTGCGGCGTTCGAGCCATGAAAGCCCAATCCTGTTTCTTTGCAAGAAGATCTATTACGCCACCCTGTCCTGGCTGTCCGACTATCCGATGGTGCGAGATACCACCGGCTTCGGTATCTACGATCGCTCCGTGATTCTAGCACTGCGGGAGTCGATCGATTCCTATCCCTTCATCAAGGGTCTGGTCTGCGCCATCGGCTTCAAGTGGTCGACGATTCCCTACGTGAGCGCCGATCGCAAGGGGGGCAGCAGCTCCGCCTCCCTGTCGTTCCTGGTGGATTTCGGCGTGCTCGGCATCGTTACCTCTTCCCGCAAGCCGATGCGGCTGATCACCACCGCCGGCCTGTCGCTCGGGGCCTTCTCGATCCTGCTGTCGTTCGTGGTGATGGTCAGCAAGCTGATCTTCTGGAACAGCTTCCAGTTCGGTGTGGCCATGCTGTCGGTCTCGGCGTTGTTCTTCGCCGGCGCGATGATGTTTGCCCTCGGCATCCTGGGCGAATACATCGGCTTCATCAACCAGCGCACCCTGCGCCTGCCCCTGGTGGTGGAGCGCAGCCGCCATAACGTGCCCAGCCGGGCCGCCTGAGGGGGGACGGTGGCGCCGCGGCGGCGGCTCGGCCATGAAAAAGCCGGGCCCGCAGGCCCGGCAACCGTGGGAGATCAGCGGATCGCTGTCGGCTTCGAGCCGGCCCCGCCCACCGGGCTCAGCCCAGCGCCTTGGCGGTGGCCACAACGTTGTCGACGGTGAAGCCGAACTTCTCGAGGCAGACGCCGCCCGGGGCGGAGGCACCGAAGCTGTCGATCGAGACGCTGGCGCCGTCGAAGCCGGTGTACTTGTGCCAGCCGAAGGAGCTGGAGGCCTCCACCACCACCCGCTTGCGCACGGCGGCGGGCAGCACCGACTCGCGGTAGGCGGCGTCCTGCTCCTCGAACAGCTCGACGCAGGGCATCGACACCACCCGCACCGCCTTGCCTTCGGCGCTGAGCTGGGCAGCGGCCTTGACGCAGAGGTCGAGTTCGGTGCCGGTGCCGATCAGGATCAGGTCCGGGGTGCCGTTGCAGTCGTTGAGGATGTAGCCACCCTTGGCCACCTTGTCGGCGGCGGAGTTGGCCTGGTTGACCATGGCCTGGCGGCTGAGGGCCAGCACCGTGGGGCGCTTGCGGTTGGTGACGGCGACCTTGTAGGCCCCCACCGTCTCGTTGCCGTCGCCGGGGCGGATCACCAGGAGGTTGGGGATGGCACGCAGGTTGGCGAGGGTTTCCACGGGCTGGTGGGTGGGGCCGTCTTCGCCCAGGCCGATCGAATCGTGGGTGAGCACGTAGATCACACCCAGCTCGGAGAGGGCCGACAGCCGCATGGCGCCGATCATGTAGCCGGCGAACACCAGGAAGGTGCCGCCGTAGGGGATCAGGCCGCTGTTGTGGTAGGCGATGCCGTTGAGGATCGCCGCCATGGCGTGCTCCCGCACGCCGAAGTGCAGGTAGCGGTTGGCTTCGTGGCCCTTCTGGAAGCTGGCCTCGCCCTTGATGTCGGTGAGGTTGGAGTGGGTGAGGTCGGCGGAGCCGCCGATCAGCTCCGGCAGGCCGGGGCCGAAGGCGTTGAGGGCGTTGTAGGAGTGCTGGCGGGTGGCCAGGCCCTTGTCCTCGGGGGTGAACACCGGCAGGGCCGCGTCCCAGCCCTCGGGCAGCTCACCGCGCAGCAGGCGCTCGAACTCGGCGGCTTCGGCGGGGTAACGGCTGCGGTAGGCGGCCAGGCTTTCGTTCCAGGAGGCTTCGGCGGCAGCGCCGCGCTGGATCGCTTCGCGCCAGTGCTCGTAGGCGGGCTCGGGCACCTCGAAGGCCCCGTAGCTCCACTCGAGCTGCTGGCGGGTGAGCTCGGCCTCCTCGGCCCCGAGGGCGGCGCCGTGCACCCCGGCGGTGTTGGCCTTGTTGGGGGAGCCGTAGCCGATCGTGGTGGTGACCTTGATGAGGCTGGGACGGTCGGTGACCGCCTTGGCCGCCTCGATTGCCCGGGTGATGGCGGCCACGTCGGTGTTGCCGTCTTCGACGTGCTGCACATGCCAGCCGTAGGCCTCGTAGCGCTTCATCACGTCCTCGGTGAAGGACACGCCGGTGTTGCCGTCGATGGTGATGTGGTTGTCGTCGTAGAGGGCGATCAGCTTGCCCAGACCCAGGTGACCGGCCAGGGAGGCAGCCTCGCCCGAGACGCCCTCCTGGTTGCAGCCGTCACCCATCAGCACGTAGGTGTAGTGGTCGACGATCGTGGCGTCGGGCTTGTTGAACTTCGCCGCCAGGTGGGCTTCGGCGATCGCCAGCCCCACGGCGTTGGAGATGCCCTGGCCCAGGGGCCCGGTGGTCACCTCGACGCCGGGGGTCTCGAAGGTTTCCGGGTGGCCGGGGGTGCGGGAGCCCCACTGCCGGAACTGCTTGATGTCCTCCAGGGTCACGCTGTCGTAACCGGTGAGGTGCAGCAGCGCATACAGCAGCATGCAGCCGTGGCCGGCGGAGAGCACGAAGCGGTCGCGGTTGAACCACTGCGGATTCTTGGGGTTGTGGCGCAGCACCTTGTCCCACAGGGAGAAGGCCATCGGTGCGCAGCCCATGGGCAGGCCGGGGTGCCCCGAATTGGACTTGTTGATCGCATCGACCGCCAGGAAGCGGATGCTGTTGATGCAGAGCGTCTCTACGTGGCTCTCGACCTGGGTGGTGGTGGCGGCGACCATGGCTTGACGGGGGAGTGCAGGGAGGAGGGAGGTGTTCCTGGGAGGGAGGCCCGATGCGCTGGCGCTTCGGGTGATCAGGGCATCCGGCGGAAGGCGAGGCAGACGTTGTGGCCGCCGAATCCGAAGGAGTTGGAGAGCACGACGTTGACGTTGTGTTCCCGGGCCTGGTTGGGCACCACATCCAGATCGCAGGCAGGATCGGGCGTGCTGTAGTTGATCGTAGGCGGTACGAGGTTGTGGGACACCGCCAGCACCGCGGCGATGGCCTCGATGCCGCCGCTGCCGCCCAGCAGGTGGCCGGTCATCGACTTGGTGGAACTGACCGGGATGGTCATGGCGTGGGCCCCGAGGGCCGACTTGATGGCGGCGGTCTCGTTGCTGTCGTTGGCCTGGGTGCTGGTGCCGTGGGCGTTGACGTAATCCACCGCCTCCGGCTCCAGCCGGGCATCGGCCAGGGCCAGCCGGATGGCCTCCGCCGCCCCCACCCCGCCGGGGGACGGAAGGGTGTAGTGGTAGGCGTCGCAGGTCATGCCGTAGCCGACGATCTCGCCGAGCACCCGCGCCCCCCTGGCCGTGGCGTGCTCGAGGCTTTCGAGCACCAGCACACCTGCCCCCTCTCCGATCACGAAGCCGTTGCGCTCGGCGTCGAAGGGGCGGCTGGCCGTGGCGGGGTCATCGTTGCGGAACGAGAGGGCCCGGGCGCTGGCGAAGCCGGCCACCCCCAGGGGGGTGATCGCCGATTCGGCCCCGCCGCAGACCATGGCGTCCGCCAGGCCCATCTGGATCAGGCGGAAGGCGTCGCCGATGGCGTTGGAGCCGGCGGCGCAGGCGGTGGCCACGGCGCTGCTGGGCCCCCTGGCGCCGATGGCGATGGCCGCCAGCCCGGTGGCCATGTTGGGGATCATCATCGGCACGCAGAACGGGCTGACCCGGTCGGGACCGCGGTCGGCCAGCACGTGGGCCTGGGTTTCCATCATCAGCAGCCCGCCAACGCCGGAGCCGATGGCCACCCCGACCCGCGGCGCATTGCTGTCGTCGATGCTCAGGCCGGCATCGGCCACCGCCTGTTTGGCCGCGACCACACCGAACTGGCAGAAGCGATCCCAGCGCTTCGCTTCCTTCGGCTCCAGCCAGCCCGCCGTGTCGAAGTCCTTGACTTCGGCGGCGAAGCGGCACGCATGACGGGAGGCATCAAAGAGGGTGATCGGCGCCACCCCATTGCGGGCGCTGATCAGCCCCTCCCAGTAATCCGCGACGTTGTTGCCGATCGGTGTGACCGCGCCCAGGCCGGTGACGACGACGCGGCGGAGACCCTCCACCATGGACGCCTCAGGCCTGCTTCTCTTGGATATATTTGACGGCGTCGCCCACCGTGGTGATCCCTTCGGCCGACTCGTCGGGGATCTCGATGTCGAAGGCTTCCTCCAGGGCCATCACCAGCTCGACGGTGTCGAGGGAATCAGCACCCAGGTCGTTCTGGAAGTTGGATTCCGGCTTGACCTCGTCAGCCTCCACGCTGAGCTGTTCGGCAACGATCGACCGGACTTTCTCGAAGATCGCTTCCTGGGACATGGCTGCTGTGAGGGAGGCAGCATCCTACGGGTCGCCCCGGTCGGGCCCTTTCGCCGTATGAACAAGGGTGACGGCCGAGGCCGGGTCCGGCCCTGCGCCGGAAGGGTGTGGGTACTTTGGGCACCTCGCCGTTCGTTCCCGGCCCTGGCATGTCCCACGCCGTCAAGATCTACGACACCTGCATCGGCTGCACCCAGTGCGTCCGTGCCTGCCCCCTCGACGTTCTCGAGATGGTGCCCTGGGATGGCTGCAAGGCCGCCCAGATCGCTTCCTCGCCCCGCACCGAAGACTGCGTCGGCTGCAAGCGCTGCGAAACCGCCTGCCCCACCGACTTCCTGAGCATCCGCGTCTACCTGGGCGACGAGACCAGCCGCTCCATGGGCCTGGCCTACTGACGCCGGCGGGGCCGCTGCCCTCCCATAAGCTCTTGCCCGGCGCCAGCGCCGGGCTTTTTTTTGGCCCCTCACCCCCGTTTCCCGCCGGATTGCTTCTCCTATGTGCGGCATCGTTGCCCTGATCGGCTCACGGGAGGCGGCCCCCCAGCTGCTGGAAGGTCTGCGCCAGCTGGAGTACCGCGGCTACGACTCCGCCGGTATCGCCACCGTCGACGGGGCCGGGCTGCACTGCCTCAAGGCCGAGGGCAAACTGGTCAACCTGACGGCCCGTTACGAGGAACGGGGCGCCCCCGGCCAGTGCGGCATCGGCCACACCCGCTGGGCCACCCACGGCAAGCCGGAGGAGCGCAATGCCCACCCGCACCTTGATGGCAGCGGCCATCTGGCCGTGGTGCAGAACGGCATTATCGAGAACCACCGCAGCCTGCGGGAGGAGCTGCAGGCGGAAGGGGTGGCGTTCCGCTCCGACACCGACACCGAGGTGATCCCCCACCTGCTGTCCCGCCAGCTGGGGCAGCGCCAGGCGGAAGGGGCGGTGGCCTCGCCGGCGCTGCTGCTGGAGGCCCTGCAGCAGGTGCTGCCCCTGCTGCAGGGGGCCTACGCCCTGGCCGTGGTGTGGGCGGCGGTGCCCGGGGCCGTGGTGGTGGCCCGGCGGCAGGCGCCTCTGCTGATCGGTCTGGGGGAGGGGGAGTTCCTCTGCGCCAGTGACACGCCCGCCCTGGCGGGTTTCACCCGCACGATCCTGCCCCTGGAGGACGGCGAGGTGGCCCTGCTGACCCCCCTGGGCATCGAGCTCTACGACCGGGCTGGGTCGCGGGTGCAGCGCAACCCCACCCTGCTGGTGGGCACCGAGCACGTGGCGGACAAGCGCAGCTTCCGCCACTTCATGCACAAGGAGATCCACGAGCAACCGGAGACGATGGCCCTGTGGGTGGCCCGCCACCTGCCGGAGGGGGCCCTGGTGGCGCTTCCCCTCGACGAGTCCGTCTACGAGGGGGTGGAGCGGATCCAGATCCTGGCTTGCGGCACCAGCCGCCATGCGGCCCAGGTGGGGGCCCATCTGCTGGAGCAGCTGGCGGGGCTGCCGACGTCGGTGTTCTACGCCAGCGAATTCCGCTACGCCCCGCCGCCGCTGGAGCCCCACACGCTCACCATCGGCGTCACCCAGTCGGGCGAGACGGCCGACACCCTCGCCGCCCTGGCCATGGAGCAGGAGCGCCGCTTCCTGGTGGCCGATCCGGCCTACGCGCCGCGCCTGCTGGGCATCACCAACCGCCCCGAGAGTTCCCTCGGCCGGCTGGTGCCGCACCTGCTCGACATCGGCGCCGGCATCGAGGTGGGGGTGGCGGCCACCAAGACCTTCCTCGGCCAGCTGCTGGCCTTCTACGGCCTGGCGCTGGCCTTCGCCGAACGCCGCGGCGGCACGGCCCACCCCCTGGGCGGCGGCCGCACCCCCGCCGAGCTGCGGGCCCTGGCGGAGCAGCTGCGGGCGCTGCCGGCGGTGCTGCAGCGGCTGGTCGATGACCATGACCGCTGCTGCGCCGAGCTGGCCCATCTGTTCGCCGACACCCAGGACGTGATCTTCCTGGGGCGGGGGATCAACTACCCGATCGCCATGGAGGGGGCCCTCAAGCTCAAGGAGATCAGCTACATCCACGCCGAGGGCTACCCGGCGGGGGAGATGAAGCACGGCCCGATCGCCCTGCTCGATGCCCGGGTGCCGGTGGTGTCGATCGCCGTGCCCGGCAGCGTGTTCGAGAAGGTGCTCTCCCATGCCCAGGAGGCCAAGGCCCGCGATGCCCAGTTGATCGGCG
>NZ_JAGQBG010000169.1 GCF_024345515.1 Cyanobium sp. N5-Cardenillas
GGAACGTGGCGGTCACCCCCCGTAGAGCCGGGGAGAGCTCCAGGCTCTTCACCTTGCCGGCTTCGATGTCCCGCAGCAGCGGGCTGTAGGAGGGCGCTGAGGAGGACTGGCCCCCGAGACTGAAGCCAGGTTGCACCGGTGGGGCTGGTTTGGCCGGCTCCGGAGGAGAACTGCTGCTCACAGGCCAGGCATCCTTATCAGGAATGGACTGTAGCCATTTGACGAAAGGCGAGTCGGCGGCGGAGGATCACCGTTTGGCAACGAGATAGCCGGATGGCCGTACCCAAGAAGAAAACCTCCAAAGGCAAGCGCAACCAGCGCCACGCCCACTGGAAGGCCAAGGCCGGTGTGGCGGCCCAGAAGGCCATGTCGCTGGGCAAGGCCGTCCTGAGCGGACGGGCCCAGGGCTTCGTCTACCCGATCGCCGAAGAAGCCGAAGCCAGCGAGGAGAGCTGAGCCTCCAGGGGGCGGCAACGTCTCCTGCCATCGAGGATCACTCCGCCCTGAAGCTCCAGCGATGGCTGCGGCCTGAGCAGCGGGTCCTGGTACAGCGCCGGTGGGAGCGAACGCACCGTGGCCCGCACCAGGCCATCGAGCTTGTCGGCCGTGAGCCAGCCACCACCGCTACGCCGTTGTCTGGCTTCGGCCTGGAAGCGCCAGCGTCGCGGCAGGCTCCAGCGCTGCGGACGCAGCAGCCACAGCCCATCGCAGGCGTCCCAGAGGTCTTTGTAGCCCGCCAGATGGCGGTCCCAGAAGGGCAGCCACTGCCGTTCCTCGGTGGTCAGCGCCTCCAGACCAGCCCCGCTCTGCAGCCCCGCCTCCAGGGCCTGTGGACCAAGGGCCCGGCATCCCATCAGCCAGCCCTCGATCACCAGGGCGTCCGCGGGCTGTTCCCGCCACCCGGATCGTTGCCCTTCGCCTCCGGCCAGCGTCTTGTCGAATCCTGGCAGCCGCAGCGGGCCCCCGGCGCGCCAGGCCTTGAGCGCCGCCAGCAGCAGCGGCAGGTCATGGCTGCCGGGCGGCACCCGGCTGACGCCGAAGGGATTGCCCGCCAGCACCTGGCGCCGTTGCTCGGCGGGCAGGTAGAGGTCATCGATCGAGACCACCATGAGCCGCAGGCCGCCCAGGGGTGCGAGGCGCTCCAGGGCGCGGCCCAGGCTGGTCTTGCCGGCACCGACCGGCCCATTCAGGGCCAGGACCGGTCGCCGCTGGGCGGTTCCGTTGCCCAGGCCGGCCTCGAGTCGCTGCAGCAGTGGCAGGGCGAGGTGCCGCAGCAGGGTGGGGTGCACCGGGCCGAGGTCGCCGGCCCGCTCCAGCCGCCGTTCCCAGGCCGCCGCCGCCTCAGGTTCCAACCTTGAAGGCCTCCAGCACGATCGAGTAGGTGGCACCGATGCGCAGGTTGTCGACGATCACCCAGCCCAGGGGGGGCTCGGTCCGCACCAGCCGGCTGCGCAGCCGCACCAGGGTTTCGATCACCAGCAGCATGGCGAGCACCACGGCTGGCCTTCCCCCCGGAGAGGTGAACAGCAGGAAGCTGCTGAGGTTCTGACCGGCGAAGAATCCCAGCAGCAGGCCCAGGGCCGCCAGGCTGCCGGTTCGCCAGCTGCTCCGCACCTGGCCGAGCACCCGCCCCCCCAGCCGGCTGATCAGTCCCTGGAAACGGGTGCGCTGCACGGGGAGGCGGGTCATGGCGGATCGAGCAGGCGCTGCAGCCACGACAGCGTCACCTGGGGGCCGGGGCAAGCCGGCCCCTGGTGCACTTCCACCGTCCCCTCGCTTTCCTCCAGGTTCTCGACCACGGCCCGGGCTGCGCTGAAGGCGCTGGCCGGGTGCTCCCGGGTCGCCACACTCAGGCAGACCAGGCAGGGCAGGCCGGCGCCGCTGGCGGCCGCCAGGCCGGCCGGTGAGTCCTCGAGCACCAGGACCCCCTGATCACCGGTCTCCAGGCGCTCCAGCGCCAGCCGGTAGGCCTCCGGATCAGGCTTCTTGCGTTCCACGTCCTCGCCGCAGATCCAGAACTCGAAGGCTCCGGCCACACCGGGCGGCGCGCCTTCCAGCAGGGAGGTCACGGCAAGGCGCCCACTGGTGGTGACGATCGCCTGCCGCAGGCCCGTCGCCGCGGCCGCTTCCACCAGGCGCGCCACCCCCGGCCTGAGGGCCAGGCCGCCCTGGCGCACCAGAGCCGTGTACAGGGTCTGCTTGTGGCGCTGCAGCTCCGCCACCCGCTCGGGATCGGGGGCGCGGCCTTCCGCCTGCTCCAGAAAACGGGTGATCCGTTCGTGGCCGCCACTCACTACCAGCAGCCGGGCGTAGGTGGGCCGGTCCCATCGCCAGGGCAGACCGGCGGCGGCGAAGCTGTGGTTGAACGCCACCCTGTGGCCCTCGAACTCCGTTTCGGCCAGGGTGCCATCCACGTCCCAGAGCAGGGCCGTCAGGGCCGGGGCCATTGGATGCCACACGTGTTGCCATCGCAAGGCTAAGGGGTGCGTCGCGCTGCCCCGCCTCCCACAATGCGAAAGCCCCGCCCGTCGTTCGTTGCTTTCTGCCGTCAACGAGCGACGCTGGCTGCTGCCCACTCCCCTGGGCGGCGATGACCCGGCGTCGGCCAGCCGGGAAGCCGCCGGCGGGTTGCCCGAGGAACTGCTGGCGATCCTGCGGCGTCGCGGCCTGCTGACGGAGGCGGCGGTGCGTGAGCTGCTCGAGCCCGTGGCCGCCCCTGATCCCGACGCCCATTTTCCCAGCCTGGAACTGGCGGTCGAGCGGCTGGTGCGTTGCTGCCAGACGTCCGAGCCGGTGGCCATCTGCGGCGACTACGACGCCGACGGCATGACCAGCACCGCCCTGCTGGTGGGGGTGTTGCAACGGCTCGGCGCCCGGCCCCGGGCCGCCATCCCGAGCCGCATGGAGGACGGCTACGGCCTCAACGCGGCCATGGTGGAGCGGCTGGCGGCCGAGGGGGTGCGGCTGCTGATCACCGTGGATAACGGGGTGGCCGCCACCGAGGCCCTCGAGCGCGCCGCCGCCCTTGCCGTGGAGGTGATTCTCACCGACCACCACACCCTGCCGCCCCAGCTGCCGCCGCACCTGGCCCTGCTGCACCCGGCCGTCACCCCGGAAGGCTCTCCCTACCGCGGCCTGGCGGGCGTGGGGCTGGCCCACGTGCTGGCCACCGCCCTTTGCCGGCGGCTCCAAAGTCGCGAGGGGCTGGAAATCGCCCTCAACCTGTTCTGCATCGGCACCATTGCCGACATGGCGCCGCTGCAGGGGGTGAACCGCCGCTGGTTGCTGGATGGCCTGCCCCTGCTGGGCCGCAGCCCCCTGCCCGGTCTGCAGGCCCTGCGCCAACTGGCGGGCCTCGAGAAGCACCGGGTCGATGCGGAGGCGGTGGGCTTCCAGCTGGCTCCCCGGATCAATGCCGTGGGTCGGCTGGGCGATCCCCAGCTGGTGGTCGACCTGCTCACCACGGAGGATCCGGAGCGGGCGTTGGAGCTGGCCCGCTCCTGTGAAGCCCTCAACCGCCAGCGCCGGGAACTCTGCGGCGCGATCGAGGCGGAGGCCCTGGCCCTGCTGGAGGCCGACGGTCCCCAGCGGCCCGCCTTCCTGCTGCTGGCCCAGGGCCACTGGCACCACGGTGTCATCGGCATCGTCGCCTCCCGTCTGGTGGAACGTTTCGGCCGTCCGGTCGCCCTGCTGGCGGCGGAGGGGGGCGGTCGCCTGCGGGCTTCGGTGCGGGCACCCAAGGGCTTCGCCGTGGATGCGGCCCTGACCGCCTGCGCCGAGCTGCTGGAGCGCCACGGCGGCCATCCGGCCGCCGGTGGCTTCACGGTGCGGGCCGAGAACGTGGCCGCCCTGCAGGAACGCCTCGTGGCTCTGGCCGGCACCTGGCTGGAGGCGGCGGGGGATGGGCGTGCCGTCGAACCCGAGGCCCTGTTGCGGCTGGAGCGGATCGATCGGGAGTTCTGGCACCACCTGCAACGGCTGGCCCCCTTCGGCATCGGCAACCCCACACCCCTGTTCTGGACCAGTCGCTGCCAGGTGGTGGAGCAGAAGGTGCTGCGTGGTGGCCACCTGCAGCTGCAGCTGGCCCAGGGGGAGGCGCAGCTGCGGGCGATCGGCTGGCGCTGGCAGGGGCCCAGCCAGTGGGCCGGCCCGGTGGATGTGGCCTTCCGGCTGCGCCGCGACGACTGGCAGGGGGTGGAACGGTTCCAGCTGGAATTGGAGGCGATCCGCTGCAGCGGCGGCGATGGGGTTGTTCTGCAGCGGCGGGATCGCACCTACTGGTGCCGGCGCCAGGGGGACAGCCTGGTGATTCGCAACGCCGCCGGCGAGGAGCTGCGTTCGGCCATCCATCCCGACTCCGGCACGCTCGTGGCCTCGGAGGCGTCCCCCCACCCCTACGTGCAGGGACTGCTGCGGGAGGCGGCCATGGCCCTGGGGATGGCGGCAGGATGAGCCGCCATCGCTTCGGCCTGCTGCGTTCCCTCGTCCAGCTGGCGGTGCTGGGGGCCCTGGTGGGGCTGGCCTGCTGGCCCCTCAATCGCATCGACCTGCTCCAGGACCGCTTGCTCTCGGTCCTGCCGGCGTTCAGCGGCGGCGCCTGGAGCGGCCCGGGCTGGCTGCTGGCCCTGGCGCCGATCCCCCTGGTGCCCCTTCTGCTCTGGTTCCAGCGGGGCCCCTGGCGCCGTGGCGCCGGCTCGGGCATCCCCCCGGGGATGCTCTGCCTGGAGGATCCCCATCGCGGCGCCCAGCTGCTCAGCGCCGCCCCCACGGGGGAACGGCTGGGGCTCTGGACCGTGGCCAGCCTGGCCCTGCTGCCCCTGGGCCGGGAGGGCCCCGTGGTGGAGGTGGGCGCTTCGGTGGGCCAGGCCCTGCTGCGGCGCTGGCCGGGCCTGCTGCATCGCACCAGCCGGGGCCACCTGCTGGCCGGCGCGGCCGGTGCCGGTCTGGCCGGCGGCTTCAACACGCCGCTGATGGGCGTGATCTTCGTGGTGGAGGAGCTCACCGGCAGCTTCCAGCAGCGGCTGGTGTGGCCGGCCCTGGTGCTGGCCAGCGCGGCGGCGCTGGTGAGCAACCTGGGCGGTCAGCCGATGTTCGCGCTGGGGATCAACGCCAGCCCGGTGACGGAACTCGACCAGCTGCTGTGGGCGATTCCGATCGGTCTTGGCGGCGGCCTGCTCGGTGGCGGCTTCGCCCGGTTGCTGGTGCGGGGCACGGCCCTGATCACCCCCATCGCCCGCCGCTGGCCCCTGCGTCTCGGCCTGGCCGCGGGACTGCTGCTGGCTTTGCTGGCCCTGCTCACCGGCGGCGCCAGTGGCGGTGACGGGGAAGCGCTGATGCGCCTGGTTCTCGACCAGGATGCCGACACGACGCCCAGCTGGAGCTGGCTCGTCCTGCTGGCCGCACGGCTGCTGGGACCGATCCTGGCCCTGTCGGCAGGAATACCAGGTGGTCTGATTGATCCGGCCTTTGCCCTGGGGGGGGTGTTTGGAGCGGGGGTGGTGCGGGCCCTGGCCGGGGACCCCCACCTGGGCCTGGCCCTGGGGATGGCGGCCGGGCTGGCGGGGGCCACCCAGCTCCCGGTGATGACGGTGGCGTTCGCGATCCGGATGGCGGGGGACCAGCAACTTCTGCCGGGCTTGGTGGCCGCCGCCGCCATCGCCACCTACACCGGCCAGGCGATCCAGGGCCGTCCGGTGTATCACGCCCTGGCCGACCTGCTCCTGCCCGTGGGCTCAGAGGGCGCCGCGGCGGTAGTAGAGGATGAAGATCACGGCCGGACCGGCCAGGGTGATCAGGGCCAGGGCGCCGAAGTTGGAGATGAGATGGAAGTCGATACCCATGGGGCGACAGCTGGCGAAGGGGACGATCGGCATGGAGTGTAGGTCGCCTGTGCGCCCCTTCCAAGCATGGGCCCCGCAGCCGTGATCGGTTGTCATGGCTGGCGCCGGGCGGGGGTGTGAGTGAATGGGACAACCCGTTCCGCTCCGTTGTCCCGATCCGAGCATTGGCACTGCATCAGCGGCTGCGGCTCCTGCTGCCGTCTCGATCCGGCCCTCAGGGGCGACGCGATCGGGGCCCTCGATCCCGAGCAGCAGCAGCTTTACCTCGCGATGGTGGGTGAGGACGGCTGGTGCCGCCACTTCGACACCGGCTCCCGTCGCTGCCGCATCTATGCGGAACGGCCCGATTTCTGTCGGGTGGACCAGCTGGTGGCCCTGTTCGGTCAGCCCGGCGACGATCCCGACGCCCTGGCCATCGCCTCCTGCAAGGAACAGATCCGTGCCGAGCTGGGCGGCCGCCACTCCGTGATGCACCGTTTCCTGCGGACGATCCGTCAGCCGTCATGACCAGCGCCCCCGACGCCCCCGATCAGCCCACGCCGCCGCCGGAGCCGACCGACACCCCGGCCCCCTCCAGCTGGATCACCGTGTTCGTCAGCACGGCCACCACCGTGTTTCTGGCGGAACTGGGCGACAAGACCCAGCTGGCCGCCCTGCTGCTGTCGGCCCAGTCGGGCCGACCGTTCACGGTGTTCGTGGGGGCCTCGCTGGCCCTGATCTGCTCCAGCCTGGTGGGGGTGCTGCTGGGTCGCTGGCTCTCCACCGTCATGCCCGCCCACCAGCTCGAGCGGGCAGCGGGGCTGCTGATGGTGGCCCTGGGCCTGTGGCTCGGCCGCCAGGCGGTGCTGCACCTGGCGCCCCTGCACCTGCTCACCTCCTGAGATCCCCATGCCGTTCGCCCTGCTTGCCTCCACCTTTGCCACCGTCTTTCTGGCCGAGCTCGGCGACAAGACGCAACTGGCCATCGTCAGCATCAGCGGCACCTCCAACCGGCCCGGGGCCGTCTTCGCCGGCAGTGCCACGGCCCTGGTGCTGGCCAGTCTGGTGGGGGCGGCGGCGGGTGGTTCCCTCTCCAGCGTCATCCCCACCGACGGCCTGCAGCTGGCCGCCGCCGCCGGCTTCCTGATCATCGGCGGCCGCCTGATTCTGCGCTCCGGCGCCGGGCGCGGCGCGGACGCCGACACCCCCGCTCCTTAGAGTCGCCGCATGGCGT
>NZ_JAGQBG010000017.1 GCF_024345515.1 Cyanobium sp. N5-Cardenillas
GCCCGGCAGGGAAACGGCTGGCGGGTGCGCTACTTCTCTCCGACCGTCGAGGTCCCCTTCTGCGGCCACGCCACCGTCGCCCTCGGAGCGGCCCTGGCCGAACGCTTCGGGGATGGGGAGTTCCTGCTGACGCTGAACCAGGCCGCGATCACGGTGGAGGGCTGGCGGAAGGGGGAGCGATGGAGCGCCGCCCTGCAGTCGCCAGCGACCCACCAGCGCCCCGTGGCGCCGGAGTTGCTCACCGCCGGCCTGGCGCTCTTCGGCTATGGGCCGTCGGATCTGGATCCGGCCCTGCCACCGGCCATCGTCCATGGCGGCGCCGACCATCTGCTGCTGGCTCTGCGCCGCCGCCAGGACCTGGCCGCCATGCGCTATTCGATGGAAGACGGGGCCCGGCTGATGGCGGCGGCGGGGCTGCTGACGCTCCTGCTGGTCTGGGCGGAAGGGCCCCGGACGTTCCACAGCCGCAATGCCTTCGCCATCGGCGGCGTCTACGAGGATCCGGCCACCGGTGCGGCCACCGCGGCCCTGGCCGGCCAGCTGCAGGCCCTCGGCTGGCCCCACGGCGGCAGCATCGCGGTGGTGCAGGGAGAGGACATGGGTTGCCGCTCCCTGCTGGCCGCCGGGATTCCGGCGGAGCCGGGTGGCTCGATCCGGGTGGAGGGCGAGGTGCGCTCCCTGGAGCCCTGACTCAGGAGGCCTTCTCGAGCCGCTTGACGATCCAGCCCATCAACACCAGCGAACCCAGCAGCGTCGCAAGCAGGGCGATCGTCATGGAACCGGGTGCAGTTTCGTCGCATTATGACCACAGGCCCCGCTGTCCTGGCCCGAGCTGTGAACAGCCATCCCGAGCTGGTCTTCGTCTACGGCACCCTCAAGCGCGGCCATGGCAACCACCACTGGCTGGCTGAGGCGCCCTTCCAGGGGGAGGCGGTGCTGCCGGACGTGGTGCTCCACGACCTGGGCCCCTTCCCGATGGCCGTCCCGGGGGAGGGGCTGGTGCGGGGTGAGGTGTACGCCGTGGACGCCGCCGGTCTGGCCCGGCTCGATCGCCTGGAGGGCTACCCGCGCCTCTACGACCGACGGCCCCTGCCCCTGGCCGATGGTCGCCACGCCTGGGTCTACCTGGGCCGGCCCCACCAGGTGCGCCACGTGTCCGCCATCGCCGATGGCTGCTGGCGGGGTCCGGCGCCTGGGGCGGCCGTGCGCCGCAGCCAGATGGGCCTGGCCGTGGTGCTGGCCATGGGCGGGGCCGCACTGCTGGCGGCCGCGCTTTCCCCCTCCGCCCTGGCGCTCGACACCCTCGCCATCTGCAACGCCTGGCGCGGCAGCCATGGCAGCGCACGCCTGCTGCTGGGCAACAGCCTCGGCGCCGCCCACTACCTCACCAAGAAGCAACGGCTGCAGCAGAGCCCGCCGGAGGCCCCCGTGGCGCTCTACAGCGACAGCGATCTGCAGCGGCTCTGCGGGCGTTAACCCCCTATCACCAGCCAGCGCCCCCCGCTTCCCAGGGCGATCACCAGGCCCGAGAGGGCGAGGGAGGGACCACTCCAGAAGCCCAGCTGCAGCCGGCGCCGCAGCATCAGCAGGGATCCGCCCACCCCCACCAGCACCGCCAGGCTCTGGCAGAAGGCGATCACGTGGGCATCGGCGCTCCAGGCGGGCAGTCGGGCGGCCAGGGCCGGCCAGAGGGTTTCGGTGCTCACCGGCAGCAGCCGGCCCCCCTCCGCCATCCCCATCGGCAGATGCTGGGCCAGCAGCAGCGCCCACAACAGGGGCAGCAGGGCGTAGAGCAGCAGCCAGCTCGAGCTGGCGGGGCGAAGCCGCCCCAGCAGGGGCCGCAGCAGCAGCCACAGCCCCGCCGGCAGGGCCAGGGCCAGGACGGCGAAGGCCAGGCGGCCCAGCAGGGGTCCCTGCTCCAGGAGCTCCGGCGCCAGCGGCAGCCAGCCCAGCAGCCGTTCCCAGTGCCGCAGGCAGATCCCGCCGGCCAGCACCAGGATCAGCCCCGCCTCACCGGCGGGCGGGGACATGTCGCGCTGCAGGTCGGCGGCGGGGGGCCGCAGGCGCAGCTGCACCGAGCGGTGCGGGCAGGCCTGGGCGCAGGTGAGGCAGAGCACGCAGTTGCGGTTGTCGGCCAGGTGGGCCGGATGGGTGCCCAGGGGGCAGCCGGCGGTGGCCAGGCCCTCCCCTTCCGCCGGCCCCCCCTTGAAGCAGGCGTAGCTGCTGCAGCTGCCGCTGCAGGTGCCCGCCTCCGCCCGCAGCTCGCTGATCGCCAGCTTGGCGAACAGGCCGTTCATGCCTCCCACCGGGCAGAGGTGGCGGCACCAGAAGCGCTTCTCGAAGCGCAGCGAGCCGACCACGGCGCCGGCGGTGATCAGCAGCAGCAGGGCGCTGCTCTGGCGCGCGCTGTTGCGCAGGTCGCCCAGTTCCTCCCACAGCAGGATCGCCGCGAAGCCGGCCGCCAGCAGGGGCGCCGCCCAGCGGTCCGTGTCGCCCCGTGGCCAGCGGGCCGGCCGCCAGCCCAACCGCTTCGCCAGTCGCTGGACGATCTCCCCCCAGACCATGAACGGGCAGAAGGAGCACCACAGGCGGCCCACCAGGGGGTAGCCCAGCAGGATCAGGGGCCACCACCAGGCCCAGAAGAGATTCAGGCCGCCGCTGTGGCCGCGGTCCTGGGGTCCCCACCAGAGCCACAGGTTCACGAGCACGAACACCCAGCTCACCACCCCGAACAGCAGGGCGTTCCAGAGCAGGGGTGAGCGCATGGCGTCCCGCAGCAAGGGTTTCCAGCGCCAGAGGTCGAAGCGGGCCCGCTGGGGTCGGCGCAGGGTCCAGAACACGTCCTCCGGCAGCTCCTCCGGATGGTCGCCGCTGCACTGGCGCAGGGCCCGCTCGATCAGCTCCAGCAGTTCCCGCACGTTCCCCGGGAAGTCGTAGGTCTGGAGGCGCTTCACCAGCCCCTCCCCCACGGCCGGCGGCTGGCTCCAGCCGAGGCTGAGGGCCTTCTGGCGCACGCCGTAACGCAGCCATTCGCCCAGGTCCTGGCGCCGCACCCGCAGCGGTGGCACCCGGATGTGGCAGCAGATGGCGTCGAAATCGGGGGCGCTCGCCTCGGCGGTGAGGAACACCCGCCCGGCGAAGACGTGTTCACCGTGGTCCGCCTCCGGCGAGTGCCAGCGGCCGCTGCGGGCCAGCTCCAGCAGGGCGGGTCGCAACGCAGGGGCGGCGCGGTCGATCTGATCCAGCAGCAGCCCGCCGGCGCCGATGCAGTCGATCAGGGCGACGCCACCGGCGGGGGCCGCGAACAGCTCGGCGCCGTCGGGGCGGAGCAGGGCGCAGTTGATCCGCACCAGCAGCTGCTTGCGGGCCGACGAGCCGAAGTGGATCAGGGAGGCGAGGTTGTCCTTTTCCAGGCCAGGCTCGCCGCTGATCAGTACGGCCTGGCGGCTGGTGTCGGCGGAGGCGGCGCGGATGGCGTCCCGCAGTTTCTGGGCATAGCGGCTGCTGCCGACGACCCCGCGGCGGGTCCGGCCCAGCAGGTAGGGCGCCAGCCGCAGCAGGCAGGCCCTCGGGTCGGTGCTGGCATCCTGCTGGCTTGACGTCATCGGGGACCTCGCGCTGGGTCGATTGTCGTCGGAGACGATGGGGGGATCTCCCCTGGCCCGCCCCCATCGGCACGTTGACGGATTCACCATGAACGTGTCGGGTTCGGCCGAATTTCTCTGGCGGGGGCACCGTCTCCAGCTGCTGGCGGAGCGGGCCGTCTGGGAGCCGCAGCAGGGGCTGCTGCTGGTGGCGGACCTGCACCTGGGCAAGGCGGAGAGCTTCCAGAGCCAGGGCATCCCGCTCCCCAGCGACGGCGATGGGGCCACCTTCAACGCCCTGCTGGCGCTGGCCCACAGCCATCGCCCCGCCCAGGTGCTGGTGCTGGGGGATCTGATTCACAGCCGGCTGGGGCTGACGGCGGACCTGCGCCAGAAGCTTCGGGCCCTGCCCGACCTGCTCGGCGGCCCCCTGCGGCTGATCGGCGGTAACCACGAGCGGGGGTGCTGGCTCGAGGGGCTGGCGCAGGAGCCGTCGCTGGCCCTGGGCCCCCTGTGGCTGAGCCACGCCCCCGAGCCCCGGGCCGGCCACCTGAATCTCTGCGGCCATCGCCACCCGGTCGCCCTGATCGGTGGCGGCGCCGACCGGCTGCGTCTTCCCTGCTTCGCCTACGACCCGCACGCCGAGCAGTTGGTCCTGCCGGCCTTCGGCCAGCTCACCGGCGGCCATCCCTGCCCGGAGGGAGAGGCCCTCTGGCTGGTGGCCGAGGGCACGGTGGTGCCCTGGGGCCCCACCCCCCGACGGAGTGGCCTCAGCTTTCGGCGGCCAGGGCCCGCACCACGTCGCCGCGGGTGAGCACCCCCACCAGGGCCTCCTGGTCATCGAGCACGAACAGGCGCTGGGTGCCCCGGTCGTGCAGCTGGCGGGCGGCCTGGGGCAGGGGGGTGCCGGCGCGGCAGCTATGGGGCTGGGAGCCCATCACGTCGCCCACCGTGCTGCCCAGCACCTGGTGCACCTGCTTGTCCCAGTCGAGCGGGTTGCGCAGGTAGATGACGGCATCGAGCAGCATCACGTACGGGCCTGCATCGAAGCCGCTTTCGCGCACCATCAGGTCCTGCTCGCTGAGTTCCCCCACCAGGGCTCCGAGCTCATCGAGCACCGGCAGGCCGCTGACGTGGTGGTCGCTCATCAGCTGCACGGCCTCCTGCAGGGGCGTGGTGGTGCTGACACTCAGCACGGGGCTGGTCATCACTTCGGCCACGCTGCGCTCGACGACCATGCGGATCTCCTCGGTGATGGCATTCTGCTGGTGAACGGGACCCTGCCCTGCGACGCCTCGCCGACCTGTTGACGCTTGCCCGGGCCGTGCTGGGGTTGCCGCTGCTGCTGGCCCTGGCCGGCGGCCGGCCCGCCCTGGCCTGGGTGCTGCTGCTGCTGGGCGGCCTCAGCGACTGGGCCGACGGTGCCCTGGCCCGCCGGGCCGGCGGTGGGTCGATCTGGGGAGCACGGCTCGATCCCCTCACCGACAAGATCCTGATCAGCGCCCCGCTGCTCTGGCTGGCCCATACGGGCGGCCTGCCCCTGTGGGCGGTGTGGCTGCTGCTGGCCCGGGAGCTGCTGATCTCCGGTTGGCGGGCCGGCCAGGGCAGCGGCGGCCCCGCCTCCCTGGGGGGTAAGGCCAAGACGATCCTGCAGTTCCTTTCCCTGCTGCTGCTGCTCTGGCCGCCGGCTTGGGGCCTGGGTCAGGGGGCCGGACTGGTGGCCGCTCTGCAGGCGGCCGGCTGGTGGCTGTTCTGGCCGTCGCTGCTGCTGGCCCTCAGCTCGGCCCTGGGGTATCTGCGGGCCTCCCCAAGGGGCTGACCTGCAGTCCCTGCCGCTGTTCGTAGACCGTCGCGACCAGGAGCCGCTGGTCGACCAGCGTGTTGACCTGAACCCAGGGTGGTTCGAGCTCCACCCGCTCAAAGGCGACGTCGCAGGCCGTCAGGTCGGCGTCGGAACAGAGCTCGCCGATCAATCTGCTCGGCTCCACCCTGAATCCGAAGGCGACAGGAAAGGGGTGGGGATTGTGGAGTCGCAGGTCCTTGAATCCCCACACCACCGTGGCGTCGGCGCCCAGCGGCGTGAAGCGCTGGTGCTCCTCGTAGATGTCCAGGCTGTGGGGATGGCGTTCCAGCACGGTCAATCCACCCAGCAGGGCCAGGTGATACACCATCGAAGACAGCTGGCAGAGCCCGCCGCCGCTGAGGGCGACAAGTTTTCCCCCGACGATATTACGTCCCGGCAGAAAGCCATTGGCGGCATGGGGCCGGCCGACTCGGTGCCAGAACGACCAGGCCTTGTGGGCACCGATCAGGCCGCGATCCAGCAGGGCGGCGCCGCGGCGGATATTGGCCTGCTTGTTCTCAAAGAAGTCACTGGGCATGATCGGCTGGACGAGGCCGATCGATGGGCGTTGCCCCAGGTTGCCAACGGCCGCGTCGCCCACGGCAAGGTCGCCCACGGATCGGTCGAACCGCATCCCGTTGCAGCGATCGTTCCAGAGCCGCCAGCAGTGGCGGATCTCCTGACGCATCCCCAGTGGAATCCGTTGTCGCATGACGACATTTCAGCCCAGCAGGGCCTCGTCGCCGCTGAAATCGGGCGTGGTGGGCATCCGCAGGGCGTAGTCGTTGGTGTAGCTGTCGGCCAGGGTGGCCTCCAGGTCGAAGGCCGGCTCCCAGGCCAGCTCCCGCCGCACGCGGTGGGTGTCGGTGAGGAAGTGGGCCAGGCGCAGGGGGAACGCCTTGCGGGCCTTCTTGTCGAGGCCGGCCGGATCGAAGCTGCGGATGTCCACCGCCTCCGGATCAGCGCCGCAGGCGCGGGCGGCGGCGGCCACCAGGCCCCGGAAGCTGATGCCCTGGGAGCCGGTGCAGTTGTAGATGCGGTTGGCGGCGGCCTCCACCTCGATGCAGCGGGCCATCGCGGCCGCCAGGTCGGCCACGTGGCCCAGCTGGGTGATGGTGCTGCCGTCGCCGGGAAGGGGGACCGGCCGACCGTGCACGAGGCGATCGAAGAACCAGCTCTCCACAGGGTTGTAGTTGCCGGGACCGACGATGTAGGTGGGCCGGAAGCTGGTGAAGGGGATGCCCTCCTGGCGCAGCCAGGCTTCGGTGTCCAGCTTGCCGGCGTGGCGGCTCTCGGGATCGGTGGGCGACTCCTCGTCGAGGGGCCAGAGCTCGCTGTCGGCGTAGACGCCGGCCGAGCTGACGTACACCAGCCGGTGGGAGGGGGGGCCGGTGCGCGCGATCACCTGGCGGGTGTCCTCCAGGGTGCGGCCGGAGCTGTCGACAATCACATCGAAAGGACGGTCCTGCAGGGCCGCCAGGCCTTCGGCGCTGCTGCGGTCGCCCTGCAGATGTTCGATCCCCTCCGGCACGGGCTGGCGCCCGCGGGTGAACAGCGTGAGCTCATGGCCCGCGCCCAGCAGCCGGTTGACCAGGGGCCGGCCCACGAAGCGGGTGCCGCCCATCACCAGGATCCTCATCGCCATGCCGCGTCGGTGAGCGCCATTCAAGCGGCCGGTCCGGATCAGGGGCCGCAGGGGAGGGGCTGGCCCAGGCGCTCGAAGGGCAGCGGCAGCAGTTCCAGCAGCACCGTGCCGGGCGGCCCGGTGGAGCCGTCGGCCACCGGCAGCGGCACCGGCCGGTAGGTGCGGCCATCGAAACGCAGCTCCTTCAGCCCATCGGGGGCGCCATGCAGGCTGGCGGGCAGGGTGAGATCCAGCCAGCCGCGGTGGCGATTGCTGATGACCTTCAGGGGCGACTGGAACAGGCCGTTCTCCGCCACCAGCTCCAGGCTGCCGTCGTTGTCCCGGAAGATCAGCAGGCTGCAGCCGCCGCTGGCACAGGCGAAGGAGCCCACCACCACCGCCACGGTCTCCAGGCGGCCGTCGCCGTCGAGGTCAACCCGGTTGTGGAGATAGCGCAGGGGCCCCACGTCGGCGCAGACCGGCCGCTGGGCCATGGCACGGGCCTGCTCCCACTCGGTCTGGTCAGGATCGCCGGCCGCGGCGGCGGGGGAGGCCAGCGGGCCGCCGAACAGACGCGCCCGCAGGGCCGCCTCCAGTCGCGCATCGGAGCGGTTGATCGGTGGGATCACCGAACCCGGCGGTGCCAGGGGGGGCGGCCTGTCGCGGGGATCGGGACCATCGGGCCCCAGCAGGGGGCGCGGCGGGGGCGCCGGCGCCATCAGCGGTGGGGGCGCCAGGGGCTGCGCCAGGGCCGGGCCAACGCCGCCGATGGGCAGCAGCAGGGCGAACAGCCGCAGGGGAACCGTCCTCTCAGCCCGCATCGGCCCCGTCGAGTGCGTCGAGATGCCGCTCAATGCGATCGGCCAGCGCCAGGCAGCGGTCCATCTCCTCCCAGAGCAGTTCCCGGCGCCGCGAATCCACCGCGTAGGAGCGGTGATGGAGATCGCGGCCTTGATAGCGGAGCGCATCCCTGAGGCGACGCCAGTCGTCCGGCCCGAGATCGGGAGGGGCGAGGTCGGGAGGGGAGAGGGCCATCAGGTCCGCATCATCCGGGCAGCGTCATGGCACAGGATGGAGCCGACAGCGGCATTGTCCTCCTTTTCCATGCAAGTCATTCCCGCCATCGACCTGCTCGACGGGCATTGCGTGCGACTGCATCAGGGCGACTACGGCCGTGTCACCCGCTTCAGCGACGATCCGGTGGCCCAGGCCCTGGAATGGCAGCGGCAGGGGGCCACGCGGCTGCACCTGGTCGACCTCGACGGGGCCAGGAGCGGTGAACCCCGCAACGACGGCGCCGTTCAGGCCATCGCCGCGGCCGTGGAGATCCCGGTGCAGCTGGGGGGAGGGGTGCGCTCGGCGGAGCGGGCTGAACAGCTGCTGGGCTGGGGTGTGGACCGGGTGATCCTGGGCACGGTCGCCGTGGAGAACCCTGAGCTCGTGCTCGACCTGGCGGGCCGCCACCCGGGCCGGATCGTGGTGGGGATCGATGCCAACGAGGGCAAGGTGGCCACCCGCGGCTGGATCGAGCAGAGCACGGTGGAAGCCACCGCCCTGGCCGCCAGCCTCGAGGGCTCGGGGGTGGCGGCGATCATCAGCACCGACATCGCCACTGACGGCACCCTGGAGGGCCCCAACCTGGCGGCCCTGCGGGCCATGGCCCAGGCCTCCTCCCTGCCGGTGATCGCTTCCGGGGGTGTGGGTTGTCTCACCGATCTGCTGAGCCTGCTGAGCCTGGAACCCCACGGTGTGACGGGGGTGATCGTGGGACGGGCGCTGTACGACGGCCGGGTGGATCTGGCGGAGGCCCTGCAGGCCATCGGCCAGCAGCGGCTGCAGGATCCCCTGCAGCTGCCGATCGCCTGAACCCTGCCGCCGCCGGGAGGGTGGCCCGTGCCGGTGTTGGTGCAACTGCCCTATAACAGATTCATCGTTTATGGCGGCAGCGGTTGCATCCCACCACGACCACCCCCTCTTCCGCAGGCGGCGCCAGCCGCGGCGAGGCCGGTGGTCGTGAACCGGTGGCCTCTGCACCGAGCCACGTTGAAGAGGTGTATCAACGCTGCCGTGATCTGGGCATGCGGCTGAGCCGCCAGCGCCGCATGGTGCTCGATCTGTTGTGGGCGGAGAAAAGTCATCTTTCCGCCCGGGACATCTTCGAGAAGCTCAACGATCAGGGGCGCCACATCGGTCACACCTCCGTTTATCAGAATCTTGAGGCCTTGCAATCGGCCGGCGTGATCGAATGCCTCGAGCGGGCCAATGGCCGGCTCTATGGCTATCGCGCCGACCCCCACAGCCATCTCACCTGCACCCAATCGGGCTTGATCCTTGATCTCGATGTGCGGCTTCCCGCCAACCTCCTGCAGCAGATCGAATCGCAAACCGGCTTCGCGATCGAGTCGTACACGCTGCACCTGTCCGGTCATCCGCGGCCAGCACTGGAGAAAAGCGGCCGGCTTGGTTAAGGTCGGCCCATTCCCTCCCTGACCACGTGCCTCGACGTCCGGCACAGCCCCTCCCCCAGCTGCTGCTGTTCGCCGAACCCCTGCAGCGGGCGGGCCTGACCAGCTGGCTTGAGGCCCCCGCCAGCGGCAGTGGAGCCGCCGGCTGGAGCGGTTGTCGGGTGGTGGATGGTGACATGTTGCAGGGCTCACCCCAGCTCATCGTCTGGTGTCTCGGTGTCCCACCTGAACCCCAGGCGCTCGATGCCGAGAGCCGCCGCCTGCTGGAACGCTGGCACCCGGCGCCGCTGTTGCTGCTGCTGCCGGATCAGCATCCCTACGCCAGCGATTTTCTGCTGCAGTTGCCCGCCCAGGGCCTGATCGAGCAAGCCGACGCCGAGAGCCTGCGGGAGGCCGTCAGCACGGTGCTGGCCGGCGGCCGGGTGCTGGCCATCGGCGCCGCCCACCGGGCCTTCGGCGCCACCCCCGCCGTGCCCATGGGCCTGGGCCAGTGGTTGCTGCTGAGTGGGTTGCAGCAGATCGATGCCGAGCTGCGCCTCTGTCTGCGGCTGCTCGATCCACCGCCGGCCCAGCTGCTCCCCTTGCTGTTGCTGGAGGGCCGGGTGCGGGAACTGCGGCTGGCCCGGCGCCTGCTGCTGTGGCTCTGGGGCCCGGTCAGCCTGGCCTGGGGTGAACCCATCGGCCCTGGGCCCGTCGCGGCCTCCCCAGCTGATAGCCCCGTCTCTACAACGGGCCATGGGGTAGCGATCACCCTGCGGCAGCGCACCGCCGAGGGCCTCTGGGAGGCCCTGCGGGAGCGGCTGCAGCAGGCCGCCGCCGCCGGTCCCAGCAACAACAGCGGCCAGCTGCTGGCCCTCGACGGTCTGCACGACTCCCGCCGCAGCGATCTGCTGCTGGGACTGCTGGAGCAGTTCGACCGGCTGCGCCGTCGGTTGCTGCAGGACGATCCCCGCGGTGAGCAGCTGGAACGGCTCTGGAAGGAGCTCCAGCCGGAACTGCGTCAGCAGGCCCTGCGCCACATGGCGGGCTCCTACGTGCAGCTGCCCATGGAAGGCAAGCTCTGCCCGGTGGCGGAGACCCTCCTGCAGCGCAGTGAGTTTTCCGCCGATGACCAGGAGCTGCCCGATCCGGTGGCCATGCTCACGCCCTTGCTGCAGGCCCGTCCGCTGCTGGTGGACGGTCGCCTGCTGGCCCCGGATGAGCCCCAGGCCGTTCTTTATCTGGAGCTGCTGCTCAGCAACTGGCTGGTGCGCAGCGCCGAACTGATCAGCGCCGAGGTGCTGGCGGCCTGCGCCGAGTGGCCCGAACTGCGCCGCTACCTGCTGCGTCCCGAGCTGCTGGCCACCCGCAACCTGGAGCGGCTGCGCAACCAGCTCAATGCCCAGCAGCGTTGGACCAGCTGGTTCGACCGTCCGATCCACCTCTATGAAAGCCGGCGTCCCCTGTTCCGCCTCGGGGACGGCGCCATTGATTGTGTGAACCTCACCGAGCCCCGCGACGTCGAACTGCGCCAGCTCGGCTGGGTGCAGCAGGCGGTCACCCTGGCCCTGGAGGCCCGCGATGCCCTGGCCCCCCAGCTGCAGAGCCTGCTGAAGCGTCTCGGGGATCTGCTCGTGGTGCTGCTCACCCAGGTGCTCGGCACGGCGATCGGCCTGGTGGGGCGCGGCATCGTGCAGGGGATGGGCCGCAGCCTCAACCGCGGCTGAGGTGGCCGGCGTGCAGGGCACAATGAGCCGAGACGCCCATGGCCCCTTGCCCCGTTTGCTGTCCCGGCCCTTCGCCGGCCTCTGGGCCCTGCTGCTGATCGTGGCGATGGGCCTGCTCTGGGCCCCTGGTCCGGCGGCGGCCAGCCTTGAGAACGACCGCTACGACGGCAACATCTTTGCCCTCTACGCCGGCAACGGCTCCCTGGTGCCGCCCCGCAGCAGCCTGGCCCAGTCCCTGGCGGAGCATCGGGTGGCCGTGCTCGTCTACTACCTCGACGACAGCAGCGTCAGCAAGCAGTTCTCGCCGGTGGTGTCGGAGCTGCAGCGGATCTGGGGCAATGCCGTTGACCTGATCCCCCTGGTCACCGATCCGCTCCAGAACCGGCCCGATGGCGGCGTGGCCGATCCGGCCCATTACTGGGATGGCCTGATCCCCCAGGTGGTGGTGATCGACGGCGGCGGCCGGGTGGTCTTCGATCGCCACGGTCAGGTGAGCGTCGATGCCATCAACGCCGCCGTGAGCCAGGCCACCGGCATTCCGATGGCCCCCGGCTCGGGCAACAGCGCCACCTTGAGCTTCAACGAACTCAACAGCGAAGTGGTGGCGTCCCGCTGATGCCGGCCACCCGCACCGAAACCGACAGCCTCGGCCCGGTGGAGGTGCCGGCCGACCACTACTGGGGTGCCCAGACCCAGCGATCGCTGCGCAACTTTCCCTTCGGGGCCCTGATGCCGATCACGGTGGTGCAGGCCTTCGGCCAGCTCAAGGCCGCCTGCGCCGAGGTGAATGCCGCCAGGGGCGTGCTGCCGGCGGAGCTGGCGGCCCTGATCGTGGCGGCGGCCGAGGAGGTGAGCGGCGGCCAGCTCGACGGGGAGTTCCCGCTGCGGGTCTGGCAGACCGGATCGGGCACCCAGACCAACATGAACGTCAACGAGGTGATCGCCAACCGGGCGATCGCCGCCGCCGGCGGCGTGCTGGGCAGCAAGATGCCGGTGCACCCGAATGACCACGTCAACCTGAGCCAGTCGAGCAACGACACCTTCCCCACCGCCATGCACATGGCGGCGGCGATCGCGCTGCACCAGCGGCTGATCCCCAGCCTGGAGGCCCTGATCGCGGCTCTGCGGGTCAAGGCGGGGGCCTACGCCGGCCTGATCAAGATCGGGCGCACCCATCTGCAGGATGCCGTGCCCCTCAGCCTGGGCCAGGAATTCGGCGGCTACGCCTCCCAGCTGGAGCTGGGGCTGGCCAGCCTGAGGGCCACCCTGCCCCAGGTGCTGCAGCTGGCCATCGGCGGCACGGCGGTGGGCACCGGCCTCAATGCCCCGGCGGGCTTCGGTGAGGCGGTGGCCACCCGGCTGGCCGAGCGCATTGGCCTGTCGTTCACCAGCGCCCCCGACAAGTTCCAGGCCCTGGCGGGCCAGGAGGGGCTGGCGGCGGCCCATGGGGCTCTGACGGTTCTGGCGGGCAGCCTGATGAAGATCGCCAACGACATCCGCTGGCTGGCCAGCGGCCCCCGCTGCGGGCTGGGGGAACTGGTGCTGCCGGAGAACGAGCCGGGCTCCAGCATCATGCCCGGCAAGGTGAACCCCACCCAGTGCGAGAGCCTCACGATGGTGGCCGTGCAGGTGATGGGCAACAACACCGCTGTCCAGATGGCGGCCAGTCAGGGGAACTTCGAGCTGAATGTGTTCAAGCCCCTGATCGCCCACAACCTTCTGGAGAGCATCGACCTGCTGGCGGGGAGTTGCGGCACCTTCCGTGAACTCTGCATCGAAGGACTGCGGGCGGATGTGGAGCACATCGAAGCCCAGCGTGACCGCAGCCTGATGCTGGTGACCGCCCTGACGCCGGCCATCGGCTATGACCGGGCCTGTGCCATCGCCCGTCATGCCCACCAGCATCGGCTCAGCCTGCGGGAAGCGGCTCTGGTGCTGGGGGAGATCAGCGGCGAGGAGTTCGATCGCTGGGTCAGGCCCGAGCAGATGGTCTGAAGGCGTCCCGCCTTGATTTCTTTGGGATCACCCGTAAGCTTTGCTGGAATTTTGAAATGATGCACCGCCCGGAGACATCCTCTCCAGTGGGTTTCATTTCCTGCACGTCGCACTGCACTGATTCAGACGTTGATTGGTCCCGCATCCGCACTTCTGATCTCCCGCCTGCGCTCCAGGGGCCGCTGCGAGATGGCGAGCAATCCCTCCCATGCTTGCCTCCGGGTTGGGATCTTTGGGGCGGTTGCCGCGTCCTCCCCCGATGGTTCGACGCTTCTGCCGTCTGCTGAGATGCTCTCCTTCCAACCCCCGGAGATCAGTCAGAGGTCTGTACGACTCAATCAGCCGGCCCGTCATCGGTCGCCGCGTTCTCATCGGTGGTCAGGCTTCACCCTCCTCGAGCTGATGATCGTGGTCAGCATTGTTGGCATCATCAGTGCCATCGCACTCCCCCAGTACCTTCGCGCCAGGGCCGTGGCTGAAGCCTCCACCGTGATCCTTGAAACGGTGGCTTTTGCTGAACAGTGCGCCGTGGCCCACAAGTCAGGGTTGCCTGTCGTGGTGGCCCAGCCCGGTGGCGGACCCACCCGGAACTGCAACGGCGCCGCGATAAGGCTTATCAACAGTCGACGCTGGTCGGGTGATGCCTCGGGCACCGTGTGCCTCGGTACTTCTGCAGTCGCCGGCGACCGCAGGGCGATTCTGCGCGTGAGCAGGGATGGATCTCAGGTGACCTGCAGCTTTTCCAGCTGACGGGACCCTCAGAGCAGATTGGCCGCCAGTTCCGCCAGCTCGGAGCGTTCCCCCCGCATCAGGGTGATGTGGCCGGAGAGCAGCTGGCCCTTGAAGCGTTCCACCAGCCAGGTGAGCCCATTGCTCTCCGCATCCACGTAGGGATTGTCGATCTGATACGGGTCGCCGGTGAGCACGATCTTGGTGCCTTCGCCCACCCGGGTGACGATCGTCTTGACTTCATGGGGGGTGAGGTTCTGGGCCTCATCCACCACCATGAACTGGCGGGGGATCGAGCGACCACGGATGTAGCTGATCGCCTCAACTTCCAGCAGACCCATGCCCTTGAGGTCGCTCCAGTTGCTGCGAGGTGGTCGGTGGCTTCCCCGGGCGGGCTGGGCGTCCTCGCCACCGAGCAGAAAGTCGAGGTTGTCGACGATCGGTTGCATCCAGGGGGCCATTTTCTCCTCAAGATCCCCTGGCAGGAAGCCCATTTCCTTGCCCAGGGAGATCACCGGGCGGGTCACCAGCAGGCGCTCGTAGAGGTGCTCATCAGCCACCTGATGCAGGCCCGCCGCCAGGGCGAGCAGGGTCTTGCCGGTGCCGGCCTTGCCCACCAGCGTCACCAGGGCCACCGCCGGATCGAGCAGCAGATCGAGGGCGAAGGCCTGCTCCCGGTTGCGGGGCTGGATGCGTCCCATCTTGGCCTTGGCCGACTTCTGCAGCGGTTGCAGGGTTCCGGTGCGGCCGTTGTAGCGGGCCAGCAGGGTGTGGGCCGGCTGGGCCAGGTCGACGAGGGTCACACCCTCGTTGGCCTGGAGCGGCGATACGGGGACCGGCTGGCCGGGGATGGCGTCCGCCGACAGGCCCTCGCCGGCCTTGACCTGGTCCATCAGCTCGGCGCCCATCCAGCGCTCGCTGAAGCCTGGATAGAGGTCGGCCATGTCCACCTTGTCGGTGGTGTAGTCCTGGGCAATCAGGCCGACCGCATCGGCCTTGATGCGCAGGTTGGTGTCCTTGGTGACGAGCACCACCGGCGCCTGGCCCCCCACGACCTCCTGCAGCCGCTGCTCCAGCGCCACCGCCAGGATGTTGTTGTCGCCGTTGCCCGCCTTCAGTTCCGGGGGCAGCTGGCGCAGGGTTTCGCTGCGGCAGAACACCACCTTCAAGCTGCCGCCTCGGTCGCCATCAAGGGGCACGCCCTCGGCCAGGTTGCCCTTCTCGCGCAGCTGGTCGAGCAGGCGGGACACCTGACGGGCGTTGCGCCCCTTTTCAGAGGGGTCCCGCTTGAAGCGGTCGATCTCCTCGACCACTTCGATCGGCACCACCACCTGGTTGTCTTCGAAGCGGTTCAGGGCCTGGGGGTCATGCAGCAGCACATTGGTGTCGAGCACGAAGGTCTTGCGCATGCCAGGTCCCTGCCGGTTGCATGGGGCCGAAACTAGGTCCACGGGTGCATCTACGCTCCGGCCGGACATTCCCTGACGTATCGGCTTGCCGTTCCCCGTTTCCTTCCTGCTGGTTCTGCTGCTGCTCCTCGGCCTGGGGTTGGTGGTGCTCGAACTGCGCCACCGCCTGCGGCCCTCCTCCCCCCTGCATCTGCTGCCCGGTGCCTTCCAGGTGCGGCGCCGGGCCCAGGGCCTGGAGATCACCGGCGAGATCCGCATCCACAACCCCCACCCCCGCATGGAGGTGATGGTGCCGGAGATCACACTGGTGCCCACCGTGCTGGGCCGCAGCGACGTGACCCAGGTGCGCCATGAGCTGCGCATCACACCGCTGCACCCGGACGAGGAGGCCCGCCCCGACGGTTACTGGGCCGCCTACATCGTCAAGGGCCGCAAGACCACCGCCGCCCACATCCGTCTGAACCTCACCGGTCCCGCCGGTGTGGATCTCGAAAGCGTGCTCGACACCCTCTGGATGGACATCCACTGGGTGAACTACGGACCCTTCGGGCGGCTGCAGCGGCGGCAGGGGATCCTGATGCCCCTGCAGAAGCCGGAGCCGGGTGATCCGGCCGCCCCCGGCTGGCGCGAGGGGGAGGGCTGCCGGGTGCTGCCGGTGCGCACCCATCTGCTGGGGGTGCTCGACGATTCCCTGGATGTGCTGCGGCGCTATACCGATGGCCTGCTCCAGCCCGGTGATGTGCTCACCATCGGTGAGACCCCCCTGGCGGTGATCCAGGGGCGCTACCACCACCCTTCGACGGTGGAGCCCTCCTTCCTGGCCCGCCTGCTCTGCCGGGCGTTCCACCCCACCAGCTCCCTGGCCACCGCCTGCGGGCTGCAGAGCCTGATCGATGTGTCGGGCCCGGCCCGGGTGCTGGGGGCCTGGCTGGTGGGCACCGCCCTCAAGCTGGTGGGCAGCAAGGGCTGGTTCTATCGGCTGGCCGGAGATCAGGCCCGTCTGATCGACGACATCACCGGCACCACGCCTCCCTACGACCAGACGATCGTTCTTGGGCCTGAGGCGCCGTCGGCCTGGTGCGAGCAGATGGCGGCGGCCCTCGGGGTGGCCGTGGCGGTGGTGGATGTGAACGACCTGGGGCGGGTGAAGGTGCTGGCCGCCAGTGGCGGCACCGACGAGGACCTGCTGATGCGGGCCCTGCGTCCCAACCCCGCCGGCAATGCCAACGAGCGCACGCCTCTGGTGCTGGTGCGGCCCGCGTAGAATTGTCTAGACGTTGTTGCGTTCTGCGCCACCGTCCCGTTCCGCGTTCCCGCGCCTTTCCCCCTTTCTTCGTCGTCTGCCGTGCCAGTGCCTGCCGTGCCAGTGCCTGCCCAGGGCAGACCCTCCCCGAGCTGGACGGTGGAGGCGCTCCAGGGCTGGCACCTGCCCCTGCTGGACGACCCCGCCTTCCTGCCGTTGCAGCCCCTGCTGCAGCGCTCGCTGCTGCTGGCCCTGCCGGAGCAGCTGCTGACGGCGCTGACCAGCCGCCGTCCCCTGGCCGCCCAGGTGCTGGTGGCCCTGCAGCGCCAGGGACTCACGCGCCAGCAGGCCCTGGGGCTGATCGTGTCCCGCCGGCTCAATCGCAGCGGCACCTGCTGGCAGGTGCAGCACCTGCGCCTGGCCCTCGCCGCCACCGACGCCACCTCCCCGGACGCCTCCGCCCCCAGCCGGGCGGCCCTGGCCGGGGATCTGCTGCGCCAGGCCATCGGCCGGGTGAAGGGCGCCGCCAGCTGGATCGCCACCGCCTCCAGCCTCGACACCTCCCGACTGGCCACCCTGCGGGAACAGGGGTTCCAGCCGCAGCGCACCGATCGCCTCTGGCGCTGGCAGCCAGCGGTGGATCGCGCCGTTCCGCCCCTGCCGGCCGATCTGCAGCTGCGCCAGCTCAACCGCCGCACGGCCCCGTTGCTGTGGCACCTGGAGCAGGCCACCTGCCCGGCCCACCTGCGCCAGCTGCAGGATCGCCGCATCGAAGACCTGCTCGACCAGAGCAGCAGCCATGGCTGGCTGCTGGTGGATGCGGTGCGCAATGAGGCGGTGGCTGGGGTGCGCTGGCTCGATGAGCACCCCGGCGGCGGCCAGGCGGTGGAGCTGAGCATCCATCCCGGCTGGACCCACCTGCTCGGGGCGGCGGCGGAATCCCTGCTGCACCGCCTCGCCAAGGGGGACACCAGCCTCTGGCTGCGTTGCGAGGTGAGCGACGGCGAGCGCCAGGACTGGCTGCAGGCCCTGGGGGCCGAGGCCCACGGCGAGGAGGTGCTGATGGCCCGCAGTGTCTGGCGACGCCAGGAGGGCCAGCCGGCCAAGCGGGCGGCGCGGCGCCTCGAAGCGGTGCTGGAGCAGCTGCAGCCCCGGCGTCGGCCCATGCCCACCCCCAGCGGTCCCCTCGGCAGCCTGCCCACCGTCCCCCTGCTGCCCCGCTGAATGGCCCCTCCCCGGCCACGCTCGGTGCTGGCCATCGATGTGGGGCGCCGCCGCATCGGCCTGGCCGGCTGCGATCCGCTGGGGGTCACGGTGACACCACTGCCGGCCCTGGCGCGGGGGGAGTTCCAGGCTGACCTGCAGCGGCTGCTGGCCCTGGTGCGTCAGCGACGGGTGCAGGCGCTGGTGGTGGGGCTGCCGCTCGATGCCGGCCAGCGGCCCACCCCGCAGGGGATCCAATGCCGCCGCTACGGCCTGCGGCTGGCCCGGGCCATGGCGGCCCTCGGCCAGCCCCTGCCCCTGGCCTGGGTGGATGAGCACGCCAGCAGCTGGGCAGCGGGCGAGCGTTTCGGGCTTCATGGCGACCGCAGCGGGCGCCTCGACAGCGCGGCGGCGGTGCTGCTGCTGGAGCAGTGGCAGCGGGAGGGCCCCGAACCGCTGGACCTGACGGCCCTCAGCGACGATCCGGTCGCCCCGGCGGCCATCGCTGTGGGCACTCGGGCCGGTGCTGATTCATTCTGAGTGCACCCGCTTCCCCTTGATGGCCTCCGATCCCCCTGCGATGACGGGCTCCGGCGACGTGCCCACCGTGCAGGTGCGGGACGGCAGCGGCCGGCAGCTGCTGTGTTTTCTGGAGCAGCTGATCCCCCTCGATGGCCACGACTACGCCCTGCTGACGCCGGTGGACACCCCGGTCTGCCTGTTCCGCCTCAGCGATGACGACGATCCCGAGCTGGTGGAGACCCTCAACGCCACCGAACCGATCCTGTCGGTGGCGGATGTGGTGCTGCAGGAACACGACCTGACCCTGGTGCGTTCGGCGGTCACCCTCACCGTCAGCGGCGAACTGGAGGAGCCCGACCCCGATGAACTCGAGGATGAGGAGGGCGATGACGACAGCGAGACCTACGAACTGCTGGTGAGCTTCATGGCCGGCGATGAGGAGTACGGCCTGTACATCCCCCTGGATCCCTTCTTCGTGGTGGCCCGCATGGAGGGGGCCGACGCGGTGATGGTGGAGGGAGAGGAATTCGAGCGGGTCCAGCCCCGCATCGAGGCCGAACTCGACGAACGGGAGAGCGACGACTGATGCTGCGCGACCTGCTCACGCCCGACTGGCTGCCGGGGACCTCCCTGGCCCACCTGCCGCTGCAGGAGCTCGTCGACCGTGGCATTCGCGCCCTCGTCCTCGACGTCGACCGCACCCTGCTGCCCCGCCGCCAGGCCACGATGCCCGTCCAGGCTGAGCTGTGGCTGCGCCACGCCCGCGAGCGGATGCCCCTGCACCTGCTCAGCAACAATCCCTCCCGGCGCCGCATCGGTGCGGTGGCCGACACGATGGGGCTCCCCTACACCACCTCGGCGGGCAAGCCGCGGCGGGCCGCCCTGCGCAAGGTGCTGCAGGATCTCGATCTGCCCCCCGCCCAGGTGGCCCTGGTGGGGGATCGGCTGTTCACCGATGTGCTGGTGGGCAACCGCATGGGCCTGTTCACCGTGCTGGTCAAGCCGATCGACCCGGACGGTGAGCCCTGCCGCCAGGACCGGCTGCAGAACCTGGAGCTGCGCATGGCCCGCTGGGTGGGTTCGGTTCCCGGCTGATGGCAAGTTCCGGCACACCCGCCGCCGGCGGACTGCGGCGTGTGATCAAGGTGGGCACCAGCCTGCTGCGGGGCACCAACGAGCGGCCCACGGCGGCGGTGATCGCCGATCTGGCCGCCAGCTTCGGCCGCCAGCAGCGTCGGGGCGACCGCCTGGCCCTGGTCACCAGCGGTGCCGTGGGCCTGGGCTGCGAGGCGCTCCGCTTCAGCAGGCGCCCAAGCGAGGTGGTGGCTCTGCAGGCCGCCGCCGCCGTCGGCCAGGGCCGGCTGATGGGTCTGTACCAGGAGGCCTTCGCCGTGCGGGGGATGGCGGTGGCCCAGGTGCTGCTCACCCGCAGCGATCTGGCCTCCCGGCGCCGCTACCAGAACGCCTGCCGCACCCTGGAGCAGCTGCTGGAGTGGGGCGTGCTGCCGGTGGTGAACGAGAACGACACCCTGGCCACCGATGAACTGCGCTTCGGCGACAACGACACCCTCTCGGCCCTGGTGGCGGTGGCGATCGGTGCCGATGAACTGGTGCTGCTCACCGATGTCGACCGGCTCTATTCCGGCAACCCGCGCACCGATGCCGATGCCAGTCCGATCGAGGAGGTGCGCGACCTGGCCGAGCTGGAACGCCTCAGCCATGTGGCTGAAGGGGGCGGGCAGTGGGGCACCGGCGGCATGACCACCAAGCTGGCGGCGGCCCGCATCGCCACCTCCAGCGGCATCCGGGTGCGCCTGGCCGATGGCCGCGATCCGGCGGTGCTCGAGGCCCTGTTCGCCGGTGAGAAGGTGGGCACGGTGTTCCAGCCCAGCGCCACCCCCCTGGCCGACCGCAAGAGCTGGCTGGCCCATGCCCTGCTGGTGAAGGGCAGCCTGCGGGTGGACGCGGGCGCCGAGCGGGCCCTGCTGCAGCAGGGGGCCTCCTTGCTGGCGGTGGGCATCCGCGCGGTGGAGGGCCATTTCTCCCGGCGTGACGCGGTGCGGGTGCTGGCCAGCGATGGCCGCGAACTGGGGCGTGGCCTGAGCACCCTGAGCAGCGAGGAACTGCGGCGCATCATGGGCCTCAGCAGCGAGGAGGTGCGGCGCCAGCTGGGGCCGGTGGGGGATGCCGTGGTGCACCGCGACCAGCTGGTGCTCACCGGCCCGCCCGCCTGAGACCGCCGCTGCGCATCAGCCGTTCCCGGGGGCTCGGCCCCTCAGCGAGGCCCCGGGCGCAGGGATTGGATCAGCTGCTCAGCCAGCCGTTGCAGCGGATGGATGCCGGCCGCCACCTTGCGGTAGCAGTCGTGCTGCAACAGACCGGCCTGGGAGAGCAGGCTGACCTCGGGGGTGGGGACGGACGGCCTGTAGCGCAACAGCCAGATCCGATCGAAGTCGTCGTCGTCAATCCGGGGCATCTGCGTCCAGCCCAGCCCGCGCGCCAGCAGCGGCAGGCGCCGATGCTCCCAGGCCACCACCAGCACACCGCCGCTCAGCTCGGGATCGGCGAGCAACTGGCGGCCGATCTGTTCGGAGCGTTGGTCGGCCTCTGCATACAGACGAATGTTGACCCCTGTGGCCACGGCCAGGGGAACCAAGGTCTGATAGCTGCGGGCGTTCTTGCCGGTGGCGTGATCAAAGCCGTAACTGGCCAGATGCAACCGCTTCTGCGGCACAAGGCAGGCGGGCAGCAGGTGACTGAGGCGAAGGGCCTGCAGAAGTCCCGTCTCCGAGAGGTTGAAGTTGTCCCCACCCTCCACGGGGACATCCTTGTGCCCATGGCGGACCAGCACCACAAGCTCAGGGACGGCCTCCGCCGCCGGGGGCAGCACGGTGGCAGCGGCCAGTCCGGCAAGCAGCGCCAGCCGCATCGCCGCTGAGGTCACAGCGCCGTCCATCAATCGCTCAGCAGGGGGACCCCCGCCGGAGGCGGCAGCAGCAAACGGCTGCGCTCTTCGGCCACCTGCTGCTTGAACGTGCGCCACTGGGGAGAGGCGATCAGCTCCTGGCTGATCGCCTGGGCCAGCCGCTGGCTGGCCTCCACATCACTGGGGTAATGCACGCCGCAGTAGGCGCGCACGTAGCCACCCTGAAGGCCCACCGGCAGCAGCCGCTCCCGGCGCTCAGGCAGCAGGTCGGCCAGCAGCAGGGACGCGGTGGCAAACCAGGTGGCGTGGCCGCTGGGGAACGACCAGGAGCTCTCCAGGGGCAGGCAGGGCTTCAGATCCGGGTAGCTGACGAAGGGGCGTGGTCGGGCCAGCGCATCCTTGAGCTGATCCTTGAGTCCATCGGCCCGCTTGAGAAAGGCCGGCAGTCCCGCGTAGAGGCTGGGCGATGTCCTGGCCAGGTCGGCGCCCACGGCGGCATCGAAGACGCTGAGATTGCGGTTCAGGAAGCGCCAGCTGTGCACGATTCCGGCCGGCGTACGGCTGCGCTGGTTCCAGCGCAGGATGGCCAGATCATCGCGTTCCTGCCGGCTGCCGGGGGCCGGTGGTTGGCCGATCACGGCGCGGTAGGCGGCCGGCTGGAGCACCAGGCCCGCCGCCGGATCAGCCGGCTGGGCCAGCGTCGGCCCTGCCAGCGCCAGTGCGCCCGGCAGCAGCAGGCTGGACAGCCAACGTCCCGGGCGCTGGGTGTGCATGGCTCCGTTGCCACAGGCAGTGTGCATGCAGCGTAGTAGGGGTGCTCCGCCATTCAGAACCGTTCGTCGCCGATGGCGGGCAGCACCAGCTCGCGCACGAAGGACGCCGGGGACAGCTGCAGCAGGGCCGAGACGATCCTGATCACGTCGTGCAGCGGAATCTGGCGGCCCTCGCCGCGCCGGGCGGCCGCCTCGGGCGGCACCTCCAGGCCGTCGTCGGTGTTCAGGTAGCCCAGCTGCAGGCAGGTCACCGCCAGCCGCTGGTCCCGGAAGCTTTCCCGCAGGGCATCGGCGATGCCGGTGAGGGCGAACTTGGAGGCGCCGAAGGTCACCTCCGGCTGCCCGCTCTGGCGCAGGCCGGAGGTGGAGCCGGTGAGGATCAGCTGGGGCCTGGGGGAGCCGAGCAGCCGCGGGATCAGCCGCCGCAGCAGCATCAGGGCACCTGTGATGTTGATGGCCACCATGGTGGCGATGCTCTCGTCGGGATCCTCCAGGAAGCTGTAGGCCTCGCTGAAGGCGTTCGCCTCCCAGACGCCGAGGTTGTAGATCAGGACGTCCAACTGGGCAGGGGCCTGCTGCTCGATCCACCGGGTCGCCGGCTGCGGCTCCGCCAGATCCGCCTCGATCCAGCTGAGCGCGACACCATCCGGCAGCCTCAGGCCATCGGGCCACCGGCGCGAGACGCCGATCACCTTGTCACCGGCACTGCCCAGCCCCTCGACAAAGGCACGGCCAAGCCCGCGGCTGGCCCCGACCACCATCAGCTTCATGGATGTGTTCCGGCAGGGGCGATGTCGAAGTGCAGCACATCCTCCCCGACACCCAGCCTGGCGTAGAGGGCGATGGCGGGTCCATCCTCGCGATGGGCCTGGACGAAGATCCCGGCAAAGCCGCGCTCGGCGGCGAGCGTCTTCAGGCGCTCGATCAATGCCGTGGCCACTCCCTGGCGCCGGTGATCGTGAGCCACGGCGAGGTCGTAGAGGTAGAACTCACGGCAGGCCTGCTCGAACTTCGGCAGCACGTAACCCGTCAGTCCACCCACCACCTGCGTCCCAGCCTGGGCGACGATCGCCACGAACATTTCACTGCTCAGCAGGTTGTGCAGATACAAATCCGAAGGCTGCCGCTCAAGGTATCTCTCCGGATCGTCAAAGGCGTTGGCCAACACCGCCAGCAGGGAGCGCAGGGTGGCCACATCGGCGGGTCCGAGGACACGAACGGAGGGCAGAGCTGGTGCCATGGCCCGAAGTTATCCACGCCGTCTGACCAGTCTGGGTGAACAGCGGGTGCGGTCTCTCCGGGTTAGAAGAGAGCAACGGCGGAGCCCAAGGGGTGGATCTCGAGCGCTTTCAGAAGCTGTTCACGGCCCCGCTGCTGCCCCTGGGTCGCCAGAGCTTCTCCCTGCTCTGGATCGTGGAGGTGCTGCTGCTGCTGCTGGCCGTGAGCCTGGCGGCCCGGGGCTTGAAGCGGCTGCTGGCGGGGAGGGTGCTGCGCTGGTTCTCCCTGCCGGAGGGGCGGCGTGAGGCGGTGGCCACCCTTGTCTCCATGGGGCTGGCCGCCCTGGGCTATGTGGTGGTGGCCCAGGGGATGGGGCTCGACATCGGCGCCCTCGCCGTGATCTTCGGGGCCCTCGGGGTGGGGATCGGTTTCGGCTTGCAGGAGCTCACCCGCAACCTCACCAGTGGCCTCACCCTGCTGATGGAGGGGAAGCTGAAGGTGGGCGACCAGATTGAGTTCGGCGACACCAGCGGCTTCATCCGGGAGATCTCGATCCGCTCCACCGTGATCCGCACCTTCCAGGGGGCCGAGATCGTGGTGCCCAATTCGGCCATCACCAATGCACCGGTGAAGAACCTCAGTTACCAGAGCTCCGATGGCCGGGTGGATGTGGAGGTGACGGTGGCCCATGGCAGCGACCCTTTGGCCGTGACCGAAGTGCTGCTGGAGGCGGCGCTCGCCGAACCCTCGGTGCTGGCCGATCCGCCGCCGAAGGTGCTGCTGCACGGCCTGCAGGGTCAGGGGATGGCGTTTGAGCTCTGGGCCTGGACCTCGGCGATCCACGCCAGCCTCAGCCTGCGTAGTTCGCTCAACTATGCGATCGAGCAGGGGCTGCGCGAGCGCCGCATCGAACTGGCCGGGTCCCGCCAGCAGATCCAGCTGCTGCCCTCCCGGCGCGCCAAGGGCGATGAGGCGAAGGAGCGGAGCCCCCTGCGGGCGTCCCTGCCCGACCATCCCTGCTACAGCGGCATGGACGATCGGCGCCTGCGGGAACTGGTGGGCAGCGGCGCCCGTCGTCTGGTGCCCGCCGGCACGGTGCTGGTGCGCCAAGGTGAGGAGGGCCGCTCCTTCCACCTGGTGCTGAGTGTCGCGGTGGATGCGATCCACGAAACGGACCGGGTGAGCCGCAAGCTGTTCACCTTCACCGCTGGGGAATTCTTCGGTGAGCTGCCGCTGCTGCTCCAGGTGCCCTACCCCACCACCATGGTGACCGCTGAGGACACGACGCTGTTCGTCGTGCCCAGCGGCAGCTTCCGCGCCCTGCTGGCC
>NZ_JAGQBG010000170.1 GCF_024345515.1 Cyanobium sp. N5-Cardenillas
TGCGCACGTCGAAGAGGGAGGTGTTCTGGGCCAGGGGGACCTTGAAGTTGGCCCCCGGCTGCCGTGGCACGCCGGTGACCTTGCCCAGGGTGGTGACCACGGCGACGCTGCCCGCCGGCACGATGAACACCGTCTGGGTAAGCAACACCAGTCCTCCGAGCACGGCGGCGAAGATCAGCTGCCAGAGGCCGCCGAGGCCGTTGTCTGCGCCGGAGCGCATGGGGGATTGCATCGGGAACCTTGGAGCCGTGGGGGTGCGACGACCCTAGGCAGCGTTGGTGGCCCCGGGCCGCCATCGTGGGACGACCGGCAGATGGGAGAGGGCTGGTGCTGCGCTTCCTGCTCGAACTGGTGCCGGCCCTGGGGATCGGACTGTTGCTGGGGCTGCGGTTCCCCGGGCTGCCGGGGAGGCTGGCCCCACCGCTGATCTCCTGGGGGATCCCGATCGGCCTGGTGGCCCTGCTGCTGCGCTCGGGCTTCCAGGCCAACCTGCTTACGGCGGCGCTGATGGCGGCCGCGTCCTCGGGCCTGGGCCTGCTGCTGCTGCGTCTGCCGGCCCTGCGCCGCCGGATCCCCGACGGCAGCCTGCAGCTGGGCTGCATCGTGGGTAACACCGCCTATTGGGGACTCCCTATTGGGCTGGCCCTGCTCCCCGCCGAGGCCATCGGCTTCACGATCTCCTTCGATCTTATGGCCACCCTGATCACCTGGAGCCTTGGCCCGCTGCTGGTCGACCGACGCGCCGGCCGCCTCCGCCAGCAGCTGCGCGTCCTGGCCACCAGCCCGGCGATCCGGGGGCTGCTGCTCGCCTTGCTCGTGCACCAGACCCCCTGGAGCGCCACCCTGGCCCAGTGGCTGTGGTGGCCGGCACGCCTGGTGATCCTGGTGGCCCTGGGGATGGTGGGGATGCGGCTGGGTCTGGTGCTGCGGCGCCGCCATCCGAGCCCCGACCGCCCCCCCGGGCTGGGGGTGGCCCTGGTGGGCAAGCTCCTGGCGTTGCCCCTGGCCATGCTGCTGCTGGCCAGCCTGCTGGGATTGCCGTCCCTGCTGCGGGATGCGGTGGTGCTGCAGGCGGCGGCTCCCACCGGCGTCTCGGTGCTGCTGCTCACGGAAGCGGCCGCCGTCGGGCAGCCGGAAGGGGCCTCGGCCAAGCAGCAGGAGGCGGCGGAAGCGGTGGCGGCTCTGGTGTTGTGGAGCACGGCCCTGGCGCTGGCCTCGGTTCCGCTGTGGTGGTGGCTGCTGAGCGGTCCGCTGGGGAGCTAGGACTGGCCCCGAACGCTTTGCCCAACCGTCGACGGCCATGGCCGGATCTCTCTCCCAGCGTCTCGACCGCAGCCTGTCCCACCTCAAGGGTGTGGCCGTGCTGCCCCTTCTGATCCTGGCGGTGCCCTGGGCCCAGGAAATCATCGACCAGATCTTCTTCGGGGGGCGCTGGAACCTGCCGATGGTGCCGGGGGGGCCCTTCCTCGGTGTGCTGACGGCACCCTTCAGCCACGGTGGCTTCGGGCACCTGATCAGCAACAGCCTCTGGTTCCTGCCCCTCTCCTGGCTGGTGCTGGCCAAGAGCCGGGGCGACTACCTGGCTGTCTGGCTGGGGGTCTACGCAACGGCCATTCCGGTCTGGCTGTTCTGGCACCAGGCCAGCCACGGGCTTTCCGGGGTGATCTACGGCCTGCTGGGTTACCTGCTGCTGATCGGCTGGCTGGAGCGCCGCCCGCTTTCGATTCTGTTGTCGCTCACGGCCCTGTTCGCCTACGGGGGGGCCCTGCCCAGCCTGTTGCCCTTCCTGAGTCCCCCGGGTGTGAGCTGGATCGGCCACGCCTCCGGTTTCGCCGGGGGGGTGCTGGCCGCCCTGGCGATCCACCGCGCAGGGGGGAGCTAGCGACTTGTTGCCCCTGCCACAGCCAGGGCTGAGGCGGCCTCCCCACCGCCGCCGCCGCTGGCCTGCTCTCCTGCTGGCCATCGGCGCCATGGCGCTGCTGCTCCTGCCCCTGGCCAGGGCGGCCCTGACCCAGCCGCCCACCAGCTATGACCTGGCCTGGCGGGCCCCCTTCAACCGTCCGGCGCACTATCCCCTGGAGCGCCGGCCGGATCCGGCCCTCTACCGCCCCCATGGCGACTGGTTTGGACGGCTGATTCTTCCCCCTGTCACCGCCATGGCCCGGGGCGGCGAAGACTGGGTATGGCTGGAGGTGGAGCAGGCCCCGGACGGCCATCACGACCTGATCGGCCGGCGTCTGCGCCTGGGCTGGCAGCACGACCCGAAGCTGCACGCCCTGGTGGGCAACGTGAGAACGCCTGTGCGGCTCGGGGCCGAGGCCCGCCTGGCGGCCCAGCAGGGCAATGTGGTGCCCACCCGGCTCGACGGCCGCGATGACGTGGGGCCGCTGCAGTCCCTGGCCGGTGCCCACCCCCACGACGACATCACCGTGGCGCTCGAGGCGGTGCTGCTCGAGCAGCGGGACGGGGAGCCGATGCTGCGCATCGGCCGTCCGCCCCTGCAGAGCACCGGCCGCTGGGTGGGCCTCGTGCGACTGCTATCCCGGGATCCTGCCGACCCTGAGCGTTTCCGGGTGCAGCACTACGACCGGCTCCGGGGGGGCTTCAGCGGTGCCGTGGAGACCGTGCGACTGCCCCGCCAGCCACCCGATCGCCACGGCCGGCGCTTCTTCGACCCGGAGGGGCTGCTGGAGACACCAGCGGGCGACGAAGGCTGGTACCTCTACGGAGCCCCTGATAGCGCAGGTACCTTCACCGTCCAGGCCCTGGAGCCGCGGCGGCTCACCTCCCTGGCGAGCGACCGGCTGCTGCGGGGCACCACTGCAGGGCTGAACCACATCAGCCGGGTCAACTGGAGTGCCGACCAGACCCGTCGCGGCCGCGACAGCCGGGTCGACCTGCTCCCCGGCGGTGCCCCCACCCCATGGCAACCCGGCGACCGCTCCCTGGTGATCCACAGCTTCGGCGGCATCGGTGGCCCCGACGGGGAAGCGATCAGCGGCTTCACGGTCACGGGCCATTTCGCCTTCGGCGCCGCCCGGGTGGTGGTCGATCCCTTCACGGGACAGCCCCGTTTCGACCTGCGCTACCACCAGATCTATGCCAACAACCCCAACGGCATCGTCTCCGGCAGCCAGGACTGGAGCGCCTACACCGGCAACCTGCAGCGGGGCTGGCTGGGCACCCGTCCGATCTCCGACGTGCTGGTGCGCACCGAGCCCCTGCTGCTGGAGGAACTGGCGATCCAGGCGGAGGTGCTGATGGCCCGCTACCGCAGCGGCGACGGCCGCGGCGTGTCCCTGGTCAGTCCTGCCATCTCCTGCGTGCAGGATTCCAGCCAGGCCCTCTGGATCGCCATCGACCAGCTGCGTCGCCGCCGCCGGGACCTGAACGGCGGCGACCTGCCCCGGCTGGCGTCCCTGGCCCAGGCCCTCGATGCCCTGCTGACCCCCTTCGGCATGGTGCGCGACGACTGGCGCCACAACGCCTCCCTCATGGACAACCCGGGCGATGGCCCGGACCGGTTCAAGGCCAACCGGAGCCTGTGGGACGGGGTGCTCAGCTGGCGCTCCATGCTGCCCCGTCGGGCCCACGATGAGATGGCCGGGGTGTTCCTGCGCCATGGCGACCCCCTGCATCTGGTGCGCACCAACCAGCTTCCCGGAGCTGACCAGCGCCTGACCCCCCTGGCACCGACCCAGCTGCTGGGCCAGCTGCCCGTGGTAGCGGTCGTGCTGCCCCGGCTGATGGACGCGTTCTTCGCCCCCCTCACCGGTCGTGGCCTGGCCCTTGCCGCCCTGTTGCTGGGGGCCTACGCCGCCGTGGCCCTCGTCCTTGGGCGTGCCACGGGATTCCTGCCGGCGCAGCGCACAAGGGTGCGGCCCCTTGGACTGATGCGCCAGGCGATGGTCCTGCTGCTGACCCCGGCCCTGGTTGAAGAAACCCTGTTCCGCGCAGCCCTGCTGCCCCACCCGCTCGAAGGGTTGAGTGGATGGGACAGCGTCGCCTGGGGCGCCCTGGGTGTGGGGCTGTTCGTCGCCTGGCATCCGTTGGCCGGCCGGCTCTGGTATCCCATGGGGAGACGCCTGTTCGACGACGGCCGCTTCCTGGTCCTGGCCAGTCTGCTGGGGGTGGTCTGCGTGATCGCTTACCTCGCCACCGGCTCCATCTGGCCGCCGGTGCTGATCCACTGGCTGGTGGTGCTGATCTGGCTGGAGCTCCTGGGGGGCCGCTCGCGGCTTGGTCAGGCCGTTCAGGGATAGGCGTTGGGAACGAAGAACTGCTCGTTCATCGGGGGCCGCTGATAGTCTCCGCCGCTCTTGCGGGGGGGCAACTCGATGGCGGCCGGGGTCATGTCCTCATAGGGGATCTTGCTGAGCAGGTGACGGATGCAGTTGAGCCTGGCCCGGCGCTTGTCATTGGCCTCCACCGTGAACCAGGGAGCCTCAGGGATGTTGGTGTGGGCGAACATTTCATCCTTGGCGCGGGAGAACTCCACCCAGCGATCGCGGGATTCCAGATCCATCGGGCTGAGCTTCCAGCGCCGTGCGGGGTCTTCGAGACGGGAGCGGAAACGGATCTCCTGCTCGTCGTCGCTGACGGAGAACCAGTACTTGATCAGGGTGATGCCGCTGCGCACGAGCATGCGCTCAAACTCCGGACAGGACAGCATGAACTCATCCACCTGCTCCGGAGCGCAGAAGCCCATTACCTTCTCAACGCCGGCCCGGTTGTACCAGCTGCGGTCGAACAGCACGATCTCCCCGGCCGAGGGGAAGTTCTCCACATAACGCTGGAAGTACCACTGGGACTTCTGCTGGTCGGAGGGGGTGCCCAGGGCCACCACGTTGCAGCCGCGGGGGTTCAGGGGCTCGGTGATCCGCTTGATGGTTCCGCCCTTGCCGGCGGCGTCACGGCCTTCGAACAGCAGGATCATGCGGTAGCCCACATGTTTCACCCAGTACTGCATCTTGACCAGCTCCACCTGCAGCCGGGCCAGTTCCTTCTCATAGAACTTGCGGTCCAGCTTGGGGGGGCGGCCCTCCGGATGGCTGGCGAAGTCGTCGAAGAGGGGAGAGGGGTGGTAAAGATCCGACTCATTGATACCGCCGGATCGGTGGCCATTCGCCGCCTTCTTGCCTGACTTGTCCTTGCTGCTCAGGTCCCCGGATTTCGCGGCCGACTTGTCGGCCTTGACCTTGGAACCACTTTTGTCCTTTTTTCCCATGCCACTGCGGAAGGTGAGCTGTTGACGGCATAGCCCATCCACGGCCAAGAGACGGCAACAACGGTCACCCTGAGACAAACAAGCAGCTTGGCGGGGCTTGGCTCAGCGAAGGGGGCCCGGATCGCAACAGGCGACCGGCCGCCACTGCCGCTGCTTCAGTTGGGAGATTCAGAGGTCTGGACCCACTGGGCGATCAACTGCTCCTGCCGCACAAGCCGATAGCGGCTCGTCTCGCAGGGATGGCGCCGGTACTGATCCTTGAGGCTTTCAAGCCTGGAGATCAGGGAGTGGTAGACGGGGTGATTTTTATGCATGACCTCAGCCAAGAGGCAGCAACATCTTATCGAAAGTTAACCAGCACAAGGGCTTGGGGCGCCGGGCGCTCAGGCAGCGAAGCTGAAACCGGGAGCCCACTGGGCGATCAGCTGCTCCTGGCGGACAACGCGGTAGCGGTTGATTTCGTTGGGAAGCTGGCTGTACTGATCGTTGAGGGAGCGGAGCTGCTCCAGCAGCGCATTGAGAACGGGATGGTCAGCGTTCATGCCTGGTGTCAATCTGTTGCCAAAACCTTAACTGAATCGGAAGGGGTGCAGCGCCATCGTGGCGGTCGGGTCAGCGAACCCCCATGGCCGGCCCCCTGAGGCCCAGCCGACAGCAGCGGCCCCCTGCCGGAGCTTCAGGCCGGAATGTCCCCGTTTGGGGGGCGCAGGATGGCCGGCCATGAACGACAGTGGGGAGATCTCTGCGGGGCCTGCCCCGAAGGATGGCCGATGAGCGCCCGATCGCTTCCAGCGTCCCTGCCGAAGGCCACGATTCCGAAAGTCACCATCGGTGAACTGGAGGCCAACTATTCGATGTACTGCAAGGCCCTGCGCCTTCTGGTCCGCGAAGGACGAACCCTGAAGAAGATCCAGCGCACGGTCTGCTGGCACCGCCTTGAGCAACTGCACCAGTGCCTGCCGAGCCAGTACAAGGACCCCGACTACCTGTTTCTGCTGCTGCGCCGCGAAACCAACCGCAAGGCGGCGGGCCTCCCCTGTCCCACCTGAACCGACCAGGGGGTTCCGGTAGCAACCGTCACAACGGCCAGCCCCATGGACCTTCACCATGCCTGGGCGGACATTGCTTCTAGGGTTCCGGTCCCCCTTTGCAGGTTCTGCCTTCAAAGCAAGGGATGTCTGGTCCGAGAGAAGCACATTCACCGTTCAGGACCCCATGTCCCCAGAACAGTGAATGGCACGGAGGGACAAAAGCCCGGGAGACCGCCCCATTCCCACCGTGCCCAGAGGACCGAATGAACGAACCGTCCAGCGGCAGCCAGGCTGATGCGTCTGAGGCGTTTGCGCGGGGTGGTCACCCCACCGGCAGTGAAGGCGCCCGGGCCCTGGAGAAGGAAGCCGCCCTGCCCCTGACGGGCTGGCAGCAGGAGGTGGACCAGGGCCTTCGCTATGGCCTGGAGGCGGCCGATAGCATCATTGATCGGCGCATCTCCACCTTCTCCCGCGGTGAGCTGCCCCACTACGCGGGCATCAACACCTTCATGAAGGCCCCCTACCTGGAAGATGTGAACCGGGTCGGGGAGTTCGACGTGGCGGTGGTTGGGGTTCCCCACGACAGCGGCACCACCTACCGCCCCGGCACCCGTTTCGGCCCCCAGGGAATCCGCCGCATCTCGGCCCTGTACACCCCCTACAACTACGAGATGGGGGTCGACCTGCGCGAGCAGATCACCCTCTGCGACGTGGGTGACATCTTCACCATCCCCGC